>JBBSQN010000047.1:0-34713 GCA_038257875.1 Mycobacteriales bacterium
ACGTCATCGAACGGACGATCGCCAACTTCAAGACCTGGCGAATCCTGCACACCGACTACCGTCGCCCGATTACTACATTCCAGGAGACCATTTCTACTGTCGTCGCTTTGCATTTCTATACATACGGCTGAATAACCCTCCATCAACGCCCTCGGTGTCCAGACCGCCGCCCGATTCGACCGACTCGAACAGCACGTCAACGACGGCTTCACCGAATTCGTCCCGGTCCCACTCACGGCAGCCTGACGCAGCGCGTCGAGGTCGTGTTCCCGATCGTTGAGGGCTTCCTCGCCTGCTGACGCCGCTGTCCAGCGGGCTGGCGACGCAAGCCCGGGGTGTCGGCCCACTGGTGGCGTCCGGGAACATGTGTTCGAATGGACGCATGCGATGGGACCGGCAACGGGCCGACCCGGGGGAGGGTTCGGCCGAGGCTCTGCCCGGGATGCCGGCCCTCAAGGGCCTGGTGCGCAGCGTGCAGACTCCCGAGTTCGCCAGCGTCACCTTCCACGAGGTGCTGGCCAGGTCGGTGCTCAACCGGGTGCCTGGCCGGTCGCCGATGCCGTTCACGTGGACGGTCAACCCCTACCGAGGGTGCAGTCACGCGTGCACCTACTGCTTCGCCCGCAACACCCACACCTATCTTGACCTGGACGCGGGGGACGACTTCGACCGCCAGGTCGTGGTCAAGATCAATGCGCCGGACGTGGTGGCCCGCGAGGTCCGGTCGCCGCGATGGGGCCGCGAGCACGTCGCGATGGGCACCAACACCGACCCGTACCAGCGCGCCGAGGGCCGCTACCGGCTGATGCCCGGCATCATCGCGGCCCTGGCCGGGTCCGGCACCCCGTTCTCGATCCTCACCAAGGGCACGCTGCTCGGGCGTGACCTGCCCGAGCTCGGCGCCGCGGCCCGCGACGTCGGGGTCGGCGTGGGTGTCTCGCTGGCCCTGCTCGACCCCGACCTGCACCGCAGCGTCGAACCGGGGACACCGACGCCGCGGGCCCGCCTCGAATTGGTGCGCCGCATCCGGGACGTGGGCCTGCCGTGCGGGGTGTTCGTGGCCCCGGTCCTGCCGGGCTTGACCGACTCGACCGAGGCGCTCGACGCCCTGCTCGGCGAGATCGCCGACGCCGGGGCCACCGGGGCCAGCGTGCTCGGGCTGCACCTGCGTCCGGGCACCCGCGAGTGGTACTGCCGATGGCTCGAGCGAGAGCACCCGCACCTGGTGGAGCGTTACGCTGAGCTTTACCGGCGCGGCGCCTACGTCGACAAGCGCTACCGCGACGACCTCGCGGCCCGGGTGGCGCCGCTGATCCGCCGCCACGGCCTCGCGCCCTCGGCCCACCGGGCGAGCCGTCGTGATCGGGAGCCGGCGCCCCCGGCCGAGGAGAGGGAGCCGTGGCCCGCCGGTCCCATGCCGCGTGCGGGGAGCGCCGGGGGAGCGGCCGACCAGGTGCCCGAGCAGCTGTCGCTGCTGTGAGGCCGGCCGTCGGTCACGGGTAGCCGCGGGCGCCAGCGCGGAGCGCGAGTTTTGATGCCTGCCCGATTCAGGAGTCCCGCTCCCGGCGGCCGGCCATGAGGCCCCAAGAGGTCATCACTCACCGTGTGCCGTCGTCGCGGCCTATGGGCGGTCGGCTTCGAGGATCTCGGCGAGCCGCTGCAGGACGGCGAGCGCGGCGAGCAGCTCGTCGGTGCCCACGGCCTGTCCTACTCGATCGGCCCAAGGGTGTTGCACGAGCGCGATGCGTCGGACCGCCCAGTAGCCGGCCTCCGTGCAGGCCAGCAGCTTCGCGCGGCGGTGGGCCGGGTTGTCGCGGTACTCGGCCAGGTCGCGGTCGACGAGCAGGTCGGCGACGCGCTGGACGCCTTGGCGGGTCATGCCCATCCGGCGCGCGATCTCGGCGACGGTCCGTGGTTCGTCGAGGACACCGCCGATCACCTGCCACCAGGCGGCGGTCAGCTCGCCTGCGGCGGCCAGGTCCTGAGCGGCGTCCAGCAGGCGGCCGTTGAGGCGGAAGGTGGTCAGGATGACGTCGGTCAGGGCCGTGCCGGCGGGTGTTGCGGGGTCGGGCTGTGGCCATTGCTCGCGCGGCGGCACCACCGCGCCCGACCCCTCGCGCGGGACGGTCACGCCACGGGTGCGGCTTCTGCGGCCTGCATGAGCGCGGGAAAACACGACGCGTCGCCGCGATGCAGAACGCCCTCGTAAGCCTCGAGCGTCGTCGGGGACAGCAGACCGAGGAGCCCGAGCGTCGCGGCGGCGAACTGCACCGGGCTGTCGGGTCCGGCGGTGACCAGCAGCCCGTCGTCGTCGACGACGGCCCGCGCGTCCTCGTACCGGGCGCCACCGGCGTAGCCGCTGGCCGCGAGGTACTCCGGGGCGGCGCTGGTGTGCCGCCGGTCGTCGAGCAGCCCCGCCCGAGCCAGTCCGAACGTGGCGCCGCAGATCGCCGCGACCGGCGTCCCGGCGGCCAGGAAGCGGCCCGCGAGCTCGGCGAATATCGCACCGCCACCAGCGTCCCACAGCGTGGCGCCGGGGAGGATCAGCAGGTCGGCGACGCCTGGGTCGGCGTCGGCGAGCAGCGTGTCGGGCAGGAGCCGCAGGCCGCCCATCGTCGTGACGGGATCGAGCGACTCGGCGACGGTGCAGACCTTGAACGGCCTACCGGTGAAGCGGCCGGTCCGCAGCTCGGCGAGCAGGTGGCCGGGTTCCCAGTCGGCGAGCGTGTCGTAGACGGCGATGTAAGCGACAGGTGACATGACAACATCCTGTCGTAACTGCAGCGTGTTGTCAATATCGGTTAGGCGCTGCGTCGGTGGCCGCGCGGATCGCAGGCGCTCACCCGGCAGTCAGGGCAGACCGGCTGCGGTGAGCACGGCGTCGCACACCGCCGGCGGGCCGGTCTCGTCCACCCTGCGCGGCGTGAATACGACAACGGTCAGGTCCTGCGACGGCATGTTCGACCAGGCCGTCCCGAACCCGCCGTCCCAGGCGTACCGGCCGTCCTCGAGCACGGACGTGCCATAGCCCCAGCCGCGTCCGTCGAGCAGATCGAAGCCGGGCTTCAACAAGGGCTACGTCGCCAGCTCGGGATCCGAGCTCGCCCGTGTCAAGCTCAGCGCCGAGGCCCTGCGACTGGCTCGGCTGGCGCACCGGTTGATGCCCGACGACGGCGAGGTCGCCGGGCTGTTCGCGCTGATCCTGCTCGCCGACGCGCGCCGCGAGGCCCGTAGCGACGACGACGGCGTCCCCGTTCCGCTCGACCAGCAGGACCGCGACCGCTGGGACCGCGTGGCCATCGCCGAAGGCACGGCGCTGCTGACGGCCACTATGGACCGCCACCTTCACCCGGCGGCTGGACGCGATCGTCGACTTCCCGACCCCCGACGGGGAGCTGCGGCTGTTGTTGTGGGAGCGCTGCCTGGCACCCCCGCTACCTCGCGGCGATGAGTTCGACCTGCGCTTCTGCGCGCGGTCGTTCGAGCTCTCCGACGGCAGCATCCACTCCGTCGCGGTCACCGCCGCCTACCTTGCCGCCGCGGACGGGGGCCCGGTGCGGATGGCCGAGGTGATCGCCGGGGTGTCGCAGGAGTACCGCAAGCTCGGGCGGCTGGTGCTGGAGCGGGAGTTCGGCGACCACCTCCCCTCACCCCGCTGACCGTTCGAACAACGATCTCTGCCCCTTCGGACCGTGCGCCAGGGGTTCCGGTCGGCAGCGCGGGGCCGGACCCTGGAGGTTTTAGCCCATGCGGGAGGAGGGACGCTCCATGCGCGCCCACGACCACGCCCACGACCACGACATCGACGCCGAACCGTCGCTGCGGCCGAAGGCGGCGCGGCTCGACGACCCGGCCTCCTTCCGCCTGCAGCGAGCCGCCGTGGCCGGTCGGGCGGATGTCCTCGGCGGATCCGGCGTGTTGGACCTGCAGCGGGCCGTCGGCAACGCGGCGACCGGGGCGTTGCTCGACGGGGAGCACTCGCCGGTGCGGGACGTCGTCGGCTCCGGCGGCGGCTGCCCGCTGGCGCCGGATGTGCGCGAGGACATGGAGTCTCAGCTCGGCCACGACTTCGGCGACGTCTGCGTGCACACAGACCCCCGGGCCCACGAGTCCGCGCGGGCTGTGGGGGCTGTGGGGGCTGTGGGGGCGCACGCCTACACCGTCGGGAGCGACGTCGTGTTCCAGCGGGACCGCTACAATCCGTCGTCGACCGAGGGGCGCACGATCCTCGCGCACGAGCTAACCCACGTGGTGCAGCGCCCGGGTGTGGTCGACGGCACACCCGCGCTGGGCAGGATCCGGGTGAGCGACCCCTCGGACCGTTTCGAGCGGAAGGCCGTGGCGACCGCGGAGCGGGCGATGTCGGCGCCCGGGCCAGCCGCTGTCACCTCGGCAAAAGGGCCCGCGGTGCAGCGCGAGGAGGCGCCGGAGGAGGACGAGAGCCAGCGGATGGTGTGTGAAAGCACCCCGCCCGTGCGGAGGACCGGTCCCGAAGATCGATCCTGGCGCGAACTTCGCAGCGGCGTGCGTAACACACTCGATGAACCGGCGTCGCTCGCCAGCGCCTCCTCCCCGTTGCGTGACGGCGGGCCTCTCAATCGGACCATGATGATCGCACTCCAACGCAATGGCGGTAACCGTGCAGGACCCGAACCTCATCGACCACGGCGAACGCTCTCGGTGAACTCTCGATGGCTGCGGAGCATGCGGGGCTGCTCGTCGGCGTAGATCTTGCGGGTCGACGCGACCCAGTGGACCCGGGCAGGGGGGTCGTCGTCGAACAGGATCGTGCCGTGCAGCGCGATCCGTCCGGCGAGTTTGAGCGGCGCCCTGTTGAGGACCACCAGGTCGACGCCCGCGGGAAGCAGCACCTCGAACGCTGCAGGTGCTGCGGACGCCCACCAGGCGGTGACATCGACGTCGGAGTCCGGCCGTGGGGACCCGGTGACCCGGCTACCGTGCAGCAGCGGGAACCGCGCTCCGGCCTTAAGCAGTATCTCCATGATCTCCTGGAGTACAGCGTCCGGAGCGACAGCGGTCATGGCGATCGCTCTCGTACGGACGCTGGAAACCGGCCACGGGCTCGCCGCCGGTCCGTCGTCGACCCACGCTCGACCGCCGTGCCGTAGGGCAACTGGTCGGCGGGATCATCGAGAAGTTCGCCGACAGCTCCGCCGCAGCGTGCGCGATGGCCGGAGTGAGATCGTGGCGTGTTCGTAGGCGTCGGCCGTGCTGGTTATCCAGGTGGACCACACTGGCCGCGAGACCAGATGGACGTACAGGCCTCGATCCCGTATCGCGACTGAACACCGCGTTCGCCCTGAGCTACACGGTCTGTGGCGGGCTATCGTGGCGCAGTGACCGCCCAACCAACAGCGAGCGGGCCGCAGGATCCAGAGGCCGAGGCAGTTCCGCTGGCCGAGACGCCGCGCGCGATCCGGCAGGTCTTGTTGCCCGAAGAGGCCGGCCAGTTCGACAGCGAGTGGCGCACGGCGATGTCCCGATCAGCGGAGAGCCTCGACCTGACTGAGGTCTACACCGTCCTGCGCAGGTGGGGTGGGATCGCGGCGTTGACCCAGGCGGACCCGGACGCACATCGTCGGATGCTGCGCCGCGCCGACCAGGTCCTGACCGGACAGGAGCGCGGCAGCGTCACCGCGGACCAGATGCGCGAGATGATCGTGCGACAGAGGGATGTCCGGCGACGGGGGTGATCGGCGCATGGGTACCGTGCGCGCATGCTCGGCCTTCCCGACGGCACCCGCGCGTGCCTCTTCGACCTCGACGGCGTGCTGACCGACACGGCGAGCGTGCACGCCGCCGCGTGGAAGCAGATGTTCGACGACTTCCTCCGTGCCCGCGCCGAGCGTGACGGCACCTCGCTCCAGCCCTTCGACGTGCAGGCCGACTACGGCCCCTACGTCGACGGACGCCCGCGGTTGGAGGGCACGCGGGGGTTCCTGCGGTCCCGCGGCATCGAGTTACCCGAGGGTGGCCCCGAGGAAGCCCCGGATGCCGAGACGATCTACGCACTGTCCACGAAGAAGAACGACCTCGTCCAGGAGAAGATCATCGAGATGGGAGTGGACGTCTACCCGGGCTCGGTCCGCTACTTGCAGGCCGTGCGGAACGCGGGGCTCGCCACGGCTGTCGTGTCGTCCTCGGCGAACGCCGAGCAGGTGCTCGACGTCGCTGGGCTCACCGGCCTGATCGAGCGGCGCGTCGATGGGGTGAGTGCCCGGGAGCGCGGCCTGCCGGGCAAGCCCGCGCCCGACACGTTCCTCGCCGCGGCCGCCGACCTGGGCGTCGACCGAACCGAGGCTGTCGTGTTTGAAGATGCGCTGGTCGGCGTCGCGTCGGGTAAGGCGGGTGGCTTCGGTTTCGTGGTCGGTGTCGACCGGCTCGGGCACGCCGACGCGCTTCGTGAGCACGGCGCCGACGTCGTGGTCACCGACCTCGCTGAGCTGCTGGGAGAGAACTCATGAGCCCCGATCCGGGCCGGGCGTTCACCGTCGAGCCGTGGTTGGTCCGCGAGCCGCGGCTGGACTTGGACTCGCTGGGCCAGGTGGAGTCGGTGTTCGCGCTGTCCAACGGCCACATCGGCCTGCGCGGCAACCTGGACGAGGGGGAGCCGCACTCGACGCCGGGCACCTACCTCAACTCGTTCTACGAGCGTCGGCCGCTGCCGTATGCCGAGGGCGGTTACGGGTACCCCGAGTCCGGGCAGACGATCATCAACGTGACCAATGGCAAGCTGATCCGGCTGCTGGTCGAGGACGAGCCGTTCGACCTGCGCTACGGCGAGCTGCGTCGCCACGAGCGGGTGCTGGACCTTCGGGCCGGCACACTCACCCGTGACGTCGAGTGGGCGTCCCCGACCGGGCGTGCGGTCACGGTGCGCAGCACGCGGCTGGTGTCGTTGACGCAGCGGGCGATCGCGGCGATCTGCTACGAGGTCGAGGTGCACGACGCGACCGCCCTGCTGGTCGTCCAGTCCGAGCTGGTGGCCAACGAGCAGTTGCCCGCGCGCGGCGACGACGACCCGCGGGTGGATGCCGCGCTGACCGACCCGCTGGTGGCCGAGCAGCACCGCCGTGACGAGGCCGGCGCCACGCTGATCCATCAGACCCGGCTGTCGGGGCTGCGGGTGGCCGCGGCGATGGACCACGAGGTGCACGGTCCGACCGACACCAAGATCACATCCGAGGCGACCGAGGACATCGGCCGCACCACGGTGATCACCCGGCTGCAGCCCGGTCAGACCCTGAAGATCGTGAAGTACCTGGCCTACGGGTGGTCGTCGCGCCGTTCCCAGCCCGCGCTGCACGACCAGGTACGCGCTGCCCTCGCGGCCGCCCGCTACACCGGCTTCGACGGCCTGATCGCCGAGCAGCGCTCCTACCTCGACGACTTCTGGGCCACTGCCGACGTCGAGATCGACGGTGACGCGGAGCTGCAGCAGGCCGTCCGCGTCGCCGCCTTCCACGTGCTGCAGGCCGGGGCCCGTGCCGAGCGCCGGTCGATCGGCGCGAAGGGGCTCACCGGCCAGGGTTACGACGGGCATGCGTTCTGGGACACCGAGACGTTCTGCCTGCCGGTGCTGTCGTTCCTGGCCCCGGAGGCGGCGGCCGACGCGCTGCGCTGGCGGCAGTCGATCCTGCCGTTGGCCTACGAGCGCGCCGAGCAGCTGGGGCTCGCGGGCGCGGCGTTCCCGTGGCGGACGATCCGCGGGCAGGAGTGCTCGGGTTACTGGCCCGCGGGGACCGCGGCGTTCCACATCAACGCCGACATCGCCGACGCCGTACGCCGGCACGTTGCGGCGACCGGGGACGTCGAGTTCGAGCGTGAGGTCGGGCTGGAGCTGCTGGTCGCGACGGCGCGGCTGTGGCGCTCGCTGGGCCACCACGACTCGTCGGGGGAGTTCCGCATCGACGGGGTCACCGGCCCCGACGAGTACACCGCGATCGTCGACAACAACGTCTACACCAACCTGATGGCGCAGCTGAACCTGCGGGTCGCCGCGGACACCGCGGCGCGACACACCCGAGCCGCCGCCCGGCTCGGTGTCAACGCCGAGGAGATGGCGAGCTGGCGCGACGCCGCGAAGTCCATGCGGATTCCGTTCGACGAGGTGCTCGGCGTGCACCCGCAGTCGGAGGGGTTCACCGACCATCAGGTCTGGGACTTCGAGGGCACGCCACCGGAGAAGTACCCGCTGCTGTTGAACGTCCCCTACTACGACCTGTACCGCAAGCAGGTCAGCAAGCAGGCCGACCTCGTGCTCGCCATGCAGCTGCGTCCCGAGGCGTTCACCCCTGAGCAGATGGTCCGCAACTTCGCCTACTACGAGAGCGTCACGGTGCGGGACTCCTCGCTGTCGGCGTGCACCCAGGCCGTGGTCGCGGCCTGGACCGGGCACGTGGACCTCGCCTACGACTACCTCGCCGAGGCCGCCCTGGTCGATCTCGACAACCTCGCCGGGAACTCCGACCACGGCGTGCACATCGCCTCGATGGCGGGGACCTGGACCGCGGTCGTGTCCGGTTTCGGCGGCATGCAGTGCGACGCGAGCGGTCTGCGGTTCGCCCCTCGGCTGCCCCCCGCGCTGTCCCGGATCTCGTTCGGGTTGTTGTGGCAAGGCCGTCAGCTGCGGGTGCAGATCACCGCGGAGGAGGCCGAGTACCGGCTCGTGAGCGGGCCGCCGATGCGCCTGCGCCACCACGGCGAACCCTTCGCCCTGGCCGACGACCCCGTGCCCCGCCCCATCCCCCCCCTCGACCCCGTCGACCCGGTCGAGCAGCCCTACGGCCGCGCCCCCAAATCCCGCCACCCCGGCGGCTGACCCCACCCCACCCCGCGAGTCGGTACAACCTGGCGCGCGAGTCGGTACGAAATGGTGCCCGAGTCGGTACGAGATGGCGCGCGAGTCGGTACTGCGTGGCGGCCTCGATTCGGCCACGTGCCGCCAGAACGGGTTCACTCGCCCGCCAATCCGTACCGACTCGCGGGTAGCCTTCGGGGTATGGAGGCGCGCGTCGTGGACGAGCGCGGGGAGGGGCCACTGCGGCAGGCCGACCGCAACATGATCGAGCTGCTCCAGGAGCTGCGGGTCGCCCAGACCGGCGTGCAGATCCTCTTCGCGTTCCTGTTGTCACTGTCGTTCACCGAGCGGTTCGGGCGCATCGACGACGTGCAGCTCTGGACCTATGTGGTCACGCTCCTGCTGTCGGTCACCACGGCCGGGCTGCTCGTCGGCCCGGCCGCCGCGCACCGCATGACGTTCCGCCGCGGCGTCAAGCGGGAGACGGTCGAGTTCGGGCACCGGCTGTTCGGCGCGGGATTGGCCGCGCTCGCGCTCACCCTCACCGGCGCCGTGCTGCTCGTTCTCGGCGTGGCCGTCGGACGCACCTTCGGGGTGGTGGCGGCCGTTGTTGCCGGTACGGGCCTCACCGCGATGTGGTTCCTGCTGCCGTTGCTGCTGCGCCGGGCGAGTGTCCCGTCGGGCGAGCCCGACGAACGGTCGTTCCCCGGAGCCCGGGGAACGGCGCCCCAGTGATCAGGCGCGGACGCGCCGACGTGCCTTCGGCGATGAAGAACACGATGTGCGTTACGCGTGGTCGAGCGGCGGCCGGCGCGAGCGCTGGTAGGTTCGTAGGTCGCCATTCCCGTCCGCCCGCCCCGCGAAGGTGATCTGCCGGTGTCGAACAGCACGCCTCCCGCAGTCGAGGACGGGATCGAGTACGAGCGGCGCTATGTCGAGATGCTCTACGAGCGCCTGGACGCCCGGCGAGCCGACACGGCGCGGCGCCTGAGCTCGGTCCTGCACGACGAGACCGTCGGCACCCCACAGGCGCTCACCGAGCGGGACACCGCGGCGGCCATGTACACCGATCGGCTCGCGTCGCTGCGGGCCGCCGAGCACGGGCTCGCGTTCGGGCGCCTCGACGCCGAGGACGGCGAGCGCCGCTACATCGGCCGGCTCGGGCTGCTCGACGAGGACAACGACTACGAGTCGTTGCTGATGGACTGGCGCGCGCCCGCGGCGCGGCCGTTCTACACCGCCACCGCCGCCGCACCCGAGGGCATCCGCCGGCGCCGTCACCTGCGCACCCGGCGCCGTGAGGTGATCGCGGTGGACGACGAGGTGCTCGACCTGGAGGACGCGCAGGCCGCGTCCCAGACCTCGGGGCTGACCAGCGAGGCGGCACTGCTGGCCGCCGTGGGCGCGCGGCGGACCGGGCGGATGTCCGACATCGTCGCCACGATCCAGGCCGAGCAGGACGCGATCATCCGCTCAAAGCCGTCCGGGGTACTGGTGGTGCAGGGCGGACCCGGCACCGGCAAGACCGCGGTGGCGCTGCACCGTGCCGCCTACCTGCTCTACACCCACCGTGACCGGCTGGCCCGCCGCGGTGTGCTGGTCGTCGGCCCGAACCCGACGTTCCTGAGCTACATCGGACAGGTGCTGCCGTCGCTGGGGGAGACGAGCGTGGTGCTCGGCACGGTCGGGCAGCTCTATCCCGGCCTGGACGCGCGCCGCCCCGAGCCGGCCGCCGCCGCGGCGGTGAAGGGTCGCGCGGAGATGGCGGCGGTGCTCGCGGCCGCCGTCCGCGACCGGCAGCAGGTGCCGCGGCGTCCCGTGGAGCTCGTGGTCGAGCAGCAGCGGGTACGGCTGGACCGCGACATCGCGCTGGCGGCCCGCACCCGGGCCCGGCGCTCGCGCAAGCCGCACAACGAGGCCAAGCGGGTCTTTCACTCCGAGGCCGTGCGGCTGCTCGCCGACCAGGTCGCCCGCACGCTGGGCGGCCGCGGGCTGCTCGACGCGGGCGACGTCGCCGATGTCCGCGACGAGCTCCGGGACAGCCGCGAGCTCACCCGCGAGCTCGACGCCCTGTGGCCCACGCTGTCACCCGAAGAGCTGCTGGCCGACCTGTTCTCCTCCCGGCGCCAGCTGAGCTCGGCAACCCGGCGGCTGCCCGCCGCCGACCGGGAGCTGCTGGTCCGGTCCGCGCCCACCGCCGACGTCCCGGTCGGGCTGCGCTGGACCCCGGCCGACGTCCCGCTGCTCGACGAGGCCGCCGAGCTGCTCGGCGACGACGGATCCGAGGCGGCCGCGCGCGAGGCGGCCGCGCTGCGGGAGGAGGTGCTCTACGCCCAGGGCGTGCTCGACGTGCTCGACCTGGAGGAGGACCTCGACCCGGAGCTGCTGCGCGCCACCGACATCGTCGACGCCGACCGGCTCGCCGCGCGGCAGCGGGTGCGCCGCTACGACTCCACGGCCGACCGCGCCGCCGCCGACCGGGAGTGGACCTACGGACACGTGATCGTCGACGAGGCGCAGGAGCTGTCCCCGATGGCGTGGCGGCTGATCATGCGGCGGTGCCCGAGCCGGTCCATGACGGTCGTCGGGGACATCGCCCAGACCGGGGACCTGTCCGGGGCGACGTCCTGGGGCGAGGTGCTCTCGCCGTACGTGGCCGACCGGTGGCGGCTCGAGCAGCTGACCGTCAACTACCGCACCCCCGCCGAGATCGCCGACGTGGCCGACGACGTGCTGGCGGTGCTCGAGCCCGGCCTCGCGCCCCCGCGGTCGGTGCGCAGCACGGGGGTGGCGCCGCGCACCATCGCGGTCGAGCCGGGCGGGCACGACGACGCGGTGGCCAAGGTGGTGGCGGAGGAGACGGGCGCGGTCGGTGACGGGCGCACCGCGGTGCTGGCTCCCGCGGCGCGGGTGGCGGGGCTGACCGAGCGGCTGGTGGGGACGGTGGAGCCGCGCCCGGACACCCCCGACGGGCCGGCCGATCCCGCGGTCGACCTGGAGTCTCCGGTGGTGGTGCTGCCGATCACCTCCGCCAAAGGCCTGGAGTTCGACGCGGTGGTGCTCGTGGAGCCCGCCGAGGTGCTCGCCGAGTCCCCGCGCGGCGCCAACGACCTCTACGTGGCCCTCACCCGGTCCACCCAGCGGCTGGCGGTGGTGCACAGCGAGCCCCTGCCGCCGATGCTGCACCGGCTGGCCCGCTTACCCTGACCGGCAGGCGGGTCACGTTCATAGCTCACCGCCGTTCTCATCTGCACTCAGCTCGGCGAGGCGTTGTCGTACGTACTTAAGGGCGACCCGCCACCGGGCGTTGGTGGGATCCAGCGCTACCAGCCGCTCGCGGATGGTGAGGGCGGCGCGGTAGTGGGTGGCGGCGGTGGTGGGGTCGCCCGCAGCGGCGGCGAGGTCGCCGAGCTTGTTTTGGCTGGTGGACAGGTCGCGTTGCCATTCGGTGTTGGTGGGATCCAGCGCTACCAGCCGCTCGCGGATGGTGAGGGCGGCGCGGTAGTGGGTGGCGGCGGTGGTGGGGTCGCCAGCGGTGGCGAGGTTGCCGAGCTTGTTGTGGCTGATGGACAGGTTGCGTTGCCATTCGGTGTTGGTGGGATCCAGCGCTACCAGCCGCTCGCGGATGGTGAGGGCGGCGCGGTAGTGGGTGGCGGCGGTGGTGGGGTCGCCCGCATCGGCGGCGAGGTCGCCGAGCTTGTTGTGGCTGGTGGACAGGTTGCGCTGCCATCCGGTGTTAGTGGGGTCGGTGGTGGTGAGCTGTTGGCGGATGGTGAAGCCGGCGCGGTAGTGGGTGGCGGCGGTGGTGGGGTCGCCAGCGGCGATAGCGAGGTTGCCCAGCCGACTATTGATCACAGCTGATCGGTTCTGCCACCACATGTCATCGGGCCGGTGTCGGCTCCACTCCTCGGTGGCATCCAGGGCAGAGCGGTACTCGTGCTCGGCTGCGGCGAGGTCACCGCGCGCGGTGTGGAGATCGCCAAGGGCCACGAGCACCACAGAGAGATGTCCTGCCCAGCTGCTGTTGTCGGGGTCGTCGGAGGCTCGGCGCTCGACACACGCCCGCATGTCGCTGACGAGGTTGGCCGCGGCCCCCAGGTTGCCAGCGCGCCGGACTGCCTCATACTCCTGCTTGGCGACCATCAGCCATGCGAGGGAGTCGGCTGGGACGAGAGTGCGGGCCTCGGCAAGGTACGCGCTCGCGGCCAACGTTCCCAATAGCGTTCCCGCGTGCGCGGCAAGATCGCTGATCTTGTCGTGGCGGCCGAGAGCTGCCAGGTGTCGGGTCAGGTCCACGAGGTCGGCGTAGTCGGCGCATCCCTGCTCGAGCCGGCGTGCGCGGACGGCCAGGGCCCGCTCGTGCTGGGCGCGACGGTCCTCTGCGGCCCGGCGCTCGAGCAGCTCGGCGGTCCACGGGTGTACCAGCACATCGGGGCCGGGTTCGAGGAGCGTCAGGTCGGTAAGCCGGTCGGTCTCCCGGTGCAGTGAGCCGGTTGCGTCCACCGGCGCGTCCGGCTTGAGGGCGAAGGCCAGCTCGTCGAGGGTCATCGGGGCCCGGCTGACCGAGAGCTGGGTTAGCACGGCGTGCTCGTGGTCGGTCAGCAGTGCCAGCAGCTCGTCGAGCAGGATATCCGCACTGCCCAGCAGCAGGGCGTCGTCGATCGCGGCGTCCACCGGGCGCGGGCGCCGGACGTCGACGCCGGCGTCTGCGGCGAGCCTGCGGAGCCTGGCGTTGACCTCCTTGAGCCGCGCGGGCTTGCCACGGGTGAGCGCGTCGACGTACTCGATCAACCGCGGGTGGCCGTCGATCACCCGAGCGAGCAGCAGCTGCTCGTCCGCGGGCAGCTGCCTCAGCGCGGGCAGGCGCAGGAGCAGCCGGCGCAGCTCGGCGGGGGACAATGGCGGAACCGGGACGCGCACGAGGTAGCGGTCGTCGTCCGGCAGCGGGTGCCGAGAGGTGACCAGCACCGCGCCGGTGTCGGCAGCGTCGCACCAGCGGGTGAGCACGTCCGCCAACGTCGGGTCGACGAACGCGATGCCGCCCGGAGTGAGGTTCTGCTCGAAGTCGTCGAACACGAGCACCAGGGGTGCGGTGGCGAGGAGCCTGCCGACGATCGTGACCTTGGCCGTGCCCTCCACCTGGGCCGCCGCCAGCGTCGCCGCAGCGTCGCGCAGCTCCGGGTGGCCCGCGAGCGCCTCGGCGACAGCGGTGAACAGCGCCGTCGGGTTCCACCCGCCCTCGTGCACGGCGATCATCCGGCCATCGCCACGCAACCGGGTGAGCACCCGACCGGCGATCGCGGTCTTGCCTATGCCGCCTATGCCGATGAGCTGCACCCCGCTGATCGCCCCGTGCTCGGCGACCGCGCGCTCCGAGCGGCGCAGCACCGCCGTGGTCTCGCGGAGCTGGGGACGGCGACCGATGAGATGGCCCAGCGACAGCTCCCGCACCGACGTGCCGGTCGGTGCCACCGGTGCCGACCGCAGGGGTACGGGAGCCGCGCCGACGTCCACCAGCCCGCGGTCCGGGCCCGCGCTCAGCAGGGTGGCCACCCCGAACTCCGGGCGCCGCTGCTCGTCGTGGGGCCGTTGCTCGACCTGCCGGCGGGCCCGGGCCAGCGCGGCGGCGACCGGCTGACCGGGTACGGTCGCCAGCTCCTGGTAGAGCGCGCCCACCAGCGCCGTCGCGTACTCGTCGGTCACCGCGGCCTGCATGGCGATCACTCGGTCGGCACCGGCGTGCACCAGGCTCGTGGCCATGGGCGGGCCGGCGCCCGAGCACGACGCCAGCACGATGAGCGGAACGTGGGCATCGCTGTCGCGCAGCGCGTCGACCAGCGCCTGGGTGCGCATTTCGACGGGGCCGCCGTCCTCGTCCTCCAGCTCGATGCTGGTCGAGGAGCCGTGCGCCGACAGATGCAGCACGTGGTAATCGTCCTCGCGCAGCGCCCCGGTGATCTCGGCGAGCGAGGCCACCTCCAGCACGCGCACCTGGCCGCGGCTCGCCTCGCCGACGGCGTCGAGCACGGCCTGCATCTCGGCTTCGACGTCCAGCGGCGCGTTACCGGTCCGGGTCTCGTCGGGCGCCGACACCGCGGCGAGAATCTTCAGCGGACCCGGTAACCGACGCGGGTCGTGTGCACCCGGCAGGCACCTGCGGGTGGTGGCCCCGGCGAGCAGCCCGAGCGGGCCGAGGTCGTCGGTGTCCGTGGCGAGCCGTAGCAGCTCGATCGGCAGGCTGAGCACGTCGCCGTCACCGGACAGCACGACGTCGAACCACTCACCCGGCCCGCGGCGGGTGACACGCGCGCAGATCGCGCGCCGTTGATCCGCATCGAAGATCGTCTCCGTCAGGGCGTGGCCGACCCGGAGCAGGTGTTCCTCAGCGGCGTCGGCCCCGGCAGGGAGGTCACGCCAGACCGCGAGGACGTCCGGGGGCAGCGGGGCCTCCCGCGTCCCCAGCAGGGTGCCGTCGAGGTGGACGGCACTGTTCAGCACACCGTCGGTGAGGGTGGCGCGAATCTCCAGCGAGCAGCCCGGCGGCTCGTGCGCGAGGTCGGCAGGCGGGTGCGGTGGCCGCTCACGAACCGTGCCGAGCGGAACGTCGACGTGGAGCGGTTGGCCGGTGAGCATCCGCATCAGGCCGTCGATGCCCTCGGAGGTCAGCTCCGGGACGGGGTAGGAGGTACCGCCTGCGGGGAAGAGCCAGCTCGGGATGTCGTCGCGACTGTAGCGTGGTAGGACCACCGGCATGATCGTGCGCATACCTTCGGTGAACCGGGCGTAAAGGATCTCCTGGAGCTGCCGGGCCTCCCAGGGCACCCCCAGACCGGGCACGTCGCGACCTTCGGCCAGCGCCCGGTATCGGGGCGACACCACGACGAGCACGTGATCGGCCAGCCGGATCTGCTCGTCCATCCAGGCGGGCCAGAACTGCCGCTTGACGGACGCCGTCAGGTCGATCCGCGCGTCGATGCCCTCGTGGCGCAGCAACGTCCAGAAGGCGCGTACCAGCTCGTCCTCGTCCGGGTCACCGTGGGCGTAGGAGATGAGCACGCGCACCCGAGCGGTGCCGTCGTCGTCCTGTGGCGCCATTCCGCTCCGGGTCCCCTCGACCGATACCGGTCCAGCCTTCACAGCCGGGCCACCTCCATCGGATGATCGACGGTAACAGCGCTGGCGCTACCACGGCATCGACGCGACCACTGCCGGATGCTGCGACCGGTCTGCGGACACACCAGGCCGGATGGCGTCGAAGGCGTCGAGCCCCTGCCGCTGATGCTGCACCGCCTCGGCGACGGTGCGCTCAGGCCGCCGTGATGGTGAGTGCGCCGATCGCCCGCGGCTCGGGAACAGGGTCACCGTGTTCCCGCATCACCGCGAGGTGTCCGGCGATGGCGTCTCGCATCAGTGCGACGCACTCGTCGTAGCTTTGGGCGGTGGCGACGCAGCCGAGGAGATCGGGGCTCCAGGCACCGAACGTGCCGTCCTCGGCGCGCTCGACGACCACCACATACCCGTTCACCGCAGCCTCCTCTGGATACCCGCCTGCTTGAGGATGCTCCGCTCGGTGCCGGGCGGCAAGGTATCGCTCAGTTTGCCCGCAACTGTAGCCGTGCCGGGCTTGACGTCATGACGATAATGCCGATGACTGCCGCGAGTGCGGACCCGGAACCAGCCATCGGACTCGAGCAGCGCGATCATCTCGGCTACCTTCAGCGGCATGTGGTCATACGACCATGAGCCACCGACAGAACCCTCCCGGTCTCGTCCGCTTGAGCCATCTCCGCACGGCCAGGCCCCTGCCTGGCGCGACGGTTAGCCGGTCAGGCCTCGCAGAGCTCGACGCCGCGCTCCAGCGTGTGCTCGGCCGCCAGCCGGTCGCGGCGGCCCAACCCGCAGGACGCGGCGACGTCGACCGGGGCGCCGACGGCGTCCTCGACCGTAGCAAGGACCTGCCGGTGCTCCTCGGCCGTCCGGGCCTCGTGCAGCAGCCCGGCCACGATCCGGGTGTGCGGCGGCAACCGCAGCCCGCGCAGCGGTGCGTGGAAGGCCCGGTCGAGTGAGGGCTGGTCGTCGCCGGCGGCGAGAGGGAGGTGCAGGAACTCCAGCGACCGCCCGGCGGGCCAGCGGCGCGCGATCGCGTTGGCCAGCGCGACCAGCGGGCCGGCGTCGGCGATGCGGGTGAGGGCCTCGTGTGCGAGATCGCCGAGGCACAGGTGCACGCCGAACCGGGCGCCCGCCGGTGCCCGGCGCGCCAGCTCGGCGATCCCCCCGCCGGTCCACCGGGCCACCGCGGCTCGCAGCGGCCACGGCGCCATCGCCACGAACACCTGCTCGGCGGGCACCTCCAGCTGGAACAGCACCTCGTCGCCCGCCCGGCGGTGGATGTCCTCGATCTCGCGCACCGCGGCGTCGGTGAACGGCTGGCGGTGGGTGAACGGGCCCGTGCGACCGAGGGCGAACATCGCCATGTCCAGGTCGCCGGGGATGCCGACCTGGAAGGCCAGGCCTGGACGCCCGAACTCAGAGCGCAACCGTTCGAACACCGGCCGTGCCTGGGCGTACGCCGCGACGTGCCCGAAGTCCAGCGACGCGCCGGTGAGCCGGTGACCTCGGCGCACCCGGAACGTGAGCGGGTCGGCGTAGGTCGACCAGCTGCCGTCTTGGCGAAGCTCGAGGGCGGGGTGTCCGCGCAGGCTCCTGATGATGTGTGCGATCCATTCCCGGCGCTCGCCGGTCTCGCCGTCGGGCAGGTAGGCGAGGTGGCGACCGGCACGGCGGAGCATCTCGCGCATCGCCTGCTCCGCGGTGTCCGCCGGATAGCTCCCGATCACGTGCAGCCGCCGGTCCGCCATACAGCACAGTCTCATGTGGACCCTCGGGTGGGTCAAGCGGTCATCCGGGCCTACAGGGGCGTGACGTAGGCGCCCGAGATCCCGCCGTCGACCAGGAACGTCGAGGCCGTGATGAACGACGCGTCGTCGCTGGCCAGGAACGCCACCGTGGCGGCGATCTCCTCGGGCCGGGCGAAGCGGCCCATCGGGACGTGCACCAGCCGGCGCTGGGCGCGTTCGGGGTCGGCGGCGAACAGCTCCCGCAGCAGCGGGGTGTCGACGGGGCCGGGGCACAGCGCGTTGACCCGGATGCCCTCGCGGGCGAACTGCACCCCCAGCTCGCGCGACATTGCCAGCACCCCGCCCTTCGACGCGGTGTAGGAGATCTGCGAGGTCGCCGCGCCCATGACCGCCACGAACGAGGCCGTGTTGACGATCGACCCGCGCCCGGCGCGTCGCATGTGCCCGAGCGCGGCCCGACAGCACAGGTACACCGAGGTCAGGTTCACCTCCTGCACCCGCCGCCAGGCGTCCAGGCCCGTGGTCAGGATCGAGTCGTCCTCGGGTGGGGAGATGCCGGCGTTGTTGAACGCGACGTCCACGCTGCCGTAGATGTCGGCGGCCGTGGCGAACAGCGCCTCGACGTCGGCCTCGGACGTGACGTCGGCGCGCACGAACAGCCCGTCGACCTCCGCGGCGGCGCTCGCTCCGGTATCGGAGTCGATGTCGGCGACCACGACCCGCGCGCCCTCCGCGGCCAGCCGCCGCACCGTGGCCAGCCCGATCCCGCTCCCACCCCCGGTGACCACGGCCGTCCGCCCCGCGAACCGTGCGCCCACCCCGCCCCCGGTCATGTTCGGGCCGCTTCCACCAGGGCGGCGAACAGGCGAGGATCGTCCTGCTCAGGGTGCCATTGGACGCCCAGGACGAAGGGGTACTCCGGGTGTTCCACGGCCTCGATCGTGCCGTCCACCGCCCGGCCGGTGATCCTCAGCCCCGGGGCGAGCCGGTCGATGGACTGGTGGTGGTGGCACTGCGCGACGACCGTCTCCCCGACCGCGGCGCTCGCGCGGCCACCCGGGTCGAGCGTGACCGTGACGGCGCCGAAGACCCCGGGAGCGGGGTTGTGCCCGTCGTGGCCGACGATCTCGGGCAGGTGCTGGGTGAGAGTGCCGCCGAGCGCGACGTTGAGCAGCTGAGCGCCCCGGCAGACGCACAGCACCGGGATGCCGCGGTCCAGCGCCCGGTCCAGCACCGCGAGCTCGGCGGCGTCACGCTCGTCGCGGGGAAGGTCGGTCTTCGGGTGCGGGGTGGCACCGTAGCAGCGCGCCGCGAGGTCCGGGCCGCCGCTGAGCACCACGGCGTCCAGGGCGTCCACGGCAGCGGCGGCCGCCGGCACCGGCGGGAGCAGCACCGGCACCCCGCCCGCGGTGACCACGTGGTCCACATAGGACCGGGGGATCAGCACCGTGTCGTGGTCCCATGCCAGGTAGCGGGCGCGCTCGCCGTAGGTGGTGATCCCGACCAACGGCTGCCTGCGCAGCGGACTAGAGCCGTTCGAAGCCACGGCGGCGCTCCCAGTCGGTGACGGCGGCGTCGAACGCGGCGAGCTCCACCCGCGCCGCGTTCGCGTAGTGTTCCACGACCTCCGGTCCGAACGCGTCGAGCGCCACCGCGAAGCCGGCGAACAGCTCCGCCGCGTCCCGCAGCGTCGACGGGACCTGCGGCGCGTCGCCGCGGTAGGCGTTGCCGGTGCACGCCGGGGGAAGCGGGAGCTCGTTCTCGATGCCGTGCAGCCCGGCCGCGATCATGGCGGCGACGGCGAGGTAGGGGTTGACGTCGCCGCCGGGCACCCGGTTCTCCACCCGCAGGCTCGGCCCGTGCCCGACGACCCGCAGCGCACACGTGCGGTTGTCGGGTCCCCACGCGACGGCGGTGGGCGCGAACGAGGCGTCGACGTAGCGCTTGTAGGAGTTGACGTTCGGCGCGTAGAGGTAGGTGAGCTCGCGCAGGCACGCCAGCTGGCCCGCGACGAAGTGGGCGAACAGCGGGGAGAAGCCGTGCTCACCGTCGCCGGGGAAGGCCGGGGCGCCGTCAGGGGAGCGCAGCGAGAGGTGGATGTGGCAGGAGTTGCCCTCGCGGGCGTCGTACTTGGCCATGAAGGTCAGCGCCGTGCCGGCCTGGTCGGCGATCTCCTTGGCGCCGGTCTTGTAGATCGAGTGGTTGTCGCAGGTGGTGAGCGCGTCGGCGTAGCGGAACGTGATCTCGTGCTGGCCGTGGTTGCACTCGCCCTTCGCCGACTCGACGACCATCCCCGCGCCGGTCATCCCGTTGCGGATGCGGCGCAGCAGCGGCTCCACCCGCCCGGTGCCCAGCATCGAGTAGTCGACGTTGTAGCGGTTGGCCGGGCGCAGGTCGTGATAGTGCTGCTGGCCCGCCGCGTCGAAGGAGTCGGCGAACAGCAGGAACTCCAGCTCGGTGCCCACGTCGGCGCTCAGCCCGTGCTCGGCGAGCCGGTCGAGCTGGCCGCGCAGCACCTGCCGCGGCGACGCGACGACCGGCGAGCCGTCGGCCCACCGGGCGTCGCACAGCACCAGCGCGGTGGCCTCGTGCCAGGGGACGCACCGCAGCGTGGTCAGGTCCGGCGCCAGGACGAGGTCGCCGTAGCCGCGGTCCCAGTTCGACATCGCGTACCCGTCGACGGTGTTCATCTCGACGTCGACGGCGAGCAGGTAGCTGCACGCCTCCACAGCGTGCGCCGCGATCTCGTCGAGGAAGAACCGCGCTGCGGCGCGCTTGCCCTGCAACCGGCCCTGCATGTCGGTGAACGCGACGAGCACGGTGTCGATCGAGGAGTCGTCGACGTGCACGCGCAGCTGTTCGAGCGTGAGCATCCCGGAACGTGGGGTCATCAGTTCTCCTCTCAGACCGCGTGCAGCATGAGGTGAGTGCCGAGCACCGACGCCAACGCGGTCAGATCCCCGGGATCGCTGGTCACCACGAGATCTCCGCGCCTCGCTGCGGACACCACGACCGCGGCGTCCACGACGTCCGACGACCCGCTTGCGGCGAGCAACCCGCCGATCTCGCGAGCCGCGTTCTCCGCGAGAGCTTCCACCACGCACCCCTTCAGCAGTCTGGCGAGGTTGACCTGCGGCCCACCTCGCCAGGCCCGGGCCAGCACGATCGACGGAACCACCGGTCGTATCCGCCGGTCGAGCAACCGGCGGTGCAACGACCAGAGCGGTGTGCTGCCCCGTTCCCCGGCGAACAGGGCACCGGTGTCGTAGACGACGCCGGTGCGCGAAGGCCGTGAACGCGTCACCGGCGGCCGATACCGTAGCGGTCCAGCACCTCGTCGGCTCGCGCCAGGTCCGCCTCGCTCAGCTTCTCGTTCTCGGCCTCGAACTCCTCGACCGCGCGCAACCCGGACTCAAGGGCCGTCGCCTCGCCCGCAGCGCGCGACAGCCAGGCCGACAGGCTCATCCCCTCGGCCTCCGCAGCCCCCCGGGCTGCTGCTGCGACGTCCGTATCCAGCGAGATGGACAGCTTCTCGACGGCCATGTGACCACTCTAGTCCGACGGTACGACCAGGGGTAGCACTCTCGCCCGGCGCAGGTCCGTGTGTATTCAATCGGGTGCGGCTCTGTTGAAGGGCCGTCCCGGGGAACAGGCATCTGTGGGGCGTGTCGGGCGAGAGAACGCGGCCTCCTGAACCGTCCCCGGTGCCGAAGCGGGCCAGCGCGCACGTCACTTCAGAAGAGCTGTACCCATCTGAAATAATCGATTAGATTCACTATACGCAGGGGGACAGTACTTCGAAGAGGGCGGTCGGATGCTTTCATTTCGGGTGCAAGGTGTCCTTCACAACGAGGAGAGGTGAGTGAGCATGACGGAGGGCGCTACCGGTTCCGGTGCGACCGGCTCGACCGTGCCCCGGCGGCAACTCGGTCGCTACCTGCGCGATCTTCGCAACAAGCCATGCCTGACAATCAGAGCCGCGGCGGAGGCGCTGGAGTGGTCAGAGACGAAGATCTGGCGCATCGAGACCGGCCATACCTCCATGCGCAGCCTCGACGTGGAGACCATGTGCCGCATCTACGGGGCGCCGGTGGACACGACCGAGGCGCTCATGGCCCTCGCCAAGGAGACCAAGGCGCGCGGCTGGTGGCTGAGCTACAGCGACGTGCTGCCCGAGGGCTTCGATGTCTACCTCGGTCTGGAGGAGGCTGCCGCGCGGCTTCAGTCGTATCAGTCCGAGCTGATACCAGGACTGCTGCAGACCGAGCCCTACGCCCGCACCATGATCCAAGCGGGTACACCCGGCCTATCCGAAGCGGAGATCGAACGCCGTGTCCAGGTCCGGATCCAACGCCAGGCACTGCTGGGGCGGGTGACGAGTCCGCCCGAGCTGAACGTCGTGCTCAACGAGGCCATCCTGCGACGGCCGGTCGGTGGCGCGAAGCTCATGGCGGCGCAGCTCGCACACCTGCTGGAGATGGCCGAGCTCGTCACCGTCACCGTCAAGGTCATGCCGTTCGACGCCGGGATGCACCACGGCATCGTGGCTCGACCGTTCGTCATGCTGGACTTCCCCACGAACAGCAACGGCACGCCCACCGAGCCGCCCGTCGTCTACATGGAGGGCTTCACCGGAGAGCTGTACCTGGACAAGGCACACGAGGTCGATCAGTATAGCGGAGCATTCACAGACCTCTGGAGCGCGTCCCTCGATGAGGCCACCTCCAGGAGTCTCATCGCCGACACGGTCAAGGAGCTGGGCGAGTGAACAGAGACGAACTGCGGCGCGCCGAGTGGTTCACGAGCAGCCGAAGCGGTCATGAGCGGGAGTGCGTCGAGGTCGCCTTCCTCGACGGCGGCAGGGTCGCCCTGCGTGACACGAAGGACAAGGGCACCGGCCCCGCCCACATCTTCACCCCAGGCGAGTGGTCGGCGTTCATCGAGGGCGTCAAGCTGGGAGAGTTCGACCACAGCTGAAGCGCCCGCAGCTGAACGAGCCCGCCTCTACCTCAGGGGCGCCGGGCGCCCGGGGTGATCCCCGGGCGACCCGGCCGCTAGACATGGTCTTCCCGCAGATCATCGTCACACGAAGGGCTCCACGTGATCGCCTATTCTGCCCTGCTCGACGTCCCTACCGAGCTGCCGGCCGCCGAGCGCGTCACCCGCGGTACCCGGGTCGACACCGGGCCCTGGTCATCGGCGCGTCGCGAGCTACCCAAGCTCGACCTGCCCTGCCCGCCCTTTGCCCGATACGCGACCACGATGGCGGCCGGTTGAGCGCGTCCGAGCCGTCGAGTTCGACACCAGTCCGGTTCGATCATGGCGGGAACAGGACTCACGTCGAACTCACCGGGGTGGTCTACGAGCCTGCCGTCCGCCACCTGGGGTGATGACCCGTATGCCCTCTGGCACATCTTGTACCGTTTGGGTATGAGTGAGTTGCCGATCAGCGAGGCGCGGGAACACCTGGGTGAGGTGGTGTCGCGGGCCGAGTATGCCCATGAGCACACGGTGCTGACTCGGCACGGCAGGCCCGTCGCGGTGGTGATCTCCATCGATGACTTCCGGGAGCTGCAGGCCGCCGACGACGAGGTCGACCTCGCTGCCGCTCGTCAGGCGTTGGCCAACCCTGAGCCTCGGATCCCGCACCGCGAGGTCCTGGCCGAGCTGGGTATCGGCGTCGACTGATCGGTGACCGACGAGATCGAGTGGGAGGCGTCGGCGCGGCGCGAGCTACGCAAGCTCGACCCGCCTGTCCGTCGGAGGTTGGCGATCACCATTACCGCGCTGGCTGACGATCCGCGGCCGCATGAATTTCCTTCAGGAGAGCCGCACCTTATTCAATCCGACCCGCGGGTCGCTGCGAGCAGGTGCTCGAGGTCCGGCACGTCGAACTCCGCGACGGCGCGGTCGTACTTCTCCATGCCCCAGGACCAGAAGTCGAAGTCCAGCGGGCTGGAACCGTCCTGGATCGACGCCCACAGCGTCCAGCCGTAGCGCGACAGCAGCCCGAACAGCCGGGCGCGGGCCACCTGAGCGGGCCGCGCCCGCCCATAGTAGGCGGTGACGAGCACGTCGAGCAGCGGCAGCGGGAGCGTCGCCTCGCTCCAGATGTTGCCCAGCTCGAAGCACGGGTCGTTGTTGCCGGAGTACTCGTAGTCGATGATCCGCACCCGTTCGCCGTCGTCGAGGAGGTTCGCGGCGAGCAGGTCGTTATTGCACGGCACGGTCACGCGCGGCCCGAGTGCCTTCCGGAGCCGGGCGACGAGCGGCGCGAACTCGTCGTAGCGCGGCGGGAGCCGGAAGCCGTGCTCGGCGACGATGCGCCGGTAGCGGGCCTGCGCCACGAACATGTCGAAGTCGTTCGCGAACCGCGGGCCCGCGTGCAGCTGCCGGCAGGCCGCGGCGACGCGGCGCAGCACGTCCGGATCGTGCAGGTCGGCGTCGGTGAGCGTGCGGCCGGGCAGGAACCCGACGGTCAGGCCCGCGCCGGGACGGTAGTGCAGCACCGGGGCGCCGACGCCCGCCGTCGCGGCGGCCACCGAGTTGGCGTGCTCGTGATCGCGGTTGATGCCGAGCAGGTCGGGGCCGGCGGCGGGGATGCGGACGACGCAGCAGCCGTCGGCGTTGGTGACCTTGAGGTTGCGGTTGGTGAGCCCGCCCGGAAGGTCCTCGACGGTCCGGGGGCGCCGCGCGGCGCAGGGGATCGTGTCGAGCAGCGCATCGACCGCGGGATCGAGGGCCGCCGTGCGCAACTCCATCGGTGGATGGTAGGTCTCGTCCCCGTGACCGACCAGCTTCCCACCCGGGCCCGCATCGTGATCATCGGTGGGGGAGTGGGGGGCGCGAGCGTCGCCTACCATCTCGCCCAGCGCGGCGAACGCGACGTGCTGCTTCTCGAGCGCGCGGAGCTCACCAGCGGATCGACGTTCCACTCGGCGGGGCTGGTCGGGCAGCTGCGTTCGGATCCGGCGCTGACCCGGATGAACGTCTACTCCGTGGAGCTGTACCGGCGGCTGGAGGGCACCGAGCACGCCCCGGGGTGGACCGAGTCCGGCTCGCTGCGGCTGGCCTCGTCGCCCGCCCGGCTGACCGAGATCCGCCGGCAGGCCGGCTGGGCGCAGCGCTCGGGGCTGCCGCTGGAGCTCGTCTCGGCTGACGCGGCACGCGAGCTGTTCCCGCTGATGTCGACCGAGGGTGTGCTCGGCGCGGCGTACACCCCCACCGACGGGCACGTCGACCCCCCGCGCCTGTGTTCCGCCCTTGCGGCGCTGGCCCGTGCGGGCGGGGTGACGATCGCGCAGCGCACCCGTGTGGTCGGCATCGACACCGACCGGGGCCGCGTCGTCGGCGTGCGGACCGACCGCGGCGACCTCGAGTGCGAGGTGGTCGTCGACTGCGGGGGCATGTTCGCCGCCGAGATCGCGCGGCTGGTCGACGTCCGGATCCCGGTGGTGCCGATGGCGCACCAGTACGTGGTCACCGCACCGCTGCCGGCCGACGCGCGCCCGGACCGGCCGCTGCCGTCGCTGCGCGACCCGGACCTGCTCGTCTACTACCGCCAGGAGATCGACGGCCTGGTCATGGGCGGCTACGAGCGGCACAGCGCGCCGTGGACGGCCACCGCGCGCTCCTACGACGCGGTGCCCCCGGACTTCAACGGCACGCTGCTCGCGCCGGACTGGGAACGGTTCGCCGAGATCGTCGCCAACTCCCAGGTCCGGGTGCCGGTGCTCGCCGACACCGGGGTCGCGTCGATGATCAACGGTCCGGAGGGCTTCACTCCGGACAACGAGTTCTGCCTCGGCGAGACCGAGGTCGCCGGGTTCTTCGTCGCCGCCGGGTTCTGCGCGCACGGTATCGCGGGCGCGGGCGGCGTCGGGCAGGTCATGGCCGCCTGGATCCTCGACGGTGACCCCGGTGCGGACCTGTGGCACATGGACGTGCGCCGCTTCGGCCGGCACTACCGCTCGCCCGGCTACACGCTGGCCCGCACCGTCGAGAGCTACGAGAGCTACTACGACATCCGCTACCCGGGCGCGCAGCGGACCTCCGGGCGCCCGCTGCGCACCTCGCCCGCCTACCCGTGGCACGCGGCGCACGGTGCGGTGTTCGGCGAGAAGGCGGGGTGGGAGCGGGTCGAGCACTACTGCGAGCCCGGCTCCGAGTCGTTGCGACCGCGGGGCTGGGCGGGGCAGGGATGGTCGCCGTGCGTCGAGACCGAGCATGTGGCCGTGCGCTCGGCGGCGGGGCTGTTCGACGTCAGCTCGTTCGCAAAGATCGAGATCGCCGGGCCCGATGCGGCGGCGTTCTGCGCGCACGTCTTCGCCGGGAACCTCGACCGGCCACCGGGTGCGGTCGTCTACACCCAGGCGCTCAACCAGCGCGGCGGGATCGAGTGCGACGTGACGGTGACCCGCGTCGGGCCCGAGGAGTTCCTCGTGGTCACCGGCACCGCGTTCGGACCGCACGACCTGGGGTGGCTGCGTCGCCAGGCCCGGCTCACCGGCGCGGCGGTTCGGCTCGCCGACGTCACCGGTGCCTGGGCGTGCTTCGGGCTCTGGGGCCCGCGGGCCCGTGACGTGCTGGCCCCGCTGACGCCCGCGTCGCTGGCCGACGTCGACTTCCCGTACCTGTCGATGCGCGAGACGACGGTCGGCGACGTGCCCGTGCGGGCGCTGCGGGTGAGTTTCGTCGGGGAGCTGGGCTGGGAGCTCTACTGCTCGACGGAGTACGGCGCGACACTGTGGCGGACCCTCGTCGAGGCCGAGCCCCGGCCGCAGCCCTGCGGGTACCGCGCGATCGAGAGCCTGCGGCTGGAGAAGGGCTACCGGGTCTGGGGTGCCGACATCGGACCCGAGACCACCCCCGACGAGGCCGGCCTGGCCTTCACCGTCCGACCCGACGGCGACTTCGTCGGCCGCGCCGCCCTGCTGGCCGCCCGGGTACAGGGGATCTCCCGGAAGCTGCGCCGCCTCGTGCTCGACGACCCACACGCCGTCGCCCTAGGCGGCGAGCCAGTACGCCTGGGAAAGGAGGTCGCAGGCCACGTCACCTCCGGCGGCTACGGCTACACCGTCGCCCAGTCCATCGCCTACACCTACCTCCCCGCGCAGATACCCGCAGGAACCCCGGCAACCGTCCAGCTCGACGGCACCTGGCACCCCGCCACCCTCCCCACCCCCTGATCCCGCGAGTCGGTACGAATCGGTGCGCGAGTCGGTACGAACTGGTGCGCGAGTTCCCCATTCCCAGGGGCGAGAGGTTCAAGATCGCTACGAGATCTACGTTATCGCCCTGCCGAGGGCGATAACGTAGATCTCGCGGCGATCACTCGTGGGCGAGGGTGTCGAGGACCTGCTGGCCGTACCTGGCCAGCTTGGTCTCCCCGACGCCGCTGACGGTGCCGAGCTCGGCGAGGGTCTGCGGGGATCGTGTCGCGATCTCCCGCAGCGTGGCGTCGTGGAAGATCACGTACGCGGGCACGCCCTGCTCCTTCGCCGCAGCCGCCCGCCAGGCCCGTAGCCGCTCGAACACCGGCGCAGCCGCCGCGGGCATTTCGACGGCGGGGGAGCGGCCAGCCCGCTCGGCCCGCTCGGTCCGGGCCTTCGGCAGGCGCTCGGGGTCGCGCCGGAGCATGACCTGCCGCTCGCCGCGCAGCACCGCCCGGCTCGCCTCGGTGAGCGCGAGCGTCTGGTAGGTGCCCTCGATAGCTAGCAGGTCCTGGGCGAGCAGCTGCCGGACCACCCCGCGCCACTCGGGGTCGCGCAGCTCGGTGCCGACGCCGAACACGGTGAGCTGCTCGTGGCGGGACTGCTCGACCTTCGGCGTGCGCTTGCCCAGCAGGATGTCGATGATCTGCCCGGCGCCGAAGCGCTGGCCGCGTTCGCGGTCGAGTCGGAACACCGTCGAAAGCACCTTCTGCGCGGCGACCGTCCCGTCCCACGACTCCGGCGGCGTCAGGCAGGTGTCGCAGTTGCCGCACGGCTCGCCACGCTGGTCGAAGTAGGCCAGCAGCTGCACCCGCCGGCATCCGACGGTCTCGCACAGCGCGAGCATCGCGTCCAGGTGCTGGGCGAGCCTGCGGCGATGTGCGAGGTCGCCCTCGGAGTCGTCGATCATCTTGCGCTGCTGCACGACGTCGGCGAGCCCGTAGGCCAGCCACGCGGTGGACGGTAGCCCGTCGCGCCCGGCCCGCCCGGTCTCCTGGTAGTAGCCCTCGACGGACTTGGGCAGGTCCAGGTGGGCGACGAACCGGACGTCGGGCTTGTCGATGCCCATGCCGAACGCGATGGTCGCCACCATGATCACGCTGTCCTCGCGGAGGAACCGCGCCTGGTTCGCCGCGCGGGTCCGGGCGTCGAGGCCCGCGTGGTAGGGCAGCGCGGTGATCCCCTGCGCCACGAGGGCCTCCGCCGTGCGTTCGACGGAGTTGCGCGACAGGCAGTAGACGATCCCGGCGTCCCCGGGGTGCTCGGTGCGGATCAGGTCGAGCAACTGGCGGCGCGGCTCGTTCTTGGGCGCGATCCGGTACTGGATGTTGGGACGGTCGAAGCTGGCGACGAAGTGCCGGGCGTCGTCGAGGTTCAGCCGGGTCGCGATCTCGGTGTGGGTGGTCCGCGTGGCCGTGGCCGTGAGCGCGATGCGGGGCACGTCCGGCCAGCGCTCGTGCAGCTGCGAGAGCGCGAGGTAGTCGGGCCGGAAGTCGTGGCCCCACTGGGCGACGCAGTGCGCCTCGTCGATGGCGAACAGGGCGATGCGGCCGCGGTCGAGCAGCTGCAGCGTCGACTCGACACGCAAGCGCTCGGGTGCGAGGTAGAGCAGGTCCAGCTCGCCGGCGAGGAACGCGGCCTCGACCCTGCGGCGCTCGTCGGGATACTGGGTGGAGTTGAGGAACCCGGCCCGCACCCCGAGGGCGGTGAGGGCGTCGACCTGGTCCTGCATCAGCGCGATCAGCGGGGAGACGACCACCCCCACGCCGTCGCGGACCAGCGCCGGGATCTGGTAGCACAGCGACTTGCCGCCACCGGTCGGCATCAGCACGAGCGCGTCGCCGCCGCCGCACACGTGATCGATGATCTCGGCCTGGCGCCCGCGGAACGCGTCGTAGCCGAAGACCCGTCTGAGCACTCCCAGCGCGTCGACCGAGGCGGGAGCGGAAGCGGTGTCGGGGAGGGGCACCGGCCGATCGTACGAGGGGACCCGATTCGGCTGCGGTCGAACCGGCCAGGTGCCTTCGTACCTGGCCGGGGTGCCCATTGGGCCTGTGCGACCGATCTGCGGACTCGCTGTGCCGAAACGCGGGACTCGCCGTGCCAGGATGGGGACTCCACGAACCCGCGGGGTGGCACGCCGAGGAGAGGTCGCAATGACGCAGATCAGCCGGGTGGGCGTCGTCGGGTCGGGTCTGATGGGTTCTGGTATCGCGGAGGTCTGTGCTCGTGCCGGGCTGGACGTGATCGTCGCCGAGGTGAACGCGGCGGCGTCCGCGGCGGGTCGTACGCGCATCGAGGGGTCGCTGTCGCGTGGTCTGCGTGCCGGCAAGCTCACCGAGTTCGACTGCGACGCCGCCCTCGCCTGCCTGACCTACACCACCGACCTCGACGACTTCGCCGACCGGGAGCTCGTGCTGGAGGCGGTTGCCGAGAACGAGCAGGTCAAGGCTGGCATCTTCGGCACCCTGGACAAGGTCGTCAGCGGCCGGGACGCGATCTTCGCGTCCAACACCTCGTCGCTCCCGATCGCGAGGATCGCGATGGCCACCCAGCGGCCACACCGGGTCGTCGGCATCCACTTCTTCAACCCGGTGCCGGTGCTCACGCTCGTGGAGCTCATCCCGTCGCTGCTCACCGATGAGGAGACCGCGACGCGCGCCGAGGGTTTCGTCCGCGACGTCCTGGGCAAGACCGTGATCCGGTCCTGCGACCGCGCAGGCTTCATCGTGAACGCCCTGCTGATCCCGTATTTGCTGGGTGCGATCCGGATGTTCGAGTCGGGTTTCGCCTCGGCTGCGGACATCGATCGTGGCATGGTCCTCGGGTGTGCGCACCCGCTCGGCCCGCTCGCCCTGACCGACCTCATCGGGCTGGACACGACGAAAGCCGTGGCCGACTCGATGTACGCGGAGTTCAAGGAGCCGCTCTACGCCCCGCCGCCGCTGCTGCTGCGCATGGTCGACGCCGGCCTGCTCGGAAAGAAGACCGGCCGGGGCTTCCACGACTACACCACCTGACCTGGCAGCGTTCAGGCCGCATGCCATGGATCAATCAGGTCGATCCCAGTGGCCTTGAAGTCCTTGAGGTTTCGCGTCCCCAGAGCCGCGTCGTGGGTATGGCAGATGGCCGCGATTTGGGCGTCGAATCCGTCGATGGGTAGGCCTTCGCGGTCCCTGCAGGTCACGATCGTCGGGTAGCGTGCGGCCGCCGCGGCGTCGAAGGGGAGAACCTGATCCGCGAACGCGGCGAAGACCTCGTCGGCGGTCGTCTTCAGCAGGTCTCGTCGATGGCCTGGGGGAAGGCGCTCGATGCCGTAGCGGATCTCGGCAAGCGTGATCGACGTCGTGTACAGCTCGCCGTGACGACGCACGCGAACCCAGTCCCGAACGGCTGGGGCAGGGGATGACTTCATGAGCTCGGACACGACGTTGGTGTCGATAATGATCATTCGGAGGAGTCTGTTGCTCGTACCGGGGTCGTGCGTGGCGGAAGAGTGAGCTCGACTCCGCCGATCTCGCCGAACCGGTCCAGCATCGTCTGGAACAGGTCGTGAGAGTCATCGGGTTCGGAGACGGCTGCTTTCAGGATCGCCCGGATCTCGGACTCCATCGATCGGCCGTGGCGAGCAGCCCTGACCCGCAGCCGCTCCTTCACGTGCTCGTCCAGGTTTCGGACACTGATTGCGGCCACGCGGACCACCTCCCCAGGGTGCCGTCAATGCTAGCAGTTCGGGGTGTCGCAGCGAGGAGCCGGGCTTCGTGTCGCTGCCGGGCGGCGGGGTCGCCAGGGCGGACGTGCGGGCATCGCCCGATCAGCGGTAGGCGACGTCCACGCTGCGGAACGCGCCCACGACTACACCAGCCGACCGGCATGATCGATAGAGCCGAGTGGCTGTGACATGACTGCTCTGTGGTCTGGATCAGCCGGTTATGTTGTCGGAGCATGTGATGAAGACCGGTTCTACCGGTGGGCCGGACGGGCTCTCGAGTATCGGAACCGGTTTTCCGCAGGGGTTGCCGGTCTCCCTCCCGTCCGTGCCGCGCGTGCTGAAGCTCAAGGTCCCGCCGGCTCCGGATATGGATCGGCCGGTGTTGAGGTTCGTCAGCTGACTGCCCACGTCTGCCGACGAGGGAACAAACTCGTCCTGCTGTGGTTTCGATGCGGCTGCAAGTCGGATGGCCCGAGCGGCGGTCAGCAGCGCATCGTAGGTCAAGATGGCCTCGCCGTCGGCGAGGTGCTCGACGTCGAAGTGATTCTGGAACGCCATGAAGAACTTGCTGAAGCTCTCGGGTGGGTTGGCCTGACCAGCTTTCCAGCGTTGCGGATCGGCCGTCGCGGCGACGGCGACCACGATGTTCGCCTCGCGGAGTGCGGGCTCTTGCAGTTCAGGCTCTCCGGTAGTGCTGAGTGCTCCGGTGTCCGAGCCCACGGTGACGACGGTTATCGTTTCTGTTGAGCACGACCGCGCCTCGAGGGACTTCAGGAAGCTGCGCAGGTCGATCTTCCGTCCAGCGAAGAGCACTACCTGTGGGCGTGGCTGTGCTTCGCAGATTCTGGATACGGCGGGTTCGAAGATGCCTGCGGTGGCATCGGTAGGTGTTGACACGCCTTTGAAGGTCGCGGAGGGAGGCTCGATCAGGTCTCTTAGTAGGACGGTGAAGTTCGCTCTCATGGACTCCACGAAGAGATCTTGGTTCGTGTCCTCGACGAGGACAGCTGAGGTGAGTTCCTTCTGGTCCAAGTATTGACGAAGGGCTTTCACCTGGTCATGATTGCTCGGTGCTACCCGCGTGAAGCCGGGGTAGGTCTCGTAGTTCAGTGCGTCGGCAGTGGCGAGGGTGGCAACCATCGGAATGTTGTATTCAGCCAGACGTTCTGCAGCTCTTTCCGTCTCCTCGACGCTCACCCCTAACCCGATCACGGCGACGAGTGGTGCCTGATCGTCACGCATGTCCGCGAGTTGCTCCACCACCAGTTCCCACTGCTGCTGGCGGTTGCCCTGGTTGGCCAACACCAACCGTATGAGTGGATTGGGGTCGCCGGCGATAGGCGCGCGGTTGAGTCGACGCTGAGCCGTATACGCGCCTTCCATCTGGTTGCGGACCTCTTCGGGACTGGTCGGGCTGTCGTCCTCGACGGTCATGGGCAAAAACAGCGCGACGGTGACAACGGACTTGTCTCCGGGTTTGCTCATCTCGCTGGCCACCCAGGTGTTCTCCTCCGCGATCCTGCTTTCGACGTCGCGGTAATCTTGGCGGAAGAGGTAGGAGCCGTCGGTCACGCCGATACATTCGCCGTCGACCATGGCCACACCAGAGCCAAGTTGTCCGCAGGTGCGCACCAGAGTGTCTCCGACGACTACCGCAGCGCTACCGAGGAGCACCACCACGACGGCGAGCACGATCCGATTCCACCAGCGTCGCCGTCGTCGTACCGTCGTATCCGGCGGTTCGAAGGTGTCGCGCAACGTGCTGGTCATATCGTCTCCCCGGCGGTGACTCGTCAGCGGTGCATGGAAGGTCCCACAGCTTCGGCGTCAGTTCCACGACTCGGCCCGTCTCTGGTGGTCACGGGCAGCGAGCAGCAACTGCTCGGCACTGCGCGGTGACTGTCCGGCGAGGATGTTGTAGTCGGCGGCGATCTGGAGATGGAGACCACGAAGCCGGCTGCCGCTGAACGGATCATCAGCGATCCACCGGGCGGCGATGAGCCTGGCCAAGGTCACGAGTGGTGACGGGAGATCGGTCGTGTCCAGCATCAGGGTGCGCAGCTGGTCCGCCGGAGAGACGGGGGCATTACCCTCCTGCGGTCGACGTGGGGCTGTGGTGACCGACGCCAGCACGTCCAGCCAGGAGGTGCTCTCGTCGGAGACGAGGTGCCTGTGGAGACGTTGCGTCACGAACACCAGATCGCCGTTGGCGAGCGCGTAGTACAGCTCACCCGCCTCGTCGCCTGTTGTCGTGCAGTGGGCGCGGAGCCAGCCGAACACCGTCGACCATGCGGGGGAGTGGCTGCCGTCCCGACTGGCGAGCGTGCGCAGCAGGAGCCGTCGCCGCATCGTCGCGCCTGCCCCTGCGGCTGCCGGCCACAGCACCGGATCAATGATCTCCACGTAGGTCACCTGGCTACACGCCAGCAGTGCGCTGCTCATGGCCAGCTGTACTGCATGGTGTCGCTCGCGGGCCGCAGCGCAGGTGACCAGATCGTCGAGCACCTCTTCGGGGAACTCGCCGAGCAGGCGCAGTCGCATCCGCTCGGCGACCGTCATTCGGGCCAGCTGAGATGGGGTTGCAGGTTCGAGCTGGTCAAGTATCACGGACAGCTCGTCCCGGTTCTCCGGGTGTTCGGCGATGGCGTCCAGGAGCAGCCGAACAGACGCCGGGTGCCCACCGGTCAGCTGGAGGGCCAGCAGCGTCAACCGTTGGTTGTTGCCCTCGCGCAGCGCCAGCGCGGACACCATACTGCCGATCTCATCCTGGGTGAGGTCCGCCAAACGGCACCGGTACCACCAGCTCCCGGTGCCGCCGTCGCGCCGAGTGCCGCGGCGGACCTGACCGTTCGTCGGAGCGAGCTCGACGTTCTCGCCCGGTACGTCAGCCAGTAATGCCCCTCGGCTGGCCACCACCGCGGTGAGCGGATCGACGGTGCCGCGGTCAGTTGCAGCGCGTTGCCGACGCGCCTGGACCAACCCGTTCACGAACATCTGACCGAGCCGGGTGTCGGCGTTGTCGAGCAGGACCACGCAGTTCAGCGACAGCTCGCCGGCCTTGCGACCACTGGTGAACTGGTCGCACAGGTCGGCCAGGAACGCGTCCCACAGCAGTTCGTCGATCCGTTGACGGTTGTCCTCGTCGTCGGTGTTTCGGGTCCAGCGGTTCAGGTCCACCAGCACGTCGAGGGCGTCGTTGGTGCGTTCGCGTCCCTGGTGGCCGTACCAGTCGTGAAACGACCCGAGCGCGATTCGTCGGCCGGGTGCCCATTCGGTCAGCCGGTTCAGGGTCAGCCGAAGAACGTTCCGGGTGACCACGGGTGGTACGGGCACCGGCAGGACCGCCAACGCATCGCCTGCCGTCTCCCCGAGGATCTGCCGCAGGGTGTCGAGGTTGCGCTCTTTCTCCAGTGCCGCCCGGACCTGCTGGCAGGCACGAGAGTGGTCGTCCAGATCGAGATCCTGACGCATCACCACCCGCCCGACGGCGAACCGAGGGAAGCGCAGCACACCGTAGCGCCGACATCTCTTGCTGAGTTCGAACGCGAGGGCTGAGAGCACCTCCGGGACAGTGGCGTGCCGGTTCTTCTCGAAGTTGACGTATGCATAGGGGACACGTTGGTCCAACAAGGTGCCCAGCCCGGTCAGCAGGGCTGACTTGCCGCTCCCGCGTCCACCCTCGAAGACGAGCACGGGGTGGTCCTGGCTGCGTGGCATACCGTGCTGTTCGGGTCGCGCCATGAGCTCCCGCACCAGGGCGATGGCGTGTCGCCGTCCGGCAAGGTGATCAATATCGTCTAACACGGAAGACCCCCTTTACATCAGCTTACTGTATACGGGTCTTTTTGAGGTCGACCCGCTATGGGAGGTCCACTCCCATAGCGGGTCGGTGCTGTCGCCATGGATGATTGTTGATCGAGTTGCGCTCAGGCGGGGGCGGTCGCTGCCGACGACCTCGCACACCTACTCGTGTCCTGCGCCTGAAATTCGCTAGATATTTTGGTATGATCATGGGATGGCTGGAAGAGGACGCCCGAAGGCGCCGTTGATCTTGTCTGATGTGGAGCGTGAGACGCTGCTGCGGTGGTCGCGGCGACGCAAGAGTGCGCA
>JBBSQN010000048.1:0-34383 GCA_038257875.1 Mycobacteriales bacterium
CTCGTCGTGCTCGAGACCGCTCACCCGCGCCGCTGGGACGTCATCGGGCACCGCGCGCCCCCGCGCGTCGACCCGCACCCGGGCACCTGGGGCGGCCGGTGGGGTGGCGCCCGCCCCCCCGGCGAGCACCACGACACCGCCCGCACCAGGTCCACGAGTGCTGGACGACGCGCGGGTTCGAGCGTTCACCGATCACGTCCTCGACGAGCGGATCACGAGTCTCGACCCGAACGTGAAGCTGTTCGCCGGAAACCCAGATGTCCCAGGCGGCGGGTTGTATGGCGGGGTCAAGCCGTACCGGTCGCAGATCGAGGAGCAGGGCCGAGCGGTATGCAGCCACCTCATCGTGGGCGAGACGACTCGGGAAGCGTTCGACGCGGTGTTCCCGTACGTCGTCTACGACGACAAGGACTGGCAGCTGGTGAAGATCGCCGCCCACGTTCTCTGCCCGACCACCTGAGCGACCAGCAATGATGGAAGGACGGCCATGGGCCTGACCAGGAAACTTCTCAGCGCATCAACCCTCGGGGCCGTGGATTTCCGCTCTGACGAGGAGCGAACCGCCCGCTCGGCGCGGCGCACCGACAAGGCCGTCCGGGAGCAGAACCGGCTGCTCGCCGCGCAAGCGGCGACGAAGACCACCACCGCGGCGCCGATGCTGCCCCCGGCCGGATGGATGCCCGACCAGGATCAGCCGCACATGCTGCGCTGGTGGGACGGTCAGCGCTGGACCGAGCACACCACGCCGGCGACCTGAACGACCCCGCGGGCGACATACGACCGGCACTCACGGGGTAGGCGAGCTCGTGGTGTCTGATCGGCGCCGATCACATCTGGGGTGTCGTGGGCACCCAGGCCGTCCTCGCGCATCGGTGCACAACCACTCACCGGCCCATACGCGGTGTCCACGGTCTGCGGGAGGTCAAGACCGGGCGGATGACCCGGAGCCGGCGGATCGGCGCCTCCCGGCCCTCGGCGGCATGACGGTCGGCCTGCTCCGAGGCAAACACGAAACGGCGCCCCCGCACCCGAAGGTGTGGGGGCGCTGTTTCGCACGGCTGGTGATCAATCGGTGACCACCAGAGGCTATCAGGTGCGGTAGGTGTGCTTGGTCCGATACGCGCCGAGGAACACCAGCGCCGGGGGGACGCCGGTCAGCACGAGCCACTGCACCACCGGCGGCAGCACGCCCAGCAGCGTGTTGTCCGCCACGACCGCGTTGAGGACCGCGATCACCCCGGCGACCAGCAGCGACACCACCGTGCCGACCGCCACCTTCCTCTCCACCGGCTCGTTGACCTCAGGCGTACTGGTCACGGTGTCGCCTCCTTCGATCTCGTCGAGGCCACGACCGTGGCCCTCACGAAGCAGTCCTTTGCCTCAAGCAGCTTCCGCAACCCGGTGGTCGGCTCCGGGTCGTCCGGGAGGTTCTGGATCATCGTGGCCGCCGCGGGCCGGAGACGCTCGGGGAGATGGTCGGAGCCGAAGAAGCGGGCGACCTGAGCGGTGCCGGGGTGGCGGGGTGGCGGCCCTGAGTGTCGATCATGAGGTCGCCTTCGTGGTCTCGGCTTCCGCGAGATGCGCGGCGAGCAGCCGGTCGAGCTTCGCCGCCAGCTCGTCCATCCGCTCGTGGAGCTCTTTGCGGACCGACAGGATCTGCCCGAACGCGTTGTCCGCCGGGGCGCTGTGATGCACCCGGTAGTCGTGATCCGCCACCAGCTGTTGCGCCAACCCGCTCGCGGGCATTCCCGCGAACATCTCGCGTACAGCGCTCTCGAACTCAGCGCTCATATCGCCTGTCTCCTTCGATTGGCCCATGATGACACGGGCACGTCTGATGATGGCTGGGATCTGTGCAATCCGCCGATCTCCGGGGCAGACCTTCCCGGGGGCGTTGGACCACTTCTCTCCGTCGGCCACCATGTGGCCGGGTACGCCCTGTCGGTGGTATCCGATCCCGCGACGACCGGGTTTCGAGTCCGGAATCAATTCACAGGGGATGTCGTACTCACGACATGCCCACGCGATGATGCGGGCGTTCGCCTCGATCTGCGCGTCGGTGAACGCCGGGACCGCGCCGCCGTCCTTGGTGTTCCACTTCGGGAAACCGGTGCCCAGGTCGGCGTTCTCGATGCTGATGACGTGCCGGTTGCCGTTCAGGTTGGCGTCCGCCGTCCAGCCGCAGTCCTGCCACTGGATGATCTCCCCGTCGTAGCCGGTGCCGAAATGCGACTCGGTGCCACCCCATCCGTCCGCCTTGAAGTACTTGTCGGTCCCGCGGAGCGAACCCACCATCGTGTGGATGCAGATGATGTCGTGCGCTCGCATCCTCGCCTGACGTTGCACCCTCTCCAACGGCTCGTAATTGGCCCCGGAAAACAGTCCGGACATCTCTACGCATCTCCCTTGTAGCCGAGGGTCTCTATAGCCTTCCAGGTCTCGGTGTCCACTATCTCGCCGTTGGTGTCACCCATCCCGACGCGGCGCTTGAACTCCGCCACGACCCCCGTCGTCTGCGGACCGTACCGTTTCGGTTTCAGATCGATTCCCGAGTAGCTCGGGAACATGGTGTTGAACCACACCTGCAACGCCGCTACCCGGTCGCCGGTATCCCCCATCCGCAGCTCGGCCCGGCCCGACGCGACATGCACGGATGATTCATTCATTCCATCAACACCGGCCGCGAGCCACGCCCGCCACTGCGCCAGCAGGGCCACAGCCTCCCGGCCGTAGGTCTCCGCGCGGTCACCGGAGCCGTTGTAGCGGCGGAACCCCTGCTGCTCCCCGTGCCGCCGGATGTGCCCGGCGAGCGTCTCGAACCCGACCCGCATGTTCACCGCAGGGTCCCAGCAGCCGCCGCGCTGGTCGGCGTCGTCCTGGAATTTCCAGTGCGTCAGCTGGCAGGGTCCGACACCTTGAGACCGGGCCTGCCCGAACTGCTGTCCGGCGCGGCGCCAATCTCGGTAGCGCACGTACTCCTGACGGCTGACCTCGGCGCCCGGGACGTAGATCCCACCTGTGGGGACTTGGTCGTGTCCCCAGAGGTTGTGCCCGTAGGTCCTGCGCCCGTCCGGCTCGGTGCGGCCGGACTCCTTCACCAGCAGCACGGCGGCCGTGGCGGCGGACAACCCGGCGGCGGCCGCGACCTGCACCACCTGCGTGGCGCGGAGGATGCCGTGTCGGCTCAGGACGTCGGCGTCGTTCGTGGTCATCATCAGGTCCTCTCATCCGTCTGGGCCCGGCGCTGTCGGAGCCTCCGCTGCCGGGCGTGTGCCCGTGAGGCGACAACGTAGCCATACGTCGTCCTTGATCGAGTTGACCACCCAGAGCGCCTTGATCACCGCGAACACGACCACCGCGCCGACCCCCGTCACGGGTGCCGCGACCAGCGCCATCACACCTACCGCGACGTAGAGCACGTCGCCGGCGATCCTGCTGCCCACGGTCCTTATCAGCACCTTGCGGGCCATCTGGGGCGCCCGAGTGTCGCCACGGGCCAGCAGGATTCGACCCAGCAGCACCGCCTGCACGGTGAGGCTGGCCAGAGCGATCGCCAGGAAGACGACCGCCAGGACGGTGGTGGTCATGGTGCCTGGTGATCCTGACGGCTCCGGAGCGCCGCGATCTCCTCATGCAGGCTCTTGAGCTTCGCCCCGTGCACCTCCGCCTGCCACATGGTCTCGTCCTGCAATGACTTGATCTTCCTGTCGGCGGCGTCCAACACCTCACGGAGCTGCGCCCTGAGGATCCTGTTGTCCTCCTGCCCCGCCTGATGCACGTTCCCCCACGCGCCGAGCTCGGTCTCCCTCTCCTTCTGCCGAGCCTCCCTCTCGTTCTGTTTCTCCTTGTCGATGACCGCCTGCGCGGCTTCCGCCGCGCCCAGGCGCGCCGCCCTACCGGCACGCTGGACCGCGAGGAAACCGCCGACCGCGGTCAAGAGCAGGGCGGCGGCTCCCACCAGGGCGGTCAACTCGGCCGGGTTCACGCGAGCCGGCCTTGCACTTTCCTCTGGTAGAGGCACAGGGAAGAGCCGCCGAGGACCAGCAACTGCACGCCCCACGAGATGGGGTTCGCGATGGTGGTGCCGTCATCGGTGAGATAACGGACGATGAAAGCGAACCACCATGTCGTCGCCAACGCGATACCCAGTGTGTGGGCCATCACCCCGAGGGGCCAATTCCGGTGCCATCGGATCGTCAGGGCCATCACGAGCGCCACGGCGAGGTAGATGGTCCCCCACGCCTGTGTGGGGAAGACGTCCAACAGCAGGGCGTAGGCGGGGGTGTTGCTCCAGCGCTGCGATTGGAACCACAGCCCCACCCCGAATCCGGTGTTCGCCAACGCCATGATGATCAGTCCGACGCGGTCCAGAAGTGGGTCCAGAAGTGGGCTGTCTACAGGTCTTCGTTCAGGGTGGATGTCGTGGGTCATGCCGATCCCACTTCCTTCAGGTCATGTCAGGTCCGGTGTCCGGGGTGCCGGCCCCCGCTTCTGCGGTGGCCGGCCGGGGCCGCGGTGTCGGTCAGGAGGTGGTCGCGTCTCCGGTGCCGAGCTCGGTGGAAGCGGCCTGCTCGACGGCGGCGGGCACCTGCTCGACGGGGATCGGCTCCGGCTCGGTCGCGCCGGTGGCCGGGCTGGCGGCGAGGGCGAGCGCCATGGCGTCCACGGCCTGCGCCACCGGGGTAAGCGCCGCGGCGTCGGTGGCCTCGTCGGCGGCCGCGGCGATGCCGGCGTCGGTGAGCCGGCCGCGCAGCGCCGCGATGGTGGCGTCCTTGGCGCGGATGGCCTCGGCGATCGGGCCCAGCCCGGCGAGGATGGTGGTGATCAGGTCACGGTCGGCGGCCATGGTGTTCTCCAGGTGGTCGAGGAATCGGGTGAGGGTGTGCAGCCGTCGCCGGAGGCGTCGGACGAGGTCGGGCACGGGGTGCCTCCAGGGGGCGGGCGGGCCGGCCGGCGATGAGGTCGGCCCGGGCGGGTCGGTGGTCGTGCGGGCCGGTCACGGAGCGCCCTCGGGTTTCGAATGGCGCTGGTAGAAGCCCTCGGCGCGCTCCACCCGGAAGCTGTCGCCGTGCTTGACGATGAAGTCCCCCAACCACGCCTGGTGGTCGGGGTGCAGGGACCCGACCGCGACCGCCTGATTCCCCTCAGCGTCCAGGACCCGGGTCCCCCCACACCACGCGGCCGCCGCGTCCCAGGTGGCCGGCGCCAGCTGGTAGGCCTGCACGGTGACCGTGGTGTCCACCACCTGGTGGTGCAGGGTCACCGGCGCGCCGTGCTCGTCGTGGCCGGCGTCGGAGGCGTCCATGCGGGCCGGGTGGAACCGGCGCGGCCACTCACTCACCGGCGGATGCCTTTCCTGCCGGAGGGATCTGCGACTCCAGCTCCCGGATCCGGGCCGCCTGCTTGGCGGCCACCACACTCAGCTGCGCGGACCGCAGCAGCGCGGCGCCGAGCTCGGTGGCGCCGAGCTCGGCGAACACGTCCTGCGCGGTGAAGTCGACGCGCACGTCATCAGGCTGCACAAGTCACCCCTTCCAGTGAGTTGACAACGTACTCAGCGAGTTGGTAACGTACTCACATGGCCACAGCGGCCGGAACCACCACCAAGGAGCACACCATGACCACCTACACGCTGGCGATCATCAACGGGGACGCCGGACTCGACGTTCCCGGCGACGAGTTCGGCCTGTCGCCCCTGGAGGGCGTGAGGCTGGGTGACGATGTCCACGCCTGGCTGGAGGAGAACGGCGCGGACGAAGGCGACCGTTGGGTGCTGGTCACCCCCGAGCCTGAGTTCAGGGCCGGGAATCTCGCCAACCTCGTCGCCTGGCGCGACGTCGAGGTACACCCGAGCAGCCGGCGGATCGTCGAGACCGCGGCTCATCCGCTGCTCGATCCGGCGACGGCTGTGGCCGAGACCACGCCATGACCCGGATCGAGGACCTCGACCCGGTCGGCCTCACCGAGATCGCCGACCGGCTCGACGTGGGGCGACAGACCGCGCAGAACTGGCGCACCCGGGGTGTGCTGCCCGAGCCGCGGTGGAACCCGTCGGCCGGTCCACTCTGGGATTGGCTGCTCGACATCGTGCCGTGGGCGCGGGAGACCGGCCGCCTGTAGGGGGGGTCACGCGACCTCACCGTCCACCACGCCCGGCCCAGGGCGCAGGAGCGCGCGCAGCTCGGCGACCTCCCGGCGCAGGGCGAGGACGGCGTCACCGGCCTCCGCGGCCGCGGCCCACGCCATCCCGGCCTTCATGCCGACGTCGAGCATCATCTGCCCGTCCACGGTCCGGATGATCAGCTCCGGGGCGAGGTCGTCGAGGTCGTCGGCCATGGGGCCCACATGCCAGGGCGCGGGCATCTGCGGGTGGGCCCACTGCGCCTCCCGGTCCGGGACCTCCGTGCGGCCGTCGTCGGCGAGGCGGTGGAGCGTGAACCCGGGCCGTTCGGGGCGGGGCGCGAGGTCGGCCCGATACCGGAACCGTTGTGCACGGGCGGAACGGACCACGTCCATCGCCGAGAGACCGTGGTCCCCGAACCGGGCCGTCGCGATGTCGGTCTTGACCGCGATCGCGGACGGGTTCGCGAAGTTCGAGGCGTAGACGCCTTTCGCGGACCCGTCGTTCGCGACCACATACAAGGCCTCGTTCAGCTGGATTCCGGTGTTGGTGGTGGCTCCGAACAGCCATGGTCGGTTGCTGTTCAGGGACAGCGACAGGTGCAGATACGAGTTCCCGATGTCCGCACCCGCGGCGTCGGTGGCCTTCCATAACACCCGATGGCCTTGGGGGTCCAACTGGGTGAAACGGCCGTCGAGGACGTTGACCAGCAGCACGCCCTGTTGGGAGATGAGCCGGTCACCCACCGACAGCCGCGAGGTGAGTGAGTTGGGGTAGGCCCCGAACGCCAGCCCGACACCCGATGACCAGTAGAAACTCTGCCCGGACCGGGACGATCCGTCCAGCGGACCACGAAGGAACAACTCATTCCCGTTGTTGGCCATCAGCGAGTAATTCGACCCGGTGGTCGGGTAGAACTTGAACGTCCCGTCCGGGGACATCACCAGGCGCTCGCCGGACAGACCGGTCTGGAAAATCCCGGTCGTCAGCATGGAGCTGTCCGATGTCTGCCAGCGCCCGACAACGGTCGCGCCGTTGTAAAGCCGCAACCCGGCGGCGTCGAACTCGACGCGGTTCCCGGACGCGGCCGTCCTGAACAGGCCGGAGTTCGTGACGACCGCGGTCATGGTGCCCGCGGTGAGAAGCCCGACGTTCAGCTCGGAGACCTTCGCCGAGTTGACCGCCAGATTCGCGATCTTCCCGTTCACGCAGAACAGGTTCTCCGCCTCGGCGGTGCCGACGGCGAAGTCCGCGATCTTCGGCTTCGTGATGATGTCGTCGATCAGGTCCTGGCTGACGAGCTGCTCGGCCGTCGCCGGGTCGGAGGTCCCCGACCCGCCCGACCGGTTCCCGGCGCGGTCCACCGCCAGCAGCCGGGCGTAGTGCGCGACCCCGTGCGGGATGCCCGGCACGTTCCAGGTGCCCGCCGCGTACAGCCGGGCCGCGAACGTGGCCTGCGTCATCGCGAACGCGCCCGCCGAGGTGGAGACGTGCACCTCGACGTGGTCGAAGTCCGGGGCCGCGGCGAGCATGTCCGACCCGTCCGAGTCGAGCCCGTCCCAGGTGACGTTCAACGTGGCGAACCACACGTCGGTCGTCGGCGTCGACGGGGTCGGCGGCGGGGTGTCGTCGGCCGCGGTGGTGTGGCTCGCGCCGCCCGACCACGCCGAGTCGTTCCCGTCGGAGTCGAACGCCTGGACCTGGACCTCGACCGCGGCGTTGGCGTCGACGCCGCTGATCTCGATCTGGAGGTCCCCTGACGGCACGGTGTCGGAGTGGGTCCAGGTGCCGCCGCCGCCGCCGGGGATCACCTCCCCGGGCTCGCCGATGCCGCCGGTCTGGACCAGGCCCTTGTACCGCAGCCGGGCCCGGTACCCGGCCAGGTCCGTGCAGTCGGACCCGTCGGAGTTGGCGACGACCGCCGCGTAGTTGACGAACACGACCGCCCTGGTGGGCTCGTTCACGCCGTCCTGATAGGCCAGGCTGGACACCGACAGTCCGGTCGGGGCGGCCGGGGCGACGGTGTCGGTGGTCGGCGGGGGCCGGCTGGTCCCGACGACCGCGGCGCCGGAACTGATCCGCTTGAGCGATCGGGCGATCTTGAGCAGCGCGTCCACCCGCGCGGTGTTCAAGACCAGCTCGCCGCGGACCCCGCCGGCGTCCACGATCAGCGACCACTGCCACACCCGCAGCCGCTCCAGCTGCCCGCGGGTGTCCGACCACACCCAGTCCCCGACCGCGAAACCGTGCAGCGGGCGCGGGCGACCGGGCGCGAACACCAGCCCGTGGGTGACCTCCATCGCCCCGGGGGTGACGGTCGTGAGCAGCCGCTGCGCGTAGGCGAGCACGCTCGTCGGGTCGGTGAGGTTGTTCGCCGAGCCGGGGACCTCGATACGACGGCCGCGGCGCGCCGACGCCGAGGTGTCCGAGGCGGACCGGTACACACCCTCGGCGCCGGCGACGAGGACGACGGTTCCGGCGGTGCGCACCGAGTGCCGGCGCGGGGTCTGCGCGACGTCACGGCCCCGCCGGAACACCGTCGGGGCCGCACCGACCGTGCGATCCACCCCCTGCCGGTCCGGACCGTAGAGCCGCAGCACCCGCGCCGGCGTCACCTCGAACCCGTCGATCAGTCCCAGGTCAACGAGCTCACCGAGGACGTCGAGGACCGTCGCCGTCGGCGAGTACCTCGCGGTGACCACCGTGGGCCACCCGACCCCGGTCGAGTCGGTCGAGGTGGTGAAGTCCCGGGTGACCCCGACCAACCCGCCGCGGGCCTGCACCTGCGCGAGCAGGGTCGCCGCGACCTGCCCGGCGGCGACGGCGGTGAAGACCAGTTCTTTCTTCTCGTCCGCGTCCTGCGGCCAGACCAGGACCTCGTCGAGCAGGACCTCCAGGAACGACCCGGTGTAGGTGTTGACCGCGTCCTCGGCGACGTCGTCGCCGTCGGCGTCGAACAGGATCCCGCGCAGCGCCCCGGCGCGACGCCCGGACAGCCAGATCTCCACCTCGAGGTCGCGGTCCTCCTCGATGAGGACCGCGAGCAGCTCGGCGCCCCGCCCGTAGGCCGGGTACTCCAGCGTGATCTGCCCGGGGCCGTTGCGGACCGGGGACACCGACAGCTTGACCAGGTGGGGCAGCGGGGTCAACGCCCCGGTGACGCGGTCGACCGCCCACAGCGACGGGTTGAGGGTGCCGCCGGCGGCGGTGCGCGCGGCCGCGGTGAGCGTCCCGAGCCCGGTGAGCGCGGCCGCGGACGGTCGGGCCCGGACACCGGTGGCGAGCAACGCCCCGCCGCCGGTGAGGGTCGCCGGCGCCGGATGTGCCCGGTCGGCCGCCGCGGTCAGGGTGCCGTCCCCGGCCAGGGTGACCGCGGCCGGCTGCGCCGCGACCCCGGCCGCGGTGAGTCCGCCCGTGCCGGTGAGGGTCGCCGTCGCCTGGTGGGCGGCGGCGGCGGACGCGGTGAACCCGGATGTCCCGGCGAGAGCGGCCGCCGCGGCGTGGGTCTGCGTGAGCGCGACGGTGAGTCCGCCCGTGCCGGTGAGGGTCGCCGTCGCGGTCTGTCCCGCGTTGCCGGTGAGTGCGCCGGTGCCGGTCAGGGTCGCCGCGGCGGCCTGGTCACGGGTCCCGGCCGCGGTCAGGGTGCCCGCGCCGGTGAGGGTCGCCGGCGCCGGATGTGCCCGGTCGGCCGCCGCGGTCAGGGTGCCGTCCCCGGCCAGGGTGACCGCGGCCGGCTGCATCCGGGCACCGGCCGCGGTGAGCGTGCCCGACCCGGCCGGTGCCGCCGCGGCCGCGTGCTGCCGCCGCACCGCCGCGGTGAGCGTGCCCTGACCGGCGAGCACGGCCGCACCAGGCCGGACCGGGGTGCCGCCGGCGGTCAGGGCTCCGGTGCCGCTCAGGGTCGCCGCGGCATCGTGGGTGAACAACAGCGCGAGGTTCGCGGAGTCGAACTCGACCGACCCGGGCCGGGTCATGTCCGTCGCGGACGCGGCCAGATCAGGGGTGGTGGTGCCGCCGTAGTAGACCGTGCCGGTCATGGAGGACGTGGAGGTGTTCGTCGCCCGGTAACCCAGCTCGAACACCAACCGGTCACCGGCGACGACGGCCAAGGCGGACAGCACCGACCCCGTCACCGACGCGCCGGTGGCGGTGGTGGTCCAAGCGATGTTCGATAACGCGTCTTTGATGACACCACGGGACGTGCCGTCCGGTTTCATGATCCAGAACCGGAAGTGGGCCTGGAACCCGTTCGTGGCCGACGCGACGTCGGAGCTGCGTCCCCAGATGAGCGTGGCGAGGCCGTCGACGGTTCCGTCGCGCGCGAACGCCGCGGTGGTCCACTGTCCCAGCGCGACGTCCCACGCGCTCGACGCCGAGGTCTCCGCGCGGGACACGCTCGCCGCCGCACCGGCCGGTGTCGCGGCGAGCGCACCCCGGATTATGCCGCCGGTGTCCTCCCAGGTCACGCCGGCATTGGCCGGGTCCGGTGACACCCCCGGCGCGGTGGTGGTCAGGTACAGGCGCGTGGACATCGATCACGCTCCTGTACCTGTTGCGATCCCTCGTGAGGGCGGACGGCGGCGATCAGGCCTGGGTGAGGACGAGGGCACCCGCGGCGATCGTCAACGAGTCCCCCAGGGCGACCGTCTTGGACGCGGTCAACGGGCCGAAGCGTTTCCGGACCGGGGTGCCCGCGGAGTCCCACAGCTCGATCCCCACGATCGTGGCGCCCGGGAGGTTGGACCAGGTGAGCGCACCGGTGGTGGTGACGGACCCCGCGGCGGGGGTGCCGAGCGCTGCGGAGGCGTCCTGGCTGGCGTAGGTGGAGCCGCCGGAGTTGGCGACCTCCGTGCCGGCGGCGGTGGCGGTGCCGTTCGTGGTCGTCAACCGGCCCCGCAAGGGGGTGACCGTGGCGACGTAGACGGCCTTCCCCGTCTCGGCCTTGAGCTGGTTGGTGGCCTCGGCCTGATCAATCGGCATTCGGGGTCAGCCCTTCTTCGGCGGGGTGAGCAGGTGCTGCAGCAGGTCGGCGCCGGTGGCGCCGTCGGCCCCGGCGATCCGCGCGGCGCACTCGGGGCACGGCGGGGCCGACGCGGCGTGGCAGTCCAGGTGGAAGTCGGCCCAGTGCTCCGGGTCGACCTGCACGGAATGCCGGGGGTGGTCGTCGGCCTGGCCGCAGGCCAGGCACCCGCGCAGGGGCCGGTCGCCGCCGATCAGGACGGTTGACATTTCTCCTCCTAGGATGAGTGGGGGTTCGAGACCCGCCGCCGCGTCCTTCTCAGCTGGTCAGGTACGTGGGCGGCGCGGTGAGCATGACGTTCATGGTTCCGCCGCCGGTGTGGGTGAGCACCGCTGCCGGAGGATCACCGGCGGTGGGGTCGAGCTCGAACCAGCTCGGCCCCGGGTTGTAACCGATCGCACCCTGGTCGGGGCTCCACACCGCTCCGGAGCCGTACCCGGCCGACCAGTCACCGCAGTCGATGACCAGCCGCCGCCCGGCGGTGATCACCCCGTCGTAGGCCACGTACGTGCCGCCCTGAATCAGGGTGGGGTTGTTGCCCGGTCCGAAGTCGATGATCGCATCGGTGATGGGGGCGTTACCACCGGCGAACCCGGCCAGGTTCAGCACGCCGCCGGTCGCGACCGTGGCCGACGCGGTGACGTCGCCAGGTCCGGTCCAGAACGCGGCGGGGATCGTGAGCTGCGCGGTGAACCGGCCGAACCACGGGCTGGAGGGTTCCCGCACCGCCCGGATCGGTGCGGCCAGCCGGGCGGTCGCGCGCCGGTCCCCGTCGCCGCGGGGATGGACCAGCTCCACCCGCCGGGTGTTGAACAGACGTTGCAGCCCGTCCAGGTGGGTAAAGTACTCGGCGAGGGTGTCGTCGGGAACGGCGCCGGTGTCGGGGTCCACGCCTTTGACGCCCATCCGGAAGGTGATCGTCCCGGGCCCGTAGCGCCGTCTGGCCGCGGTGTCGGCGGCGTGGGGGTCCAGGGCGCCGTGCATGCCCGGGATCTCCAGGTCGTCCCCGCGCGGCTCGGGGGCGTCGGCCAGCCCCTCGGCGACCTCGAGCCACCAGGCGTGGCTACGCAGGTCGACGCCGTTGACCAGATAGGTGTCGGCGTCCTCCAGTGACGGCATCAGCGCAGCCCGGCGAGCTCGGCGTCGGTTCGCCGGACCTGCGCGGAGACCGCGGCGCTGCCGCGCCCGGCCGCAGCCAGCGCCTGTTCGACGCGCGTCAGCCCGGCGACCACGGCGGCGGGGTCCCCCGCCGTGAGGACCGCGTCCACGACCCGGCGCAACTCCGCGACCACCGGGCTTTGGTCGAGCCTGATCGCGCCGGTGGCCGCCAGGACCGACCGGCGGATCTCCCCCGCCAGCGCGCGCAGCGCCGCGACCTGATCCCCGCCGGCGGGGACCGACGCGGTGACCCCGGCGGACGTCGCCGGCGCGCCGCTCGTCGCGACCGGTGGCGACGACGACAGCCGGGTCGGTGTTGCGACACCGGCCGAGGTGATCGCCGCCAGCGCGGAACGGGGCACCATCGCCATCCCGAACGCCTGTGCGCCGTAGCGCAGGAACGACAACGACCGGGCCGACCCGTCTAACGGCGCATAAATCTCGGTGACCGAGAGATTATCCCCGATCACGCGGAACGTACCCGGCGGTACCGCCTCGGCGCGGGCTGCCATCGGCCGCAGCCGGTGACCGTTGAACGTGCCGTAACCCCCACCGGCGTACGCGGTGACCGGCAGCCCGGTGCTCGTCGCCCCGAGGATCCCACCGCCGGCCATCGGGGTGAGGATCCCGCCGTGCGCGACCCCCTTGCCCCCTTGACTGACGTGGCTGGTGGTCTCCTGCACGGTGCGCACCCGGACGGTGTGCACGCTCGACGACGGTTGCGACAGCTGCGCCTTGAGGGCGGCGACACCGCCGTCGCGGCCCAGGATCGTCACCGTCCCGGCGGTGCGGTCGATGTTGACCTTCAGCCCGGACAGGTCGGCCTGCCCGGGTGCGGGGTTCCCGTCGATCGTCAACGTCCCCGTGGTCGTGTCGATCCGGTACTTCGTCCCGTTGAGCACCGCCGATGCGGGAGCGCCGTTGGCGGCGAGAGTCATGGTGCCGGTGGCACCGTTCATCAAGTTCAGGGTGCCGTTCAGCTGTCCCGTCGCCGGGGCGGCGTTCGCGTTCAGCGTCGCGGTCCCGACGGAGGTGTTCATCGTCCCGAGCAGCTGCGTCAGCACGGTGTCGGCCGGGATCGGATTGCCGTTGATGAGCACGGAGCCCTGACCGGCGCTCACCGCGGCGAGGTAGGCGTCGAGCACGCCGCGGGCGGGCACGTCCTGCCCGTTGATCGTCACGGTGGCCTGGGCGAGGTCCGCGGACTCCAGGACGCGCCCCAACGCCTCCTGCGCGGGTAGGGTCTGTCCGTCGATCGTCACGGTCGCCTGGCCGAGTGCGATGGCGGCAAGCACCCGCTGCAAGGCCTGGTCGATCGGCAGGGTGTCACCGTTGATGGTGATGGTCTTCGTCTCGGCCATCGAGTCCAGTAGCTGCTGCGTGGTGACGATCTTCCCGGTCTCCGGGTCCACCGCGATCGTCACGGACTTTCCGTCGGGGAGCTGAAGGACCTCCGTGGCGAACCCGGTCGTCGCCGCACCGGCGCTGAGCGCGTCGAGCGACACCTGCGACAGCTGCGACAGATGCGACAGCAGCGCCGTACGCGCGGGACCGGACGCGTTGGCCGCAACGGTCAGCAGGGATGCGGCGTAGGCGTCGGTACCGGCCTTCGCCGGGTCCATCGCCCCGGTGGCCGTAGCTGTTGCCTCGGCCTGCTTCTGGACGGCCTGTGCGGCCTGGTCGGCGGCGGCCGTGAACTGCCGACCGGCGTCGGCGGCTTCTGTGGAACCCTCCCCGTACCGGCGGGCGGCGTCGTTGGCCGCCGTCTCGGCGGCGGCGACCCTCGCCAGGGCGTCTTCCAGGGCGAGGTTCGCCCCGAGGGCGGTCTGCGCGGCGTTGACCTGGTCGCGCAGGACGTCGTTGTGGTCCTTACCGGCCGCCGCGGCGCCCCGCTCCGCCGTCTCGAGATTGTTGTTGGCCGTGGCCAGCCCGGCAGCGGCGGCGGCGGCCTGCTGAGATCCGGCGCCGTACCGGTCTTGGGCCAGCTGCAGGTCTCCCGTCGCGGTCTTGACGTCGAGCTGGGCCCGCTCGAGATCGGTCATGCCGGCGCGCTGCTTCGCCAGGGCCGCGGTGGTGTTGTCCACCGTGGCGATCCCGAACACGTTCGTGTTGAGCCACTCGTTCACGCTGGCGTTGAGATCGTCGATCGCGGAGCGGTTCTGCGTCGCCCCGCCGGACTGCTCCAGCAGGACCCGCTGCATGTCCGCCGCGGCCGCGCCGCCCTGGTTCAGGGCCGTGACCGCCTCGGACGTGGATGACGTGAGGCCGTCGACGATCGCGGCGAAGCCCACGACCGCGGCACCGACGATGGGGATCGCGCCGCCGACCTTCGCGAAGGCCGCCCCGATCCGGGTGGCGGCAGCCTCCCCGGCACCCAGCCGGGTCGCCAACCCGGCCAGGCTCACCCCCAGTCCGGTCACCCAGGTGTTGACCGGTCCGAGGATCTTGAAGGCGACGAACGCCCCGGCCGCGGCCGGGGCGATGGGGCCGACCGCGCCGAGCAGCGCCACGAGCCCGGACGCCAGCAGTCCCACAGGCGCGGCCGCAGCCGACGCCGCTGTCCCGAACGCCCCCAGCACCTCCCCGCCGAGTTTCGCCAGCGGCGGGACCAGCGGGGTCACTGCTGCGGTGAGGTCGGAGAACCCGGTCGCGGCCGTGGTCAGCCCGCCGGTGTTGGAGAACTGCGACAGGGCCTGACCAGCGGCGCGCCCGGCGGACTCCAGCCCGGGCACCGTCGCGTCGACGGCCTGCCGGGACTCGGTGAAGAAGTCGACGAGAGCGGTCTGACCGTCGGTGGACTTCAGGAAGTCCTCGACACCACCGGTCGCGCGTTCGAGGGTGCCCAAGAAGTCGGCGCCGGACTCCTTCGCGGCGGTGAAGACCGCACCGAGGATGCCTCCGACGTTGCCCGCTACCTGTCCCAGCTGGTACAGGGTGTCCAGTCCACCCCGGATCCACTCCTCCAGCTCGCCGGAGCGCCGGGCCTCGGCGATGAACTCCCGGAACCGGCCGGTCGCCTCGGCGAACCCGCCTCCGAGATCGATCCCGACCTCGGAGCCGACGACGCCGATGTCGGTGACCGCGGCCAGCAGGTCGACCGCGGCCGGGCGGGCCGCGGCCATCGCCGCCCGGGTGTTGTCGAAGATCGTCCCGACGTCGCGGACGCCCTCGGCCGAGTTCGCGAACTCGGCCATGTCGCGGCCGGCGCCGTTGAGCTCGTCGGCGATCCCGCCGAGGCCGTCCTTGACCAGCGGCAGGTAGTTGCCCGACAGCTCCTGCAGCTCGTCGCCGAGCCCGGCGAACAGCCGCTGCTGGGTCTCGAGCCGGACCTCTTTCCACGCCGGTGCGATGTCGCGCACCGCCAGGGCGAACTCCCGCGCCGAGGGCGAGAGGTCGCGCAAGGCGGCGTTGAAGGCCTTCTCGTCGTCGAGGTTGGACAGGGCCTCGTCGAGGCCGGCGACGCCGGTCTTCACGGTCGCGACCACCGCGACCAGGCCCATCAGCCCGGACACCGCCAGCGGCGCCAACCCGGCCAGCGACGCGACCGCCCCGCCCAGGCTCGCCGCGGCCGCGGTCCCGGAGCCCAACCCGGCGGTGAGCGCCCCGGCGGCGCCGGTCAGCGCGAGGATGCGCCCGGCGGCGGAACCGTCACGGTCCACGTCGACGCGCGCGGTGTACTGGCGGCCCGCGATCCGGGACAGCGCCAGCTCGATCTCGGCGATCTGGGCGCGCGCCGCGGCGGTGTCGGCGTCGATCTCGACGGTGGGTTCGAGCGCCTCCAGCTCCGCGAGGCGCACGCGGGCCGACGCCAGGGCCTCCATGAGCCGTCGGGTGTCGGCGTCGATCTCGATGCTGCCCCCGGCCAGCGCGCGGAGGTCGCGCTGGATGCGGGCCAGCTCGCCGAGGATCCCGGTGCGGGCCATCCGGACCCGCACGGTGTGCTCACGCCCGGCCAGGGCCCGGACCTGCGCGAGCAGCGCCGCGAGCTGCGCGGCCGCGGCCGCGGTCTCCGCGGTGGCCTGCACCGTGGGCCGGGACCGGGCCAGCTCCCCGGCCAGCGCCAGCACCGCGGCCAGCTTCGCGCCGGCCTGGTCGTCGGCGTCGACGACCAGGCGCAGCGGGGAGCGTGACCGCAGCGCGGTCATCTTCCGGTCGATCAGGTCCAGCTCGGCGATGCCGGCGCCGGCGGCGACCTCGACCTTGAGGGTGGTGTCGCGCAGCTCGCGGAGCCTGCCCGCGATCGAGGTGATGTCGGTCTTCGCGCCACCCGTGACATCGATCTTGATGCGGGTGTCGCGGAGCCCCTCCAGCTCGCGGCGGATCTCCCCGATGTCCGCCGCGGCGGTACCGGTGTCGAGGTCGATCCGCAGCGCCGCGGAGCGCAGCGCCTCGATACGGGTCTTCAGGCTCGCGACGCGGGCCTGCGCGCGGATCGTGTCGATGTCGATCGCGGGCAGGTCCCGGATCGCCCGCTGGATCTTCGTTCGCAGCTCGCCGGCGAACCGGGTGAGGTCCCGGGTCGCGGGCTCGGTGCCGAGGCGGACCTTCGGCTCCACCGTGAGCCGGTCGAGCTCTCGGAGCTTCCCGTCGAGCCGTTCGACCGCCGCACCGATCCGCGCGAACTCGCTCGACGCGCCATCCCGGGCCTCGATGTCGAACGTCATGGACGAGGACACGGCGCATCACCGGTCCTCTGACGTGGGGTCTCGCAACGGGGTGGTGAACGGAGGATGTACCGAAGGGGATGTCGGCACCCGGGTGCAGGAACAAGCGCAGGTCAGTCAGCTGGTGGCCGCTATTCCTCTCGGATCTCCGCGACCACCGTGAGCTCGCCGCCGTTCACCTCCGGGACGTCTGTGGAGGCCGCCGCGGCAGTCATCGCCGCCTGTGTGGCCGTGATGATGTCCGACAGGACGAAGGCGTCCTCATCGATGTCGGCGGCCTGCTCCAGGCCGGTCCTGCGTCTGGCGATGACCAGCGCCGCGATCCACGCGTCACCGTCCATCTTGGCGCGGGCCACGTCGGCGTCCGAGGGCATCGACCCGTCGGTGAGGCGCTTCTGCAGCCGCGCCTCACCGGCGGTCAAGTGGCCGTCGTCGAACTCGTAGGTGGTCCCGCCGTAGGGGATCTGCCACTTCATGCGTCCTCGATTCGTCGTGCCGACTCGTCCATGGCCTGCTGCACAGCGGCTGCGTAGCGAGGCTCGTGGGCGCGGATCGTGGTGAAGAACCACGGCTGCCCGCGCTGTGTCACCCAGGCGTGACGGTTGCCGTGGACGGGATGGCGCCATCGGGGCGCTAGCTCGGTGTCGGTCAGCATGGCCAGCCGGTGACCCTGCTGGCCGACGGCGGCGCCGTCCACGTAGAGCTGCACACCGTCGGCCCGCGGTCGTGAGCGAGTCGCCGCCGCCAACCGCGCCCTGAGTCCGGAGCCGCCGCCGAGGCCGCGGGAGGGTTCCCCGGGGAACGACGCCCCCGCCACCGCCCGGCGGGTCGCGGCGAGAACCGCCGGTGTCGCCCGCGTCAGCCCCGAGTCCAGGTCACGACGTAGACCCCCGTCCGCGGCCGCCCGCAGCCGCCGCGACAACCGCCCCAACTCCTCATGCCCCGACACCCGCACCCGAATCCTCACCACACACCGCCGTCCGTTCGATCCGGCGGCGCAGCACCACCGACGACCCCGGGAGCAGCCGCCCCTTGTCCCGGTCACGGCCCATCCGGTTCTGCCGGGTCTCCACCGCCGCGCACCCCGGGCACGCCACCACCTCGGCGACGAACGCGGCCCGATGCCCACCTTCAGCAGGGTCCCACTCGTCGGGATGCACCCCGCATCCCGGGCACGACTGGGATCTCCGCAGCGCCCACACGATCGCCGCGTCCCGATCATCCCGATCCCAGGACAAGAACTCCGAATGCCGCAGACCGATCGGGGCGCAATAGTTCATCTCCGCGGCGAACTGCGGGTCTGCGGCTAGTCTTTTCCCAAGGCCGACACCTGCGGGGTCCGGTCGTTCAACAGATAAGCGCAGTTGAACAAGGCGTTCAACTCACCCACCACCATCCATCCCGAGGCGGCGGCGTCGGCCCACTCCTCCTCCGTCAACGGCTCCTCACCCTCGGGGGTGAGGACGCACGCGGCCAGCAGCGCCGAACGGAACGTCGCCGGATCCCAGGCGTCGCCGCGCTCTCGCTGCGCCTCGGTGGGCGGGTGCAGCGCGACCAGCGCCTCCCAGTCATCGGCCGGGATGGCGCGGACCCTCACCTGCTCCGGGTCCGCGCCCGGCACCACAGGGGACAGGGTCACGACCGCGGTGGGGAGCTGCCGCGCGCGCAGCCGCTCCCGCAGACTCACGCCGCGGCCGGGATGACGACGTCCTCGATCGGGATACGGGTGATGACGACCTCCACATTCGCCACGGTCGCCGCGTCCATCTTCCGCACCTTCGCGAAGGTGGTCACCTGGATCGGGTAGATGTCCATCAGCGCGTCCGCGACATCACCCGCGTCCATGAACCCGAAGAAGCCGATGGTGTCACGCGGGAGAACTGTCCGCACATCATCGCCGCTGCGGTCCAGATACATCATCAGGCTCGAGTCCTCTGACTCGATTTTTCCGGGTATCTTCCCGACGAATCGGGTCAGGTCCGGGGTGTCGAATGTGGAGGACTTCGTGGTGAAGCCGTTCCAGTCCATGACCTCGGAGGTGAGGTCGGTCCCGGCGTCGATCTCGGGGCGGGTCGGGACGAAGGTGGCCGCGGCGATGACCGGGATGAACACGATCTGCAACCCGGACAACGCGGAGAACCGCTCGGCCGGGTTCAACGGGGTGGCAGGCATCAGGACTCCGTTCCGGGTGCGGCGCCGCGCGCCGGCTTGCTGGTCCTCGACGGCTCCGCGGGCGGCTCCGCGGTGAGCGGTGGGACAGTCTCCGCGTCGGGCTGCACCCGGCGCCAGCCGCGGTCCTCCCAATGCGCCACCGCCGACTCCGGACACCGGTGAGTGCCCTCGATACCGTCGTGCGCCAACACCACCCAACCGGCGGGCGTGCTGCGCGCACGGCGTTGCTGAAGTGCCACGTCATCTCCTTCTTTCCCGTGAACAAAGTCGTTGTCAGCGGAACGCCCGCACCCGCACCACGAACTCCAGAACCGCACCCACACCAGGCGCCCTGTCACGTTGATAGCCGCGGTAGGTGTGCCGCACCACCAGCGCCGTCATCACCGCGCCACCCAGGTCACGCCCACGCGTCAACACCTCGTGCACCACGTCGAGCAGCGCATACGCCCGAGCGCGGCGCTCGGCCAGAGCGGAGGGGTCGCCGGTCCAGCAGTCCACCGCGCAGGTGACGTCGAAGCTCTCCGTGCGCCGTCGGCCGAGTCCCTGCCGGGTCTCCCCGGTCAGCGGCGGCACCTCGCCGACCGCCAGCCCGACCCCGATCGCGTCGGGCTCGTCCAGGTCGGTGACCGGTGGGCCGTCGTCCACCCGGACCCGGGCGGCCCGCCCGTCGATCTCGTAGTCCAGCGCGGGCTCCGCCCGCAGCGCGGCGAGAATCGCGTCCACCGCCGCGGCGGCGGGGTGCACGATCACCACGGCGGCCTCGCCACCCGCGCCGGGTCCGGCCATCCCGCCGCCGCAGGGAAGGACCCGGACGGAACCAACCCGCCCGAAGTCGGTGCGGGCTCACCCAGCAGCTCGGTCAACCGCAGCCGAAGCGGCGCCATCCCCGCCGGGTCGGCGTCCACCTCGATCGCCGCACCGGACGCCCCGCCACCGTAGGAGCCGCGCCCACCCCTGGTGGCGCGCTGGGTGCGCCAGTACTCCCCGAGCACCATCTTGGCGGCCAGCAGCTCGGAGAAGGTGACCGCGGCCGGATCCAGTGCCCGACCGAGGTGCCTCTCGACCCGCTCGACAGCCGCCTCGATGAACTCGACGAGCTCGTCGTCGAGGCTCGTGACCGCGGCCGGGATCTGTACGAACTCCTTGGCCTTCGCCGGCGGCAGCACATCCAACGCGGCCACCGGATCAGGCCTTCGGCTTCGCCCGGCGCCCGCCGGGGGTTCCGTCCGGGGATCCCGCGCCGGCGCTCTCGCCGTTCTCATCCACCACCGGTGCGGAAGTGAGTGGCAGCGGCCCTTGGGTCACCGCACTCGCGGGGCCCGACTCGGCGATGAGACCCAGCTCGGCCAGTCGGGCCAGCTCGGTCTCCGGCAGGCCGTCCGGGAGCCTCGCACCGACGTAGTAGTAGCGCAGCATCCTGGTCCCGTCTCGGACGACCACCACAGGAGCGGTCACCACCATCGCGGCGCCCATCAGGACGTCACCCCCGTCACCTGGTAGCCGGCGTCGGGCTCGAGCACGACCGGGACCGTGACCCGCCGGGCCCGCAACAAGTAGCCGTCGGTCGTGTCTTTGCGCATGGACTTGGTCTCGACACCGGCGATCGCCCCGACGTAGCCGGGGCCGCCGAGGTTCTCGTCGGCCATCCCGCCGAGCTGGCCGCTGTCCACCAGCAGCGCCGAGGTCGGGGTGGGGCTGTTGGTCGTGGGCAGCCACCGCATGCCGTCGATCACCGGGAACTCACCGGTCAGCACCGGTGAGGACCGGTCCTCCCTCGGGAGGTATCCGGCGTCGGCGAAGGTGGCCATCGCATAGGTCCACGCCACGGTGGACACCACGACCGTGTCGGGCTCGAAGCCCTCGTTCAGGTCGACGACCGCGGCCTTGCCCTTGGAGACGTCGAGGAAGATCTGCTTGGCGGTCGCGGTGGACCAGTCCGCCGCGGCCGCGGACGACCGGGTGACCTGGGAGACGATCGTGGCCAGAGCGACCGCGTCCACCCTCTTGACCATGTGGTTGACCAGCTTGAGGAACGCGCGGTCCACCGGACTGAGCTTGAGGCGCTTGATGGCCTCGTCCGAGACCGGGACGTCCTGGCCCCATTTCTGGACCTCGGCGATCTGGGTCGGGCTCAACTCCAGACCTGTCAGCGGATACTCGGCGAGGGGCCGCACGACCTCGGGGACACGAGCGGTGTAAAGCGAATCGCCCTGCTGGAACTGGATGGCACCCCCGATCGCCTGAAACCGGCCGGTCAGCAGCGCATCGGCGATGAAGCGCTGCTCGGCGATGGTCCGCAACCGCCGTGCGATCAGCTCGGGACTCTGCAGCAGCGTGTGGATCAGCGTGTGGTCCCCGTCGACGACCGGCGCCGGCGGTGGATAGGTGTAGGGCATGGAAGTCCTCCGTCAGCGGGCGAACCGGACGCGGCAGGTCGAGCCCACCGTGGCCTGAGCGGTCAGGGCGACGCCCACGACCTGGGCGTAATCGGTGCCGGCACCGATCGGGGTGACCCGCCCGGCGGCCGCTGGGATCACCACGTCCCCGGCGGTCACAGCGGCGTCCACGGTGACCTCCTGGACGCCACCGGAGGTCACCGTGAGCATCGCGCCGATCGCGGCGTCGGTCGTGGCGACACCGAGCCACCCCGCCGCGGCCGCGGAGGTCTCCTCCACCGTGGACGGCGCGGTGACCTCCACCAGGCGGCCACCGGTGACCGCGGCCCCGGCGGTGACGGTGAGGTCCTCGCCGGGCTTGAACACAGGGATGTAGTCGGGCATCGCTCAGGACTCCTTGCCGTAGAGCTTCGCGTAGAGGGCGTCAGCGGCCCCGCTGTCGCCGTCGCCGTCGTGGCCGATCGGCGCCCCGACGGGGATCAGCCCCGGGGCCAAGGCGGCGAGCACCTCGGCCGCACCGGGATCGCGCTCCAGCTGCTTCAGCCACGCGTCATGACGCGTGGGAGGGATGCGACCGTCGCCGACTGCGGCGGCGACGAGGGCCTCACGGTCCTCGCGCTGCTGGCGCGCATGGGCGTCGCTGCCGAGCTCGGCCGAGGCCCGCAGCGCCGCGAGCTGCTCGGCGTCGATCGTCACCACACCCTCCGGTGGCGGCGTCTCCTCCGCGCGCTCGGACAGGGCCTCGGTGAGCGCCTCGGTGATGGTGGTCTCGTCGGCGTCCTCGGCCAGGCCGAGCCACTGCCGCATGGTGCTGAGCTGTTCGTCGCTGAACGCCACGACACGGCTCCTCTCCTGCTGATCGCGCCCGCGGTGGGGCATCGTCGGTGCCGGCGCGTGCTCGCGCCCGGCGTAGGCGTAGGCGTAGGCGGACAGGTCGAAGCGTTCAGGTGCGCGCAGGCTGTCCCACAGGTCCCACCGGCCGCCCGCCGACGACCCGGGAGTGACCTGCTCGCCCTCCGCGGTCCCTGTCTCCCCGACGGCGGCGACCCGGTCCGCGAGGCCTGCCGCCACGGCCTCGTCGGGGGTGTACCAGGACTCGGCGCGCATCACCGCACGCCACTGCTGCGTGGTACCCCCGGCTCGGGTCGCATACGTCGCGGCCAGCGCGTCGCTGGTCGAGTCGAGCATCCGCTGCGCGGCGGCCATGTCGGCGGCGTCGCCCATCGCGTAACCCCACGCGTCGTGGATCATCAGCTGGGAGCCGATGCCCATCACGACCTCGTCGCCGGCCATCGCGATCACGGAGCCGGCGCTGGCCGCCATCCCGTCCACCCGCACCACCACCTGAGCGCGGTGCGCCCGCAGCACGTTCGCGATCGCCACACCCTCTGTCGCGTCCCCGCCCGGGGTGTTGAGGTGCAGCACGATCCGATCGACGTCAAGGGACGCGACGTCGCGGACGAAGTCGCCGGCGGTCATGCCGAACCAGCCGCCGATGGTCTCGAAGATGTACACATCCGCGGTCGTCGCCCCACCCTGGCCGCCGCCCGGGCCTTCGAGCACATCATCGGCGGTCGCCGACGCCAGCACGGGGCCGACCTGATACCAGGGCGGCGGCTTCCCGCCCGCTCGGGGTCGGGGCCGGGGCCGCGCACGGTCGGCAGGTGTTCGGGACGTCACAGATCCTCCATGGGTCACGCCGCATTCCCGACAGTCGGCTGTGTGGACTCGTCCCTGCCCGGCAGCCCGTAGGTCTGGCGCAGGTGCTCCTCCAGCGCCCGGTCCACCACCACCGCACCGGCGTCGATCAGCAGCTTCATCGCCTGCGCCGTGACCGCGTGCCGGGACCCGATCTCGTCGGGCACCACCCGCGGCGCCGGCTCGTCCAGCCCGAAGTTGAGATCGACGAGGTCCTCCACGACGTGCTGGTTGGCGACGTCGGCGATCCCCTCGGCGACCGTCTGAAGGCTGAGGGTGAAGAAGTCCGCGAACGTCGTGCCCAGCGCCCATGAGCCCGTCTGAGTGCCGAGATTCAGAAAGTGCGCTAATACAGCTCTGGCGATCTGCTCGTCGTGATACCGGATCGGGGCGTCGGCGTCGGGCAGGTCGCCGTCCACCCCGCGCAGCAGCAGGTCCGAGCCTTCCGGGACCGCAGCCCCCGAATCCTCCCCGCTGCGCCAATCCGTGGCCAACTTCCTGCCGGCGTCGAGGTCCTTGTCCTTGGGGCCTCCCTTGTACAAGGGCACGCCCATGCCGTTGCGCTCCACCGTCTGCGCCTGCACCCTCAACAGGCGATCCTTGATGACCCAGTGCTTGTACGCCGGTCGCAAAAGCGAGGACCCGTACCAGTTGCCCGCCTCCCGGTCGTGCACATACGCCACCAACCGGGTCACCGGGATCGGACGATTCCCGCCGTACTGCTCGATCGAGACCAGGCCGCCGTCAGCGGCCACATTGATGGCCGAGAGCGTGCTCGGCATCCGCGGCGCCAACTTGTGCAGCCTGGCTTTCCCGTTCACGATCCGGTAACGCTGCTCGAAGAACATGTGACCGAACGACAACGAGAGCAGCGCCAACTGCAGGTGCTCACCCCAGGAGAACCGGTCCCGGGACCGACCCGCCGGCGGTTCGGACTGGCCCATGATCGGCAGGCGGAGATCCTGGGCGACGTGCTCGGCGACCTCGTCACGGGTCCCGGCCGGGTCGATCCGCCACCTCGTCCGCCGCACCGGCATCGTGACCGCGCGCAACACGCTCGCCGCCTGCGCGTCCTGACGGCGCATCCGGTCATAGACCGGCACACTGGCCGGCCAGCGCAACTCGGGGGTGTCCTCCTGCGCGGCGGCAGCCCACCAACCCGACGTCGTCGTGTTGGCGTAACCGATCTCACTGGTCGGAGCGCTCATCCAGGAACCACCCCCTCTCCACTGTTCAGAAGCCCATTCGGGCCAGGTCGGCCGTCTCGGATCGCGTCGCCGGCGACGACTCCACTGCCAACGGCGGCATGAACGCCTCGGCCCCGCCGAGCCCGTTGCGGGCCAACACCACCGCGATCAACGGGGCGATGTTCACCCCCGAGCTCTTGCGCCCGAACGCCCACGCGCCGTCCCCGATCTCCCGCTTCCTGGCACCCGCCACCGCCGCGTCCAACACCGGATCCCCCAGATGCCACGGCAGGTCGTCGTAGAATCCGGTGCAGGCCCGCGCGAGGTCCGGGCCCGTCACCGTCACCACGTCCAAGCCGGCGTCGGCCAACGTCACGACCAGCGCGCCCGCCGGGCCGTTCGGGTCGATCACCCACCGCGTCGGACCGTGAGCGTCGTCGAGCTCCACCGCGCGCTCGACGACCCCGTCCAGACCCGCGAAGGTCGCGACCACCTCGACGTGCGCGTCGCCGTCCTCGCGCCGCCCCGCCACACCGATCGCCGCCGCCGTCCGCTCCGGGTTCGCATCCAGCCCGAACACCACCGGACCCACAGGCGCCGACGCGACATCCAACCGGGCCGCCCACACCTGCGCCCCGATCACCCGCTGCGCCGTACCCGGCTCATCGAACACACCCAGCCGCTCCCGCGCGAACAGCTCCGGTCCCAGAATCCGCAGCTCAGAACGCACATACTCCGGCGAGATCCGAATTCCCAGCGCCGGGTTCGCCTGCGCCCACAGCTGCTCATCGGTGACGTCGAGAACCTGCCCCGGTTCCGGTGCAGTGACCGACCACTCCATGAACGCCAAACCCGGGTCGCGCTGCTCACCGCGGGCCCGCAACCCGCGCAGCTGCTCCGACTCCGCCTTACCCGCAGAGGAGGTGTACCAGATCTGCGGATTCGGTTTCGTCGACGCGGTCGGGACCAGCGCGGCCATCTGCTCCGGGTCCAGGAACAGCGCCTCATCCAAGATGATCAAGTCGCCGTCCGCGAGACCACGACCCGACCGACCCGACCGCGCCATGAACTTCAACAACGCACCCGACCGAACCTCGATCGAATGCTCCTCGTTCGCCGTGCGCACCTTCCGCACCCGCTTACACAGGTCAGGCGTCTCCGCGATCAGCGACCAGATCCGCTTGAACGCGTCCTTCGACGTCTGCATCAGATGTGCCGTGTGCATGATCGGCACCCCGTGCAGGAACAGCGCCGCCAACTCCAGCGCCTCCAGCACGCCACCCTTACCGTTCTGCCGCGGAACCACCAGCCCGACCTCGAACGCGGCCCAACGCCCGTCGGCTCGCTGGCCCAACGCCTGCTCGAGCACCCACCGCTGCCACGGATCCAGGTCCAGACCGGCCAGCTCAGCGAGCTCGACGGCCTCCGCGCCCGCGCTCGTCACCGCCGGCGGCACGTTCGCCACCCGCGGCGTCTGCGAGCCGAGAACGACGTCGGGCAGCAATCTCGTCAAGACGATCGCCTGCTTCCACGGAACTCGACGATGCCGCATCCGCAAGCGACCGAACGTCCTTACCCAACTGCACCAACACCCGCGTCAACCGCGGCACCGCGGCACCGTCTCCTTCGTCGACATCTCGTGCGAGCGTCCGTGCGAGCTCCGCCATGGCCGTATCGGCCACCGCGGCGAGCGGGCCGCGAAGGTCCCGGTTCACCGCGAGCAGGATGCGTCGGCCCATTCCGCCACCGACTTCCAAGATTTTCTTCGAGCGAGGCCCGGATTCATCTCCCCGGCCTCCCACCAGCGGCTTTGATGGTCACACAGCGTCACCGGAAGGCATGATCACCACCGATTTCTCTCGATCAGAGAGAGAAATGCCCGGACAGGTCGAGGTGACCGGCCCTCGATCCAGATTTTTCCGGGCCTCGTCGCCGTGACCCTTAACTCAGGCCGCCATAAAATCACGCCCGTTGTCGACGTCGCCGGTGGAGCCGGCTGTACCCGGTGTCGCGAGGCTCGGTGATCCGGTAGGGCCGCATGGTCACCAGTCCCTGGAGGTACGTGGTGGGGTGAGCACGGTGCGTGGCGCGAACTGCTGCGGTACCGGCGCCTGCATGCGCAGGCGATTCGAACGGGCGGCATTACACCTGTTGTGTGCCAGATGCAGGATCGCGCCGTCGCGGACCAGCTCGGGGCCGCCGAGCATCAGCGGTACCTCGTGGTCGGCGGTCGGCCCCATCGGGTGGGTGCCGGGCAGGGTGCGGTCCACGTGGGTGCCGCCGCACCAGGTGGTGAGCCAGCAGTGGGTCTCGGTGGTGGTGTCGAGGAAGCGGGCGCGGTCGCTTCGCCAGGGGCGGCCGCCGTTGCGGGGCATGGTGGCCTCAGCGGGGGTCTCGAGTCATGAGCCTGACGAGCTACCGGGCTGCTCTACCGCGCTGTGGGCACAGGTGTGTCCTTGCGTGGCCCATGATCGCGGCGACCTGGTATCACGTCAAGTCGCCGGGTTCCAGGGGGCCGGTGAGCAGCCGCATGGCCGGCGGTCGCTCCGTCGCGGTCAGGTCGATGATCCGCCGCTTGTCGGTCACGGCGGTCCTGCCTGCTGCTGTTCGAGAACCCTCGCGAGTTGGTGGAGTTGGGGGATGGTGGTCCAGCGTGCGGGGCAGCAGAGGCAGCGGGCTCGTCCGGTGACGGTGTCGAGTTCGAGGGCGGGTCGGCGGACGTGCTGGCCGGTGTCGTCAGGAACCGAGGCGGTGGTGTGGCCGCAGTCGGGGCAGGCACCGGGGTGGGTCCAGCGTCGGGGTGGGTGGAGCAGGACGCGGGCTTGCTCCACCCAGGCGCCGGCGAGTGTGGCGGCTGCGGTGATGTCGGCGGGCGCCCAGGCTCGGACGTCGGCGGCGAGGTCGGCGCCGTCGGATCGGATGGCACGTTGGACGGTGTGGAGGAGTTCGGCGGCGGCGAGTCCGATGGGTGCGCGCCGGGCGCCGCGGGCGGCGTTGCCTGCGCCTTGGGTGGAGGTGACGGCGTCGCGGAGCTGAGACAGGAGGCTGGGAGTGGTGGCGGTCGCGCTTGTGGCGGCGGACAGGCGTGCGCGGTGGTCGCGGAGTTGGGTGAGGGTGCGGGTGGCTTGAGCGTGACGTCCGGCTGTCAGGTGGGCGGTGTGGCGGCACCGCAGCTCGAGGTCGGTGGCGCGGTCTTGGACGAGCTGTTGTGCTGCGAGGTCGTCGCGGTCGGGGTCGGCGCGGTCGAGGTGGACGTGCTCGGGTCGGGTGAGTTGGTCTTTGGCTGCTTGCAGGGCGAGCGCGGCGGTCGGGTCGTCCGTCGCCGGCAGGTGGCTCGGCGGTGTCTCGGCGATTCGAGGGCAGCGGCGCATACCCCATAGCAAAGCCGGTCCGCAGCACGGCGGCCACCCGCACACGCGAAGCCCTCTCGTCACGCGGGAGACCCCGTCGAGGTGACGCCGGGTAGGGCGCGTCGGCGGTTCGGCTCCGGGCGCCGAGGCTGCACCTCGTCGGCGATGCACGCCTCGCCGGATTGCTGTAGGAGGTCGCCGAGGTCGGTGGCGCGAATGTAGCCTTTGCCGTCCACGCCGTATGTCGGGCCCCAGGAGTTGACCCACTCGATCCAGCTCCCGCCCCATCGGGGGTGTAGGTGGATGTAGCCGGTGGCGAGGATGCAGTGACCGCCCACGATCGACCCGTCGACGCGGACCCGGCCGTCGGGCCGGGTCCTGTACATGGAGTCGTACCAGTTCAGTCCGAGCAGGACGGGGCCTTTGACCACGAGGGTGTCGATGACGTCGTCGATGCCGAACGCCCACCGATAGCCTGTGATGACCTTGCGGCGGCGTGCGACCTGCGCGCCGGCAAGCACGGACGCCCCTACAGCCCAATAGCGGCCTGCCGCGCGGTCGACGTGCACCGCGGAGCGGTAGTAGTCCTGTGCGTAGACGTTGTCGGTGGGGTTGTGGATCGGGCCGACCGCGAGTTGGGCGGACCAGCCGAACCCTACGCATGCTCCTTCGGTCCGCTGATTCAGCGGCAGTGGCTCGGGCACGTCGTGAAGCACCGTTGTTCGGGTGACTCCTCCGACGTGCGGTCGAACGGGGTAGGCTCGGCTTCTGTCGTCGAACGCCGTTCTCCGGTCGAGAAGCGGTGTCTCAGGTTCATATGTGTCGCTCACGGCTTCTCGGTGCTCTCCACGAGTCGATCCGGCTGGGTGGTCTTCTCCTCGAGGGCCTTCAGAACGGTGCGTACGGCGCGGCAGCGCCAGATGTTCACATCTCCTCTCATGGATTCGTGCAGGGTTCTGGTTGCCTCGTGGATGGACATCGACGTGTGTCCGTTATTCGTTGTCGTTCGTGCTCGTCTCTCCGCTCGTCGGTGGCGTCTGAGTTCGGTGAGGATCCGTTGTGCGCTGTGGGATTCGATGCCGCGCGAACGATCTTCGGCGCTTGCCGTCATGATGTCGGCTGCTTCGTCGAGCTCCATGTAGTGGTTCATCGGGCGGTGTCCTCTTCCAGCGCGGCCGCTGTTGTGGGTTGAGTGAGCATGCGAACTCGGCGGGTCGGTCGGGGGAAGAGGCCGTCCATGAGGGGCGGTTCGGGTCGTGGTCGGGGTTCGGGTGGGCGGCTGCCGGGTGGGCGGTATTCGATGCACTGGTATTGGTCGTCGAGGGAGTAGCGGCCGTGTCGGCCGTGTCGGTCGCGTGGGCCGTCGATCCATTCGGCGGGTGTGCGTTGTTCGAGGGCGATGACGATGAGTGGGCAGCCTGAGGGGTTGAGTCCGTTGCGGAACGGGGCGTCGCGTTGACAGTCTCCGCACCAGGTGTTCGTCCAGGCGAATCCTTCGGTGCCGTTGGCGAAGGCCGGTTGGTCGCGGGCTCGTGGCGACGCCTCTGCGTAGTCGATGCTCATGGGTCCACCCTCTCCGTGATGGTGTCGCGGTCGGGCCATTGTGCTTTGTCGAGCCATCCGGTGCCGCGGCGTCCTTCGAGCCAGGGGCCGGGCCGGCCGAGCCAGTCGGTGCCGCCGGCTTGGATCATGGTGAGCGCTCCGATCGTGGTGAGCGCTCCGATCGGCGTGCCTCTGTCGTCGCGCCGTGGTCGGCGATTCGTGCTGCTATCCGGTCCGCTCCGAGGGCGTCGCCGTGGACGAGTGTGACGCGGTAGGCGTAGGAGGGCTCGTTCTCGGGGTCGTGGTTGTCGACGGCGGCGCGGATCGCTTCGCCGACGGCGTGTTCGTCGGTCCACTCCCGTGATCCGGTGACGAGGATTCTCACGGTGTCACCGTGTCCGCTGAGACAGGACGGGGGCGTCGTGGCCGATCACTGGTCGGCCACTGGGGTGATGGCCTGCACGGGGGTGTGCAGGGGTTTCGCGGCGCCGGAGTGGATGGGGCAGAGGTCGCGGTCTGGGGCGGGTTGGCGCCAGCCGGTCTGGTTGAAGTGCGTGCGTGCGCCGGTGGCGGTGGCGGCGTGGGAGTGGGCGCGGCGTGCGCAGCACCCGCCGGGTAGCTGCTGGTCGCAGTGCAGGGTGATCAGGACGCTCACGGGGTTCTCCGTTCGGGGTGCTGGTCGTGGTGTGTGCGGCGGAGGATCTCCGCGCGAGTGATGAACCGGACCGGTGGTCGGGTGGCGTCGGCGACCGCGCGTGCTGCGTCGCGGGCGTCCTCGATCGCGGTGAGCTCGGCGACGACGACGCGGTGGTCGGTGATGTGGTCGCAGCTGGTGTAGGGCGTGACGGGGCAGTGGGTCGCGGGGTCCCAGCGTTGGCCGGTGACATCGCACATGGCGCAGCGCCGGCATCCGTTGACGGTCACGGTGTTCATGCGGCGGTCCTTTGCTCGGCCAGTGCCGCTCGTTTCCTGCTTCGCTCGGCGAGCATCGACCTGACCTGTGTGAACTCCTGGTATCCGGGGAACCGGCGGTGATCGGGGCGGGGTCGGTGGTCGCAGACGCGCAGTCCGCCGGCGTAGCCGTCGACGCAGTGGTTCGGGCAGGTCGCGGCGGCCGCGCGACGCTGCTCGGCGACGACGCGACGGTCTGCGACGGCGGCGCGCTGCTCGGCGACGAGCAGGCGTTCGGCCAGCGCGGCCGCGGCGGTCTCCTGGGCTTGGGCGGTGCGTCGGGCACGGCCGCAGTCCCCGCAGGGCCGGGGGTGGCAGCAGTCGGGTCGACCACACCGGGAACCGGTCGTCGCCGAGGGCGGCGTGCTGGGGCCGTGCGGGTCACCGCCGCCCGGACGGCGGGTTTCCGGGATGCGGGGACCGGTGACGGTCTCAGGGGCGCTCAGGGGCGCGTTCATGGCCGAGTGATGGTCGCGGCACACGGGCTCGGAGACGGGCGTCGAGTCCGCGACGGGCGCGACGGGCGCGACGGGCGTCGGGACGGGTCGCGCGGCCGCCTCGGGGACGGCCTCCGGACCGGGTGGTTCGGGCGGGCGGGTCGCGCGCGGTCCGGTGGTCACGTCGGGAGCCTCCCCAGGAGTAGTTACGGGTACTACGGGAAGGGAGACACCCAGATGTCCCGTCAATCGCCCTGATTTGTCCCATCGATCAGGGGACCCTAACCCGGATTGAGGTGACATCCGGGTGTCCCACGGATCGGCCTCCTGTGGATAACTTTCCTCGCTCTGGTGTCCCACGGATCGGCCGAGTCCCGGACCGGGGACACCGATCTGAGCGCTGTCCTCCCGGCCGGCCAGTTCGGCGACCCAGCCGGGGATGTGCACGATCTGATAGGTCGCGTACACCCCGGCTCGGCCGCGGCCGCCGCCCGGTGAGATCAGGACGACGAGCCCGGAGCCGACCAGCTCCGTGATGGCGCGGGTGGCGGTCCGGGCAGCGCCGCGGACCTTCGCCGCGACCCGGTCCCGGCCCACGCTCCCGCACCGGGTGAGGTCCCGACACCCCTCCGCGATCACCGTGAGGGCGTCGACGGCGTTGCGGGACAACCCCGCCGCCTCGAAGTCGGCGAGGTGGTCGAGGACCTCGCCGTGGATCCTGCCGGACATCCGGTGTCCTGCCTTTCTTGCGACTGCCTGTCCTGGACGTCGGAGTACCTCAGATCGGGGACGGCGACCCGTCCCTCGCGAAGGTGTCGGAGACGCGCGGGTGGCCCGTGGTCTGTCCGGGAGGGCGGTGGATGCCAGGCCGTGCGTCTGCGCAGGTCCGGCCGCGGGTGGGGTTTGCTACAGTCACCGTGCGTTCTTTCGTTCATGTGGAGGACGGATAGAAGGTCAGCGGCGTTGGCGCCGCGGGTTGGGGAGTACGGCCCGCAGCCGGGAGGATCCCGCTGCGGGCCGGCGCTTTTCTCAGCTCTGTCTTCGCCGGTTCCCGACCGTCGAGGGGACCACCGACCGACTCGACGGGAACGGTGTCGTCACTCATCGTCGTCGCCGACGATCTCGGTTACCTCTGCGACAGCGGCTGCAAGCACCTCCGGGGTCTTGCCGAGGCAGTCTCGGAGATGTCTCGCCGCGGCGATCGCCTTGTCTCGCTCAACAAGGACGTATTCCCACTCCCCGGGACTAGTCTTCGCCGTCGTCCAATAGCGACAGCGGTCGGTCCTTCGGCGCCTTCGTGATCTCTCCGAACACGACCTCCAAGACCTCCATGTTCCGGATCTGGCGCACCTCCCCGTCCTTGCGGAGCTGATTCCCGGTTCCCGTGCAACGGGCGGTGACGACGAAGGTCTGGGTGTCGCCGAGTTCGGCTGGTGCGTCGAGCGCGGACGCCGACATTCCGTTGAACTTGACGTGCGCGGATTCCAGCAGTTCGGTCTGTTCCGCGGGCTGGGTGTTGCCTCTGGGCATCGTCAGGATTCCTTATCTTCGGTGAATAGTCCGCAGGCGGCGAGTGACAGCATCAACAAGGCCACGAACAGGACAGCGAGGACCGCGGTCATCATGTGAACCTCAGCGGGACATCGTTGACGGCGCGGAGCCTCACGACACACCTCCCCAAGGATCAGGAGGTTCACCGCGACCCAGGACAGCCCACGACCAGTTCACCGATTCCTCCGGCACCCTCGGGTCGTGACCGGTCGCCTTGTCGCGCAGCTCGTCATCGGACATGAGACGCTCATCACCACTCACGGTCACCTCACACATCCCTGGAAAGGAGAAGGTCTTGGATCTGGGTTGCCCATGATTCGACGGTTCCCATCTCCTCAGCGTCCTGCTGATCGTCCAACAGGCGGATCGCCTGCTCACGGCGTTCCTCCCACTCATCTTTGTGGCCCAGTGGCTCGCGAAGATCAGAGGTGAGCAACGCAAGACGTTCCGTGCGCGTCTCGACCCGCAGAATCTCTGTAGGTTCGTGACCCTCCTCACTATCCGATGAGGAGGACGCCCGAGCGTCCAACCAAGCCCGGACCCGGGTGGCGGCATCACTCATGGCGCTCCCGCCCCATCGGGGGCACGTCCGGAGAACTTCCGCGATCTTGTCGTGTTCAGCCTGGTCGACCCACAGCCCGTACGCCTCCTTCACATCCACCACCCGCTCCACGTAGGCACACCAGAACGCTTGGTTCGGCGGGAGCCACTCCGATGGGTCCCGGGCGCCTTTCGCCGCGTTCGTCGCACCGTCGGTGGCGATCAGGTTCAGCGGGTCGTTCGCGATCTGCACCCGCTGCTCCGGGGTGAGCCGCTGCCCGCCGGTGCGCCACACGTTCTTCAGCGCGACGACATGGTCGATCTGCACGTCGGACGAGCACGGCACCGGCGCCGCCGGTACGCCGGCGCAGACCCCACGATGAAAGGTGATCGTCCGCCCGGTATAAGGGTCGTGAAGAGTGCCGGTGAGCACGATGCAGGTGCCGCCGGTTTGGAACGTGGGGCTGAACAGCGTGTCACCGAGGACGTCGTCACGGGTGCCGCAACCGTTGCGGTCCACGTCGAACCACGGCGTCCCGAACTCGTCGCGGGAGTAGCCGGTGTCGGGGTCCCACGGCTTCACGATCAGGGACCCGAGCCCGGCCAACGCGTCAGCGGGATCACCGCCGGCGGTGGGCGCGGTCGCGGTGACGGGTCGGGTCGCCGAGACGGTCGCCGGTGCCCCGCATGACACCGCCACGAAGGCCAGCAGCATCAGGGCGGCACGAATGCCGCGGTGCCTGGTCATGAGGTGCCCCGCCGCCGTGGGTAGGTACGCCGGGCGAACGCGTCACGCTGCGCGACGTAGGCCTGGTACTGCGCCTCGACGACCTCCGAGGGTGGTAGCCGAGCCCGGCGGACAGAGAGGAGCTGTACGTATCCGCCGGCCGCGGCACCGAAGGCAGCGCCGGCTGCGAAAACGAGCAGTTTAAGGTCGAAGACACTGGCGAAAATCGCTAAGGGAACACCTAACAATATCCCGCGGTCGATCATTTTTCGGGATATGCGGACGATGACGGTCGCGTTTAAGGTCGGTGTGGTCACGACGACGCCCCTGAATCCGGGTCGGGCTGTTCGCAGATGCCGCAGTCCCCGTTGCGCAGCACCGGGACCGTGGTGGTGTGCCCGGAGTCGTCCCGGGTGGGGTGCCCGGCGTCGTGCCACGCCCGCGTCCCGACGGCCGGAAGCTCCCCAGAGGCAGGGTCGGCGGTGGTCATGGCGGCTCTGATCGCGACGATCTGCTCGGGGAGGATCCCTGCGTCCTGCCACCCGGTGAGCAGGATGATCACCTGCTTGGCCTCGGCGGCGGTCAGCTCGGCGGTGGACTCGACGGGTCGGGTCCGGCCGGCAAGGCGGGCGGTGATCGCGTACCGGTCGGCGTCGTCGGTGACGCCGCCCTTGCCGAGGACCCGGGCGATCGTGGTCTGCGCGCCGCGGCCGGCGGGCGGGTCGTCGCCGACGGCCGGGACGGCCGGGAACTCGGTGAGCATCTCGACGACGCGGGTGTCGGGCTTGTGGCCCTCGGGTCGAGACGCCTCCACTCCGGCGTCGTCGTCCGGCGCGGGCGGCTGCACGAACTGGGAGATGTCCAGCGGC
>JBBSQN010000049.1:0-34311 GCA_038257875.1 Mycobacteriales bacterium
CAGCGCCGGTGTGGCCGGTCAGCGGTTCACCCACCGCGGTGCCGCGCGCCGGGTCCCACAGCCGCACCGTTCTGTCGTCGCCGCTGGTGGCCAGTAGGGTGCGTCCGTCGGGCAGTTCTACCGTAGCTATAGCCCATACTCTGCCGGTGTGGCCGGTCAGTGGCTGGTCCACCGCTGTGCCGTCTGTCGGGTCCCACAGCCGCACTGTTCCGTCGGTGCTGCCGGTGGCCAACAGGGTGCGTCCGTCGGGCAGTTCTACCGCAGCCACGGTCCCCACAGCGCCGGTGTGGCCGGTCAGCGGTTCACCCACCGCGGTGCCGCGCGCCGGGTCCCACAGCCGCACCGTTCTGTCGTCGCCGCTGGTGGCCAGTAGGGTGCGTCCGTCGGGCAGTTCTACCGCAGCCACCGCCAACACCCCACCGATGTGTCCGGCCAGGGTGAGGTGGAGTGGTTGCTTCCGGATGGTGGCCCAGTTCAGAGACCACGAAGAGGTCGCGGTGATCGCGGTGTCGGCGAGGTGAGTGTGCCGGACGGTGGCCAGCTGGCGCAGGCCGGGACGGTCGATGGGGTGCGCCGTGCGGAGTTGGTGGGCGGCGCCGATCATCCCGGCCAGGTTGGGCGGGACCTGTGCGTGGCTGAAGAGGCTCCGCATCGCGTCACCTGCGGTGGCGTCGGGATCGAGCAGGTCGAGGACGTCCGGTGCGTCGTCCAGATCCTGCCAGGCGGGCAGGCCACCGTGGGCGGCATGCGCTGAGGTGTGATGTAGCCAGTAGTCGTTCGGGAGGGTGCCAGCGTGGTGGTCGCGACGGATCGCGGTGATGGCCGCGCTGGTGATCCGTCGGTGCTGCCCGCTGCTGGTGTCATGGTGCGCTGTCAGGTGTTTGGCGAAGGTACGGTGGGCTGGCCGGTAGACGGTCTGCTTGTGCTCGGTGTCCAGTGCGAGATAGGGAGCGGCGTCGGCGAGGAGGTCGACGATGTCGGTGTCGGCAATCGGGTGGTGATCGGGATCATCGGTGACGGTCTGGGCGAGGGTAGCCCAGATTCCGTTGCGGATGGGAGCGCCACGTCCTTGGGCCAGCGCAAGAGCGAGCAGCAGCGGGCCGTAGGCGGGATTGCGGATGGTGAGCCGGCGCACCGCGGTGGCGAAGACACTGCGGTGGTCGACACCGATGAGGTCGGGGATCGAGGCGCCGTCGTGGAGCAGGGAGGGTTGGGCTATCAGTTCGTGGGTGGCCAGTCGGGCGTAAAGGAACTCCTGGCCGGTCGCCGCGATCGACGCGGCGGCCTGGGAAGCAGTGGCACCGTCGGTGTGGTTGGCGAGCCGCTGGACGACGTAGCGGGTGATCGCCTCGGGATCCCGGGTGAGAGTGATCGGGTCAGTTGCCCCGAGGGCGTCGAGCAGGTCGGTGTTGTCCGGATCGGGTTGGTCCGGGCCCTCGGCGGTTGAGCGGCGGGTGCCGACCACGAGGCGAACCCCGGGTACGGCCGCCACCGTGCGCAGCACGTGAGCCACGGTGAGCGGGTCCACGGCTTCGTCGAGGGCATCGACGAGGATCCGCGGTGGTGGTCTCGTGCCGAGTGCTCGGGTCGTGTGGTCGATTCGCACAGTGAGTGGGGCGCTGGGGTCGGGTGGGTCAAGTCCGAGGTCGCGGCACAACCGGGCGATCACGTCGGTGGTGTCGAGTCCGGTCAGGTGCAGCGCGGATTCGAATGGGGCTGACGGCGCGGCTGGAATCAGGTCGAGCAGGCGGTGGCGGTGCAGCACGGTGGCCAGCTCCGGGTGGCTGCGCACTAGGATGTCGCCGAGCAGGGCGGACTTTCCGGCGCCCGCCCTCCCGGTGACCACGATCAGCTCGCCGGTGGACGCGGCCAGCCGGTCCAGGACGGCGTGCCGTTCCTGGTCGCGGCCGGTGAAGAACCAGGAGACCTCGCCCAGGTCGTCGCCGGTGGTGCGCAGGTCGCCGCCGTGGGCTTTGGGCAGGAAGTGTCGGCGTTCGTCGTCGGACAGCTCGGCGAGGACGGCGACGAGGGCGGTACGGATGTCGAGCGGGCCGGTGTAGCCGGTCGGCACCGGCTTGCGGCGGTGTAGCACGGTGGCGGGGTCGAGTTTGAGCCTGCGATAGGCGCTATCGGGGACGGTGCGGACGAGTTCGTCGCACAGCTGGACGACCGGAATCTCCAGCTGGTCGGCGAAGGTCGAGCTCAGCGTGTCGCCAAGGGTGTCGGTGAACCGGCCAAGGGTGGTGGCGCCGGGCCCGGAGGTGCCGATCACCGCGACTCTGCGGGGGCTCTGCAGGTTGTCCAGCGCGGCGGCAAGCAGTTCCGCGAACCGGGCGGACTGGCAGGCGTCGATGACGACGAGTAGCCACCCGGGCCGATCAGCTTGCTCGGCCTCCCAACGCACGATCTTGCTGGCGAGCTGCTCGGGGGAGATTCCGTCGATGTCCACGGCGGCTGGGCTGCGGGCGTGGGCGAGCGCGGCGGTGGCCCCGTTCGACCAGCCGTGACCGAGCCAGTACAGCATCGTGGATCCACCGGGATGGGCAGCCCAGTCGCGCAAGCGGGCGGTCACGGCGTCGTGGCCACGGTCGGCCATCGGGGTGTCCCAGGGCCGCACGACTTGCGCGCCGAGATCGGCGACCACATCGGCCAGCCGCGTCACCTCGGAGTCGACGTCGAGGTGACGGTGGTTGTCGTAGACGCCGATCGCGACCGGGAACAGCTCCACCGGGTCGGTCTCGACCGGATCCGTCATCGCTCGTCGACCAGCACTAGTTGAGTGATCGCCGAGGTGCCGCTGCCGGCCACGGTGACCCGGTGGATCCCGGGAGGCTGCCCGCGGACGGTGGCCTGCCAACGGCCGTCGGCGCGGTGGATCGGCGGGCAGTGGACGACCACACCGGACTCGTCGTGCACGGTGACCGTTGCGTCGGTGGGGCCGTCGATTCCGGTGAGCGTCACGGCGAACTCGGTGTCGGCCTCGACGATGTCGGGCAGCTCGACGCCGATGTCCCCGGCGCCGAGCCGGTCGGCGTCGGGATCGCGTTCGAGCAGGATCTCGCGGACGGCGCCGGTCGTTTCCGGGCACGAGGCGAGGGGACCGTGCTGCTGAGCGATGGTCGCCGGCCGGAAACCGCGAGGCTGGGCAGAGTTGAGCGGGACCGTGCCGTCGCCGTACTCCTGGTACCGGGCGAGGACGCCGTGGCTGTTGCGGTGGAAGACCCCGCCGCTGAGCCGGAAGGTGCATCGGTGGGCCTCGACGACTCCGTCGCGCAGGCTAATGCTGGCCGTGGTGGGCTGCGCAGTGCCGACGACGGCGTAGTGGCCGACGAGTGGGTTCGGTGCGGTCTGGGAGTGCATGTCGAATCCGGCGCTGGCCAGCTCGGGGTCTCCGCCGAGGGCGGCGACGTCGCCCGGGGTGAGCCGACGGGGGTCGGTGTCGCGGTCACGGTCGTCGACGCAGCGGTAGACGGGCAGTAGGTCGTGCAGGCCGGGCAGGGTTTTGGCCAGGTCGCGCAGCGCACGTCGGGGCAGCGGCACTGGGCCGCCGCGGCCGGTGTTGAGGATCAGCGTGGCCTGCGCGGATCCGTCGAACGGCGTGCCGAGGGTGATCGTGGCCCGGATGTCCAAGCCCGGGGCCAGTGCGCGGACCAGCAACCCGCCCATCGAGTGGGCGACCAGGACCAGCCGGGCCGGGCGGGTGTCGGGCAGCGCGCGCAGCATCTCCGTGTAGCGGGGGTGGGTGCGCCAGGTCTCGAGGTGGGCCGCAGCGGCGGCGTGCAGGAGTGCGGCGTTGTGGGTGACGGGGAGCCGCCAGTCGTAGGCGAACTCTAGGACCGCCGCCGGGTCGGCGACCGATGCGGTGACGACGTCGACCAGGTCCCCGTAGGGCTCGAGCCCGCGCAGGAACGGGGCGAACGCGGGGCGCCGCAACAACCCGGTGGCGGTGATCCGGGAGTAGTCGCCAGCGCGTTCGGCCGGCGTCAGCGCCAACCTCGCCAGCGACTCCGGATGCCGCCACGCCTCGCGGTACCAGCCCAGGCGGTGCATCCCCCAGAGCACGTCCTCGCCCTCGCACAGCGTGCTGCCCATGATCCCCGGGACCACCACGACGGCATCCGACGACACCGGCGGCCGAACCTCCTGGGCCACGAGGCCGCCGGGCAGCGCCATGACGGAATCCTAGTGACGCTCGGCATCGAGTCGATAATGTGGCATCACCTGTCGGCGCAGGAACGGAGATCAACAGGGTGCAAAGGTGGTTGGTGAACCTCGCCGTACGTGACTACGCCGACGTCACCGACGCCTTCACCCGCAAGCTCGTCGAGCAGGGCGAGGTGATCGAACGGTGGTGGTGCGCCACCAAGCTGGGGGAGCATGCCTTCACTCCGCACGCGGTCAAGCCCCTGCGCAGCCGACGCGACATCGAGGACGTGGTGCACGAGGTGGGGTTGCGGGCGCTGTCCGCGCGCGACGCCCTCGTTCTGGTCGTGACTGGGCACGGACGGCTTGGGGCGTCGGCGCGGCACTACCTGGAGTTGCCCGAGACCCGGCCCGAGCGGCTGGTGGCGACCGGCTACCCGACCGCCGAGCTGGTCGGCGCGGCGCTGGCGTCCGAGGCCGAGCACGTGGTGGTCATCGTCAACGCCTGTCACGCCGGCCAGCTGCGCGGTGAGCTGGACGCCCTGGCCAAGGACCTCCCACCCGACCGGCAACGGCTCGGCTCGCTCGCGGTCTTCGTCACCGGCCGGTTCGACGAGCGACCCCGGGTGGTCGACCTCACCGAGCTGCTGGGCCGGGTGGACCGGCAGCTGCGCGTCTCGTCCGGTATCGCCCGCCCGCTGCTGAGCGTCGAGGAGTTCCGGGCCGAGCTGGTCCGCGCGGCTCGTGCCCAGCCGCCGCTGCTCGACCCGGTCCTGGTCTGGCCGCCGGTGCCGGGCGACGAACCCAGCCCGTGCCTGCCCAACCCCGGCTTCGTCGCGATCACCCACGCCGTGCCGGCGTCGCTGCAGCAGGCCGCTACGCCGGAGGCTGAGCTGGACTACTGGCTCGACCGGGCCAGCGGTCGGGTCTCTGCGTCCGACCCGGGCTGGTACTTCGCTGGGCGGGCGGAGCTGACCACGACCGTCGCGACCTTCCTCCGCGAGGGGGACGGGCTGCTCGTGGTCACCGGGGCCGCCGGGACCGGCAAGTCGGCGGTGATCGCACGCGCGGTCACCTTGAGCGACCCGACGTTGCGAGCCAAGCCCCGCTACCGGGAAGCGGCCGCCACGGCGCCCCCGGCGACCCTGCCTCCGCTCGGGTCGATCCACGCCGCCGTGCTGGCCCGGCAGAAGGACGCCCAGACCATCGCCGCGGACCTCCTGCGCGCCCTCGGCGCCACCCTGCCCACGCCGGAACCGTCCGAGAGCCCGGGACAGGTGTTGCGCCGCCGGCTCGCGGAAGTGATCACCGGCCGGGAGGGCCGGTGCACACTGGTCGTCGATGGCCTCGACGAGGCGATCGACCCGGAAACGGTCGTCATCGACCAGCTCGGCCCATTGCTCCGGCTGACCGACGGACGGGGACGTCGCAAGGTCCGGTTGGTCGTCGGGGTGCGGTCGTCTTCCGGGCCGGGTGCCGACCACGGGCTGCTCGACCTGCTCACCCGGACCGCCCACCCGGTCGAGGCCACCCTGGTCCGCACCGATGGGCCGGACGCTGCCGCCGACGTCGCCGGCTACGTCGAGGCCTTGCGGGCCGGCCCCGACGGGCCCTACGCCGGCCCGGACGCCGAGGCTGACCGGCGAGCCGCCGCGGAGGCCGTTGCGGCGGTGGTGGCACCGTCGTTCCTGGACGCTCGCCTGGCCGGGCAGCGGCTGCGCGAGGCTCCGCGCCCGCAGGACCTCGCCGACCCCGGCTGGCGACGGACGCTGGCCGAGGGCACCGTCGGGCTGCTGCGGGCCGACCTGGCCGCGGTCGCGCACGATCCCGCCGACGCTGCCGAGCTGCTCGCCGTCCTGCGTGCCGCGGCGTTCGCCCGAGGCGCGGGCGTGCCCTGGGCCGAGGTCTGGCCCGCGGTGGCCGAGGCAGTGCTCGACCGCCCGCTCACCGATCCACACGCCGTCATCGGCCGGGTGCTGGCCGGCCGGTTGAGCGGATACCTGACCCGCGACGTCGAACACGACCGGGTGGTGTACCGCCCGGCCCACGACCTGCTCGCCGTCGCTCTGCGCCAGCACCCGGACCGACTCCTGGAGCACCCGTGACCGCCGCCTCTGACCCCACGCCTGCCGTGCACGAGCGGATCGCCCGGCGGCTTGCGGAGCTGGTCACCGGCGACCCTGCCCACCCGCCGCACCCCTACATCCGCCGCTACCTCGCCGAGCACGCCGACCACGGCAACGCCCTCGACGACCAGCACCTACCACCGGAGTTTCTGCCCTGGGAAACCAGCGGCCGCGTGCGTTCGCTGCTCGGCCTGCCCCTCACCGACCCCGGTGACCGCCCCACATTGACCGCCTGGGCCTGCATCGAACCGTTCCTCGCTGGTGTGGACCCTCCTGGCAAGCGCGCCAGCCTGGCCATCGCGCACGCTGCGGTGATCGAGCGGCCACTCCGCGCCAGGGCGGAACCCGTGACCGACTTCCGGATCGACGTTCGCTGGGCCCGCTGGGAGATCCCCAACAACGTCGTCGGAACTGCAGGGGCGGAGATTCTCGCCCTGGTCGGTTTTCCTGGTCCTGACGGGCGCACTTTGCTGGCCACCGGTAGTACTGACGGGACGGTGCGGTTGTGGGATCCGGCGCGGGGCACCGCGGTAAGCCAGCCGCTGACCGGCCACACTGACACCGTGCAGGCGGTGGCTGCGGTGGATTTGGCTGACGGGCGCACTCTGCTGGCTACCGGTAGCGCTGATGGGACGGTGCGGTTGTGGGATCCGGCGCGGGGCACCGTGGTGGGCCAGCCGCTGACCGGCCATAGCGGTGGGGTGTGGGCGGTGGCTGCGGTGGGGCTGGCTGACGGGCGCACTCTGCTGGCTACCGGTAGCACTGATGGGACGGTGCGGTTGTGGGATCCGGCGCGGGGCACCGCGGTGGGTGAGCTGCAGACCGGTCACACCGACTGGGTGTTGACGATGGCTGCGGTCGGGCTGGCTGACGGGCGCACTCTGCTGGCCACTGGCGGTGGCGACGCGACGGTGCGGTTGTGGGATCCGGCGCGGGGCACCGCGGTGGGTCGGCCGCTGACCGGACATACCGGTGGGGTGTTGACAGTGGCTGCGGTGGATTTGGCTGACGGGCGGACTCTGCTGGCTACCGGTAGCGCTGATGGGACGGTGCGGTTGTGGGATCCGGCGCGGGGCACCGCGGTGGGTGAGCTGCAGACCGGCCACACCGATGGGGTGGGGGCGGTGGCTGCGGTGGATTTGGCTGACGGGCGCACTCTGCTGGCCACCGGTAGTACTGATGGGACGGTGCGGTTGTGGGATCCGGCTACACGCGCAGAACTCATGAGAGCCGTCCTTGTTGGGCCGATCTACGCGCTTGCCGCCGAGAACCGACGTGGGGAGGGACCAGCATCGTTGGTGGTCGGTGGGCCCGGCGGGCTGACCCTGCTCACCGTTGGCACCGAGCGGAGCAGCGTCAACTGGGGACGATGATCTCCAGTGTCGTGGGTGACGGGCGGTGCACCCGCATTCCCGTACGCCGGACAATCGCCGCTACCCCTGCGGCGTCTGAGGGTTCGGCCCGGGTCGAGGCCAGCACCCGGGCGAGCCGGCCCTTGTGCACTTTGTTGTCGTGGCTCACCACGGTCCGACGTCCGTCGGCGCGCTCGGCGAGCACGGTCACCTCCACCGCGCCTGATAGCCGCCCGAGCGCAGCGTAGGGCCCCGACCGCAGGTCGACGACGAGCTCCTCGGCCGCGAGCGCGGCGAGCACCGGCTCCAGGACGGGCTTCCACCGCGCGGCGAGCGTCGGGCGTCCGGGCAGCGATGAGCCCGCCGAGAGCCGGTAGGCGGGTACCGGGTCGTAAGCGCGGAGCAGGCCGAACAGCGCCGAGCCGACGGCGAGCCGGGCGCGAGCCCGCCCCATCGCGGCCCCGCGCAGCGAGGCTACGTCGAGGGCGTCGTAGAGCACACCGGTGTAACGGCACAGTGCGGGCATGGTCGGAGCACTCCGCAGCGCCGCGTTGCGCGTGATCTCGCCGTCCTGTTTCGGGGAGAGTCCGAGCGCCGCCCGGCTCGCGTCCACGTCGCCGGCGAGCCCGACGAGCTCGTCCACCAGGTCGTGGCGGAGCGGGTCTAGCTCGGGATGTGACAGTGCCGCTGGCCGCAGTGGTGGCCCGTTGCCGCCGTCGAGTTTGGTCTCCGAGGGCGGGAGCAGCACGAGCACCGCGGGAGACTATCCGGGTGGCTCGCTCGGGCAGGATCACCGCATCGCGACCAGGGAGCCGAGCGTGACCGACCGCCCGTATGTCCTGCTGTCCGTCGCCATGTCGGTGGACGGCCGCATCGACGACGGGTCGCCGCAGCGACTGCTGCTGTCCGACGACGCCGACCTCGACCGGGTCGACGAGGTCCGGGCCGGGGTCGACGCGATCCTCGTCGGCGCCGGGGCGATCCGCCGCGACGACCCGCGCCTGCTCATCCGGTCCGCGCAGCGACGGGCTGCCCGGGTGGCAGCAGGCCGGGAAGCCGATCCGCTCAAGGTGACGCTCAGCGGGAGCGGCCGGCTGGACCCGGCGGCGAGGTTCTTCGGCACCGGGGTCAGCGAGAAGATCGTCTACGTGCCGACCGGTGCCGTCGCGGCGGCGCGGGTACGGCTGGGTGGAGTCGCCACGGTCGTCGGTGCGGGAGCACCGCTCGACCTGCGGCGCGTCGTGGCCGACCTGCACGGACGCGGGGTCCGGCGGCTGCTGGTCGAGGGCGGAACCGCGGTGCACACGCAGTTCCTCGTCGAGGATCTGGTTGCCGAGCTCCACCTCGTCCTCGCGCCGTTCTTCGTCGGCAGCGTCGAGGCACCCCCGTTCGTCGGGCCCGGGCGCTTCCCGCACGACGCGCGGCACCGGATGCGGCTGGCCGAGGTGCGCCGGATGGGCGACCTGGTCCTGCTGCGCTATCTGCTGGGAGGAACCGATGGCTGAACTGCGCGAGATTGACCGCATTCTGCTGGTGGCGGCGATCGAGCTGTCGTGGCGCTGCCCGCCGTCGCGCACCGCGTTCTCGGTAGGCGCGTTGATCGCCGATGCCGACGGGACGGTTCTCGCCGAGGGGTACTCGCGCCGAGACGACCCGCACGACCACGCCGAGGAGGCCGCCCTCGCCGACCTCGGCGCGGAAGCGGGCTGGCGGGCCGCGCCGGGTACCACGATCTACAGCTCGCTGGAGCCGTGCAGCGCCCGCGCGTCCCGCCCGCGTACCTGCACGGAGCTGATCCTGGCCGCGGGGATCGGGCGCGTGGTGTTCGCCTGGCGGGAGCCGGCGGTCTTCGTGGACTGCGAGGGCGCGGAGCTGCTGCGCGCCGCCGGGGTCGAGGTCGTCGAGGTGCCGGAGCTCGCCGGGGAGGTCCGCGCGGTCAACCGGCACCTGCTCGGGCGGGAGCGGTAACCGCCGTGACGTCGGCTGCGGCCCGTCGCTACCCTTCGTAGGGTGTTGACCCGGATGTCGTCGTTGTTCTTGCGGACCCTGCGTGATGACCCGGCCGACGCGGAGGTACCGAGCCACAAGCTGCTCGTCCGCGCCGGCTACGTCCGCCGCGTCGCGCCGGGGATCTACTCCTGGCTGCCGCTGGGGCTGCGGGTGCTGCGCGCCGTCGAGCAGGTGGTGCGCGAGGAGATGGACGCCATCGGCGCCCAGGAGATCCAGTTTCCCGCGTTGCTGCCTCGTGAGCCCTACGAGGCGACGGGCCGCTGGACCGAGTACGGCCCGAACCTGTTCCGGCTCAAGGACCGCCGGGGCGCGGACTACCTGCTCGGCCCCACCCACGAGGAGCTGTTCACCCAGGTCGTCAAGGGCGAGTATGCGTCCTACAAGGACTTCCCGGTGATGCTCTACCAGATCCAGAACAAGTACCGCGACGAGGCGCGCCCGCGCGCGGGCATCCTGCGCGGCCGTGAGTTCCTCATGAAGGACTCCTACTCCTTCGACCTGACCGACACGGGGCTCGCCGAGTCCTACCGGCTCCACCGCGAGGCCTACGTCAGGATCTTCGAACGGCTCAGCCTGCGGTACGTGATCGTCGCGGCCACGTCGGGGGCCATGGGCGGCTCGGCGTCGGAGGAGTTCCTGGCGCTCGCGCCCACCGGTGAGGACACGTTCGTGCGCAGCCCCGGCGGCTACGCCGCGAACGTAGAGGCCGTCACCACGCCCGCGCCGCCCGAACGCCCCGTCGACGCCCTGCCCGCGGCGCAGGCGCACCACACCCCGGACACCCCGACGATCGACTCGCTGGTCGCCTTCCTGAACGACGCGGACCTCGGACGGAGGTTCACCGCGGCCGACACGCTCAAGAACGTGCTCGTCAAGACCCGCCGCCCGGGGTCGGGGGAGTGGACGCTGCTCGGCGTCGGCGTCCCCGGCGACCGCGAGGTCGACATGAAGCGGCTGGAGGCCTCGCTGGAGCCCGCCGAGGTCGCGCTGCTCGACGAGGCGGATTTCGCGCGGCACCCGTTCCTGGTCAAGGGCTACATCGGCCCGCCCGCGCTGGCCGCCAACGGAGTGCGCTACCTCGTCGACCCGCGGATCGTGCGCGGCACGGCCTGGGTCACCGGCGCCGACAAGCCCGACCACCACGTCGTCGACCTGGTCTGCGGCCGGGACTTCACCCCCGACGGCACCATCGAGGCCGCCGAGGTGCGGCACGGGGATCCGTCGCCGGACGGGTCCGGCCCGCTCGAGGCGGCGCGCGGGATCGAGATCGGCCACGTCTTCCAGCTCGGCCGCAAGTACTCCGACGCGGCCGCGCTCGACGCGCTCGGCCCCGACAGCAAGCCGATCCGCATCACCATGGGCTCCTACGGCATCGGGGTGTCCCGGCTCGTCGCTGTGATCGCCGAGCAGAGCCACGACGACGCAGGCCTGATCTGGCCGCGGGTCGTCGCGCCCGCCGACGTGCACGTGGTGATCGCCGGCAAGACTGAGGAGATCGCTGCGGGCGGGGAGCAGCTGGCCGCCGAGCTGACCGCAGCTGGGCTGCGGGTGTTGTTCGACGACCGTAAGTCCTCACCGGGGGTGAAGTTCGCCGACGCCGAGCTGATCGGCGTCCCGACGATCGTCGTGGTCGGCCGCGGGCTGGTGAACGGGGTGATCGAGGTGAAGGACCGCCGCAGCGGCGAGCGCACCGAGATCGCCCGCGACGGCGCCGTCGACCACCTGGCCGAGCTGGTCAGAACGCGATAATCCCCCGGCCTGGCCGTCGTGGGGGTCGTGTCGTTTGACGACTGTTCCGCCGCTGGATCTATCCTGGTGTGGTGACTGGTGAGCTGCGCGAGTCCCGTCCTGGCTGGGTGCGGGACGTCGAACTGCCGCGCTCACTTGAGGAGCTACGGGGCCCGACCAGCGGCGTCGTACGACTGCCGTTGCGGCTCTACTTGGTCCGAGCCTGACCCACAGCGTGTGGAGTGGGATAGCGGAAGCCCGGACGGGCGGCGTTGGCTCTACGAGGTCGTCCTGCGTGAAGGTGACCTCAACGACGTGCGCACTCTCGTCGATGGACGGGAGCTGGTCAGGGTGTGGGACCGGCTGTATCTGCCGCGCTGGGTGCGCGACGCCTGGGCTCCCCTCATCGACGCCGCGCGGTCGGCTGCGTAGATGCCGCTCGAGCTGCTGCACATCCGAGTCCTGAGGATCGCGGGTGCGTTACCCGAATCCCGTACCGTCGCGCTGGCCGGTGGTGGAGCGATGCTCGACCAGGCATCATGATCGAGATATGATCCTGGGCGTGAGCGTTGGGGGCGTGGGTCTCGGGCACTTTTCTCATGGTCTCGAAACCTGGAGCTGTGTGGCCACCTGTTCAACGAGATCGATGGAGTCGGCTGGGCTGAGGGCTTGTGAGCGGAGGTGGTCGAAGACCAGCTTCGCTGTGGCGACGTCGGCTTCGTTCTCGATGGTGGCCGAGCCCAGCAGGTGTTCGACGTAGGCGATGTCTGGTTCCCCCAGTTCGTCGTAGCTGAGCAGCGTGAACGCGCTGTCCCTTCCCGGGTGCGCAGCTGCGCTTGTCGGCAGTACCTGGAGCGTGACCGAGTCCAGCGCGGCCGTGTCGATGATGTGTCTCAGCTGGGCTTTCATGATTTTCGGTCCTCCGCAGGGTCGGTGGAGCGCCGACTCCTCGATGAGGGTCATCAGGTGGAGTGGCTGCTCGTCGGAGGTCAGTCGTTCCTGTCGGATCCTCTGCACGGTGACGGTCCGTTCCAGTGTCTCGGTGGAGCGTCGGCGCAGTGATGACCGGAGCAGTGCGCGGGTGTAGTCGGCGGTTTGCAGGAGGTCGGGAACATGCGCGATGGTGTAGTCGCGGACTGTGGTGGCCTCGGCTTCCAGGGGGATGTAGCCGCGGTCGTCGAGTCCGTGGTCTCGCCACCAGCCGCGTTGGCGGGCTGCGCGGGTGAGGTCGATGAGCTCGGTCCAGCGGTCGCCGCCGACGTCGTAGAGATCGAGCATGCCGCGCACGCTGTGGACGTCGACGCTTTGGTGGGCGTTCTCGATCCGGCTGAGCTTGCTCGGTGACCAGTCGAGCAGCGGCGCCGCCACTTCGAGGGTCAGCCCGGCTTTCTGCCGCAACTTCCGCAGATGCCGGGCGAGCTTTCGCCTTCGGATCGTGGTCCCATCTCGCATGCTTTGCGCTCCATCTTCGGTATCTGATCGACGACTCATCGCGGCAAGCGACAGACCTGATCTGGAGTTTGCGCGTGATCGGTTGTCGCGCTGTTTACCGTTGTTGCATCCACCGTTGTCCCAGCATCCGGATGTCGGTGAAGTCGGTCCAGCCTTTCGATGTGACCGGGATGGTGTCCAGGACACCGTCTGTCGTGGTGTGGTCGCCTAGCCGCTGACCGGCCAGTACGTAGGCCACTGGTTCACCACGTCGCCATCGGATCGTGAACCCGTCGTCATGCTGGCGTTCTAGGAACACCCATCCGACTGGTCTTGTCGTCGGTCTTCTCCCGCCCCGGCTCATGGCTCGCCACTCACGTCAGTCCTCCAATGATCCACTGCTGGTCGAGTCGATGGGCCCGGGAGTACCCGGTCCTCATCGAGATCGTGGTCGTGCTCATCGTGCTGGTATGGGACGGCACCCAGGGCCGGGGCGAGCTACCGTGCCAGGGATACGAGCGTGGTTCGGGACCACTGCTCGTCAGTCGAGAGATCTCAACGCTCCGGGGGGTGAGCATGAGAGCCGACTGACCAGCGCACCGACCACACCCGCGGTAGCTCCTGCGTCCCGACCCTGGGGCCGTGGAAGATCACTAAAGCGGACAGGCGTGCTTAAGTTGATGATCAAAAATGTATCGGAGGGTACGTCGGCATATCGGGTATACATCGGTGTGTCTGATGTATACGTCCGGTGTATGCCTCGCTGTAGGGTGAGGGTGTCGTTGGTTAGCCGGTTGATGGCCGTCTGAGCGGTTCCGTTACACTATCTGGACGTTTCTGGAATATGGAGGGTTATTCAGGAGAGTTGTGTGGATCTTGTAAGACCGCGGTTGAGCTGCGGAGATACGCCTCCGATCAAGATCGCTGAATAAGCCTCATGGATGGGAGTCGTGTGATGGGTTCGTCGTGTGTTGGTCAGCGGCACTGTGGTTGTGGTACGCGGCTGGCTGCGGACAACACCGAGTATCAGTGTGCCCGTTGTGTGCGTGCGTCCCGTGACAAGCTCATCGTCCCGCCTGAGGTGCCTGCTGAGTTCTGGCAGACCGAGCCGCTGCGTGATGCTTTCATGCGGCAACACATGGGGCGAGTGGCTCGTGCCTACCGGTTGCATCCGCATCACCAGTCGGTTTACGGACTGAGCGGTATCTCCCAACGGTTGCTCGGTCAGTGGCTGGGCCTTACCCAGGCTCAAATCAGTCGGATCGAGTCTGGGCAGCCGATCCGTAACCTGGATACGTTGGTGTATTGGGCGCGGACGTTGCGGATACCGGCGGAGTTGTTGTGGTTTCGGTTGCCAGGGGACACAGCGCGGTTGACAGTAGTGTCGTCAGTTGGATCGCAGTTGACTGGTGTGTCGTCGGGATCAAGTTTGAGTGACGGGTATGCTGGCGATCCTGAAAATGATCCAGTTCTTGTGGCGCCCTGGAGTTCTCGGGGTACTATTGAAGTGGCAGCTGTGCTGAAGGATGGTGGTGGCCTGGTGAAGCGTCGAGGCTTCGTGTTCTTGACCGGGGCTGTTTTGACTTCGCCGGCGCATCAGTGGTTGATACACGAGCCTGGACCACTGATATCTGGGCTGTCCGGGCGTCGCATCTCGACGAGGCTGGTCGATCAGCTCGCGGCTATGACTGTTGAGCTTCGCAGGATGGATGATGTGGCTGGTGGTGGCAGCGTGCTTTCACAGGCGCAACACCAGTTCGACTGGGTTGCCGGGCTGCTCGTTAAGGCATCCTATGACGAGCGGATCAGCCGCAGGTTGCACATCGCGTTGGCCGAACTCGGGCAGCTTGTTGGCTGGGCTGCGTATGACGCCGGTCAGCATGGGTTGGCACAGCGTTATTACATTGCTGCCTTACGTGCGGCGCACAGCGCTGGTGACCAGTTATTGGCGGCACATATCCTCGGATGTATGGCTGAACAAGCTGCGCGACAGGGGCAGCCGGCAGCGGCTGTGACGCTCATCGAGAGTGCAGTCACTGGTACACGTGGCTGCCATACGCCGAATATGCTGGCAGTACTATACAATCGACAGGCTTACGCTTTCGCAACCCTTGGTGATGCCTCAAGCTGCATCATGGCGATCTCCAAGGCGCGCACACAAAATGATTTCTTAGCGCCAGCGACCGAGCCTTCATGGCTGTATTGGGTGAATCCGGCTAATATGACAGCCGAGGCTGGCAACTGTCTGCGACAATTGGGGCGCAACGGGGAAGCGGTAGCTATATTCGAAGACGGTCTCGCCACTTTTGATGATTCGCTTCCCCGTGGTCGCCAGGGTTACCTCGCAGGCTTAGCCGAAACCCTGACTCGGCCGGGACCGCAGCGTGACCTGGACGCCGCCGCCAGCCGGGGTATGGAGGCAATCAATCTGGCCGAAGACCTGAACTCGATCCTCAGTGTTGCTCGTATTCGTAACCTCTCCCAGTTGCTAATGCCACACGTCAAGATGCCGGCTGTGCAGGAGTTCGTGGACCGGGCAAAGGTGTTTGTGAAAGCCCAGGCTTAAGTCGGAAAATATTTCGCGCGGGACCGACAGGTGCAATTGGCCAATCTTACCGATACTTTCGCTCGACGAAGTAAACAGCATGACTTGGGATGCAGCCGCGGACCGAGGGTTAGCGGCAGTGTGCCTGGCTGAGAGCCTAACCTCGACCCGTGGTATCGACTGCCTCCAAGACCTCTAGTTTGACCGACGAAGATGCACAGGGAGCAGTCAGTGGATTTTACTATTCACCACGCCGCCATCAGTGCGACCCATATGGCAGAATCTATTCAGTTCTACAAGAATTTCGGATTCAAAGTCGTATTGCACTGGAAGGATCCGGACGGCGCGCTGGAGATTGCACATCTCAAGCTTGCGGACAACTATCTGGAGATTTTCTGGTACAGGGAACAGACGTCTGCGCCCAGGACTTCGGAATCTCTGGCAACGGATTTGCCGCGGATTGGTATTAAGCACTTCGCGCTGAAGGTTGATTCAGTGCACGAGGCTAAGAAATTTGTTGAAGACCGCGGATTGGCATCGAATGTCGAGATCCAGGCGGGTAGGACGGGCATAACATACTTCTTCATCAAAGACCCGAGTGGAATTTCAGTCGAGTTTTTAGAAGATAAGCGAGGATTATAGTTTGGTGTCAGACGGTGGATGCAATACCTGGGTAAGCTAGTGGTAAATAGCGCGGAGGACCGCCTCGGTGTCGGCCAAGTCGAGGAGGACGGTATCGGCGTGAGCTGCAATGAGTTCGTCCGCTGTACTGTTACCGGTCGCCACACCGATGGCGCGAACCCCCACCTCGCGCGCACCAGCCACGTCACGATGGGTGTCTCCGATAACCGCTATCCGGTCCGACTCGAAAGTTCGGCCGTACTTGCGCTGCGTGCGCTGCCAGGCCTGGCGGATGAGCGGCGGACGGGTGTCGGCTTCTGAACCGTAGCCGCCGATCTCGAGGTCTAAGTATTCCGAAAGATCGAAGATCTCGAGTTTTGCCTCGGCGAGCGGTCTGATATTTCCGGTCACGACGGTCTGCACGGCACCGCGGTCCGTCAGTGCTGCGAGTGCCTCGACGGCACCGGGTAGTTGACGACCGACTGTGTGCATGCGCGTACGCAACTGGTCGGCGGCTTTGGCAAGCGCTTCGTAGAAGTCGTCGAGTTTGCTCTCGGGGTTCGAAACACCGTTCAGATCCAGGGTTTCGATGACGATCGCCTGTTCGGTCCGACCGCTCATCTCAGCCATTTTATGCAGCGGTTGCTCGACTACCTCCGCAAACGCGATCTCGTAGAGCTCACGGCTGACACCGTCGATGGCAAGCAACGTGTGGTCTATGTCCCAGAGGATGAGGGCCGGCTGCTGGAGGTTCGCTGTCACGGGCCTATGGTGCCATGTTCGCATGGGCCGCATTGCCGCCGAAATGATCTTTAGTGGCCGTCAGCCGGTTCGTCCGTCCTGAGGGTGCTGCCGCGTCGGGCCAACCGGGCCGTCGTAGGGTTCCGGTTGTGCGTACGGCATTCGGCCAGCAGTTCGATGTTCCCGACGGCTACCTGAACACCGCAGCCATCGGGATCCCCTCGGTTGCCGTGGGGGAGGCGGTGGCCTACGCGGTGCGCGACTGGCGGGCCGGGACCGGCCTGCCCACCGACTTCGACGCCTCGGTCTCGGTCGCGCGGGCCGCGTTCGGTGAGCTGGTCGGGGTCGGGGCGGACCGCGTCGTGATCGGATCGGCCACCTCCGGTCTGGTGGGTCTGGTGGCGGCGAGCCTGCCCGACGGGGCGCGTGTCCTCGTCGCGAGCGGCGACTTCACCAGCGTCAGCTTCCCGTTCGCGGCGCAGGCCGGGCGCGGGGTGAGCGTCGTCGAGGTCGAGCTCGAGGAGCTGGGGGAGCGGGCCGCCGAGTACGACCTCGTCGCGGTGAGCGTCGTGCAGTCGGCCGACGGGCGGATCGTGGACCTCGACGCCCTGCGCGCGGCCCAGACCGCCGGCACGCAAGTGCTGCTGGACGCGACCCAGTCGCTCGGCTGGTTCGAGGCCGACCTCGGGTGGGCCGACGTGGTGGTCGGCAGCTCCTACAAGTGGCTGTTCAGCCCGCGAGGCGCCGCGTGGATGGCGGTGAGTCCCGCGCTGGAGCTCGTGCCGCACCTGGCCGGGTGGTATGCGGGGGAGGACCCGTGGTCGAGCATCTACGGGCTGCCGCTTCGGCTCGCCCCGGACGCCCGCGCCCTCGACATCTCCCCGGCCTGGCTCTGCCACCTCGGAGCCGCGGTGGCCCTGCCCTGGCTGGCCGGCCTGGACCGGGCCGGGGTGCACGCGCACTGCACCAAGCTCGCGGACGCCCTGCGGGCCGGGCTGGGGATGGAGCCGGCCGGGTCGGCGATCGTCTCGGTACACCGGCCGGACGCCGTGGAGCGACTCGCGGCTGCGGGCGTGGTGGCGAGCGCCCGCGCTGGAGCGGCGCGGCTGTCTTTTCATCTCTACAACACCGAGGACGACGTGGCCCGCGCCCTGGCCGCGCTGTCCTGACCGCGGGTGCCGATCTTGTCGGTGCGAGGGTTCATCCTGGCGATGTCCGAGGCGGGCCGGCGGAAGAGAAGTGGATCTTGACCTCTGGGCGACGGTGCGGTCACGCTCCCCGATGCGGGTAGCTCGTTGGCTGGGTCGCGTGCCGGAGACCTGGTAGAACATCCGTCAGCGCGCGAGAGAAAGAGGTACTGTGGCGGATTCATTTGTCCATCTGCATGTTCATACCGAGTATTCCATGTTGGACGGTGCGGCGAAGGTAGATGCGCTCTTTGACGAGGTGGAGCGCCTCGGTATGCCCGCAGTGGCGATGACGGACCACGGGAACATGTACGGATCGGCGGACTTCTATCGCCGCTCGGAAAAGAGCGGCGTGAAGCCGATTATCGGTATAGAGTCCTATCTGGCGCCGGGCAGTCGCTTTCACAAGAAGCCGGTGTTCTGGGGGCAGGCCGCACAGCGCGGGACGGACGAGTACGGCGAGGGCGGCGACGTCTCGGGCGCCGGTGCCTACACGCACATGACGATGGTCGCGCGCACCGCGACGGGGCTGCGGAACCTGTTCAGGCTGTCCAGCCTGGCGTCGTTCCAGGGCTACTACCGCAAGCCGCGCATGGACCGGGAGCTGATAGCCGACCACGCAGACGGGATCATCGCCACCACCGGCTGCCCGTCCGGTGAGGTGCAGACCAGGCTCCGCCTCGGGCAGCGCGAGGCGGCGTTGCAGGCGGCGAGTGACTACCGCGACATCTTCGGGAAGGAGAACTTCTTCCTGGAGCTGATGGATCATGGCCTGGCCATCGAGAAGTCGGTTCGGGACGGGCTGCTCGACATCGCCCGGAAGCTCGGGCTGCCGCCGCTCGCGACGAACGACTCGCATTACGTGACGCAGGACGCGGCAGCGTCGCATTCAGCGTTGCTCTGCGTGCAGGCGGGGAAGACGCTCGACGACCCGAACAGGTTCAAGTTCGACGGTGACGGCTACTACCTCAAAAGCGCCGCGGAGATGCGCGAGTACTGGGACAAGGAGGTCCCGGAAGCGGCGGGAAACACCCTGCTCGTGGCCGAACGTGTCGAGTCCTACGACGAGGTCTTCGCCGAGGTCGACCGGATGCCCCGGTTCCCGCTGAAACCCGGTGAGACCGAGGACGACCTGCTGCGCGCGGAGGTCGAAGAGCACGCCCCGCTGCGGTTTCCGAACGGGCTGAGCGCCGAGTACCAGGAACGCATCGAGATCGAGCTGAGCGTGATCTCGAAGATGGGCTTTCCGGGATACTTCCTGGTGGTCGGCGACCTCGTGCGGTGGGCGCGGTCGCAGAAGATCGCGGTGGGTCCGGGCCGCGGGTCGGCCACCGGCTCGCTCGTCGCCTACATCCTGCAGATCACCGACCTCGACCCGATCGAGCATTCCCTGATCTTCGAGCGGTTCCTCAACCCCGAGCGGGTCAGCCCTCCGGACATCGACCTGGATTTCGACGAGCGCCGGCGCGGGGAGGTGATGCGCTACACCGTGGAGAAGTGGGGCGAGGAGAACGTCGCCCAGGTCATCACGTTCGGCACGATCAAGACGAAGGCGGCGATCAAGGACGCCGCCCGGGTCATCCACGGCCAGCCCGGCTTCTCGATCGCCGACCGCATCTCCAAGGCGCTGCCGCCGCCGATCGCGGCCAAGGACATCCCGCTGGCCGGGATCTTCGACGCCGCGCACGAGCGGTACGCCGAAGCCGCCGAGGTCCGCACGCTGGCCGAGACCGACCCCGAGGTCGGGAAGATCATGGAGACCGCGCGGGGGCTGGAGGGCCTGGTCCGCAACGCCGGTGTGCACGCGTGTGCGGTGATCCTGTCCGCGGAGCCGCTGCTGGACGTGATCCCGCTGTGGCAACGCGAGGACGGCTCGGTCATCACGGGGTGGGACTTCCCCTCCTGTGAGGAGATCGGCCTGCTGAAGATGGACTTCCTCGGGCTGCGGACGCTCACCGTCGTCGACGACACGGTGAAGGCGGTCGCGGCGAACCACGGGAAGGAGATCGACCTGGCCAACCTGGCGCTCGACGACGCGCTGACCTACGAGCTGCTGTCCCGCGGTGAGACGCTCGGGGTGTTCCAGCTCGACGGCGGGGCGATGCGGTCGCTGCTCAAGGCGATGGCTCCCAAGCACTTCGGGGACATCGCCGCCGTCCTGGCGCTGTACCGTCCGGGGCCGATGGCGGCCAACGCCCACATCGACTACGCCGAGCGCTCCAACGGCCGGCAGAAGATCACGCCGATCCACCCGGAGCTGAAAGAGGCGCTGGAGCCGATCCTGGGCGAGACCTATCACCTGCTGGTGTACCAGGAGCAGGTGATGGCCATCGCGCAGCAGCTGGCCGGATACACCCTCGGGCAGGCCGACCTGCTGCGCCGCGCGATGGGCAAGAAGAAGAAGGAGATCATCGAGAAGGAGTTCGAGCGGTTCCGTGCCGGGATGACCGGCCGGGGCATCTCGGCGGAGGCGTGTCAGACCCTCTGGGACGTCATGCTCCCCTTCGCCGGATACGCCTTCAACAAGTCCCATACCGCCGGCTACGGGTTGGTGTCGTACTGGACGGCCTACCTGAAGGCGAACTACCCGACCGAGTTCATGGCCGCCCAGCTGACCTCGATCGGCGACAACAAGGACAAGTCCGCGGTCTATCTGGCCGAGTGCCGCCGCATGGGCATCAAGGTGCTGCCGCTGGACGTGAACGACTCCGACCTGTGGTTCTCCGCGGTCGGCAGCGACATCCGCTTCGGTCTCGGCGCGGTCCGCAACGTGGGCGTCAACGTGGTCGAGTCGATCATCAGGACGCGTCGGGAGAAGGGGCGCTTCGCGTCGTTCGCCGACTTCCTGGAGAAGGCCGAGCTCGTGTGCTGCAACAAGCGCACCATCGAGTCGCTCATCAAGGCCGGTGCCTTCGACTCGTTCGGGCAACCGCGCCGCGCGCTGCTGCTGGTGCACGAGGACGCGGTCGACGCGGTCACCAACCTCAAACGGCACGAGGCGGCCGGGCAGTTCGACCTGTTCGGTGGCATGGGCGACGAGCCCGCCCCGGCCGAGACCTCACCGCTCGCACACCTGAAGATTGACGGGGAGGACTGGCCACGCAAGCAGCTGCTCGCCTACGAACGCGAGATGCTCGGGCTCTATGTCTCCGCACACCCGCTCGACGGAACCGAGCGGATCCTGCGCAAGCACGCGCCCCAGCCCATCGCCGCGTTGATCGACGACGCGCCGAAGGAGGGCGAGGTGGTCATCGCCGGCATGATCTCCTCGGTCGACCGCCGGGTGAACAAGAAGGGTGAGCCCTGGGCCATCGTCACCGTCGAGGACCTCGACGCCGCCATGGAGGTGCTGTTCTTCGCCAAGTCCTACCTCGCGATGCACGAGGATCTCGTGCCGGACTCGGCGGTGGCGGTCAAAGGTCGGGTCACCTGGCGCGAGGACCGGATGTCGGTCTTCGCCTCCGGAGTCGTCCCCCTCGACATCGCCGACGCCCAGGCCAACCCGGGTCTGGTGCCGCCGCTCGTGCTGAAGGCCGACGCGCTGCGGCTCGACCACTCCACGGTCTCGGAGCTCAAGGCCGCGCTCGTGGCGCACGTCGGGGACACCCCGCTTACCCTGGTGCTCTGTTACCGGGATCGCGAGACGGCTCTCGCGATCGACGACCGGTTCTCGGTCACGGTCTCCTCGGCGCTGCTCGGCGAGCTCAAGGGCATTCCCGGCATCGCGGTGGCCGCGCGGGCGTGATCGAGATCGGAGGGGTCGACATTCCTGTTCTCGCGCGCGGGTGACGGGCGTTGCTGCCAGGATCTCGGCCATGACCTGGTTGCCCCGCACGCTCGGCGTGCTCACCGCCGTCTACGGCCTGTCCACGCTGGTCAAGCCGGCGATCTTCGCGAAGCCCGCGGGGCTGTCCGGGGACGAGCCGCCGGTGCCGGTGTCGGTTCTGGTGCGCGCGATCGGGGTGCGGGACGTGGCCAACGGCCTGGCGATGGCGGTGGCGCCCGAAGGTCCGGCGCTGCGGCTGGCGATCGGCGCTCGGATCGCCGCCGACCTCGGCGACGCGCTCACCTTCGCCGTCTCGCCCAACGCTGACCCGGCCGCCAAGCGCAAGGCGATCGGCGTCGGGGTGGGCTGGGGCGCGCTGAACGTGATCGGGCTGCTGGTCTCCCGCCGCAGCTGACCGTGAGACCGTCGGTCAGCCTGGAGTGCACTCCGCACGGCGGGCGCGGGCCCGCGCGGTGCGGGTGGCGGCGGCGCTCGCGGCCCGGGCCGACTCCTTCGCGGCGGTCGCGGCCGTTCGGGCCGCCGCGGCGGTGCTGCGCTCGTCCTCCCGGGCGGCCGCGAGCGCGGCGGTCAGCTCGACGACCCGCTCGCGGGCGGTGGTGTGGGCGGCCTCGGCGTCCGCGCGCGCCGCCTCGTCGACCTCCTGGCGGGTCCGCGCCGTGGCCTCCTCCTGCTCGGCGGCCGCCAGCTCGCGTTCGCGTTCCGCGCGTTCCTGCTCCCGATCGGCGCGTTCCCGGTCCTGCGCGGCGGTGGTGGTGCGCTCGGGTGGGTCCCGGGGGGCGGGGATCGGTGCCGCACCCGAATCGGCGCTGGGCCCGAAGCCGCTGTAGGTGACCGTGCGGGTCAGCCGGCCCGACCGGACCTCGGCGGCGACGGCCGTGTCGGCGAGCGCCGCTTCCAGGATGGCCTGCAGCTCGCGCAGCACGTGCTCGGTGGGGGACTCACCCGCCTGCTCGGCCAGCCGCCCCGCCTCCCGGGCCATCGCGGCGACGAGCCGGTGGCGCTGCGACGACAGGGTCCGCAGCGCACCCCCGTCGAGTGTCCGCTGTGCGGCGGCGAGGTCACCCGCCAGGGCGAGCAGCCCGTCGAGCTCCCCGGGGCGCTGCTGCGCGAGCAGGTTGGCCAGCCAGGCCGCGCGGGTGGGCCTGCGCAGCCGAGCGATCGCGAGTGCCAGCTCGCGGTCTCCGCGCTCGCGGGCCGTGCTGACGGCATGGTCACGGGCCGCTACGAACTCGTCGGGCCGCAACCCGTAGAGGTGGTCGGCGACGGCGTTGAGCTCGTCGGTGCTGCTCGTGCTGTCCGGCACACGCCGCAGGGTAACACCGGCCCTCACCACTTGTGGTTAGCCTGCCTTTCGGTAAAGCTACCCACGCCGCACCACGGAGGGTGGCCGGGAGGAGAGGTCATGATGCAGGCGGGACCGGCCAGCGGGCGCGACCCCACCATCCACGACCTGGTCGGCGTCGGCTTCGGTCCCTCGAACCTGGGGCTCGCCATCGCCGTCGCCGAACACAACGCGCGCGGTCGGCAGCTCACCGCCCGGTTCGTCGAGCGGCAGGAACGTTTCGGCTGGCACCGCGGGATGCTGCTCGAGGACGCCACGATGCAGGTGTCGTACCTCAAGGATCTCGTGACGCTGCGTAACCCAGCCAGTCCCTACGGGTTCCTGTCCTACCTGTACGAGCGCGGCAGGCTCGTCGACTTCATCAACTACGGCAGCGCCTTCCCGACCCGCCTGGAGTTCCACGACTACCTCGAGTGGGCGGCCGCCGGCTTCGCCGACTGCGTGGACTACGACACGGAGGTCGTGCGCATCGCGCCGGTGGTGGGGGAGCCGGGGCTGCTCGACGTGCTCACCGCGCGCGGCGAGGCCCTGCGCGCCAGCAACGTCGTGCTCGCCGCCGGCCTGGCGCCGCGCGTGCCGGACGGCATCTGCACCGGGGACCGGATGTGGCACAGCAGCGACCTGCTCACCCGCATCGAGACGGTCACCGATCCGCAGCGTCTCATCGTGGTCGGGGCCGGGCAGAGCGCCGCGGAGACCGTCGACTACCTGCACCGCAGGTTCCCCGAGGCCGAGGTCTGCGCGGTCTTCGCCCGCTACGGCTACAGCCCGGCCGACGACAGCTCGTTCGCCAACCGGGTCTTCGACCCGGGTGCGGTCGACGAGTTCTTCCGCGCCCCGACCGAGGTCAAGGACCTCATCCTCGGCTACCACGCCAACACCAACTACTCGGTCGTCGACCCGGATCTGATAAACACGCTGTACCGGCGGCACTACCACGAGAAGGTCAGCGGCCGGGAGCGGCTGCGCCTGCTCAACGTCAGCCGGGTCGCCGACGCCGTGGAGGTGGACGGCCGCGTCGAGCTCGCCGTCGAGTCGATGGTCGACGGCAGTCGCGAGGTGTTGACCGCCGACGTCGTCGTCTACGCCACCGGGTACCGGCCGTCCGACCCCGGACGGCTGCTCGGTGAGCTGGTCAGACGGTGCCGCCGGGACGCTGAGGGGCGGCTGGCGATCCAGCGGGACTACCGCGTGGTCACCGACGTCGGTCTGACGGCCGGTATCTACGTGCAGGGAGCCACCGAGCACACGCACGGGATCTCCTCGACGCTGCTGTCCAACATCGCGGTGCGCAGCGGCGAGATCGTCACCTCGATCGCGACCCGGTCGGCGGCGCCGTGCACCGCGTACCTGGCGGACTCCGCCACCCGGTTCTGACGACCTGCCCCCATCCCGAGTCGTAGGAGCGAAGCGATGTCCACGAACCCGTTCGACGACGAGAACGGCACCTTCCACGCACTGGTCAACGACGAGGGCCAGTACTGCCTGTGGCCCACGTTCGTGCCCGTCCCGGCCGGCTGGACCGTCGCGCACGGACCGGCGACACGGCAGGAGTGCCTGGACCACGTCGAGCAGAACTGGACCGACATGCGGCCGCGCAGCCTCGTCGTCGCCATGGAGCGCGACGAGCGGGCCCGCGCCGAGACCCGGACCGCCGACTGACCGCGTAGGCGCCTGCACGTCGAACCGATCTCAGTCCGATCCTGGATGCCTGCCGCCGCGCATCCGGGTATCGGACCAGGCTGCCCACAGCGCGGCGTACCGCCCGTCCGCCGCGACCAGCTCGTCGTGGCTGCCGTCCTCCACGATCCGGCCGCGGTCAAGGACGATCACCCGGTCTGCGGTTGCGGCCTGGGTCAGCCGGTGGGTCACCACGAGCGCGGTCCGCCCGGTCAGGGCGGCGGCGGCGGACGCCTCCAACACCCTGGCGCCCGCGCTGCCCGCCTCGGCCGTGGCCTCGTCGAGGATCGAGATCGGTCGGTCGGTGAGGACGAGGCGCGCCAGCGCGAGCTGCTGGGCCTGCGTGACGGTGAGCTGGTGCGCCCCTTCCCCGACCACGGTGGCAAGTCCGTCGGGGAGGGCGTCGGCCCACTCCCGCGCGCCGACGAGCTCCAGTGCCGCAACCAGCTCGTCGTCGATGGCACCCGGCCGGGCCAGCCGCAGGTCCTCCCGCAGCGGGCCGGCGAAGACATGCACCTCCTGCGTGATCATTGCGACCGTGCGCCGGACGGTGGCTGGCCCCAACCGGTCGAGGCCGACGCCGCCCAGCGCGATCGATCCGCTCGTGGGCACATGGATCCCGGCGACGAGCTTGGCCAGCGTCGTCTTGCCGGCCCCGCTCGCCCCGACCAACGCCACGTGTTCGCCCGCGTCGACGGTGAGGTCGATGTCGCGCAGTACCGGGTTCCGATCCACGTAGGAGTGCGTGAGCGCGGCCACCTTCACCGAGGCGTCGGCAGGAGTCGCAGCCTGCTCGGGTTCGGCGGCGACCGGCAGGTCGGCCACCCCGACCAGCCGGGACAGGCTCGCTGCGGCGGCCAGCGCGTCGTCGACGGTGGCGAGCGCGACGTTGATCGGGCCGAACAGGTTGTGGAAGTACAGCGCCGCTGCGGTTGCCGTGCCGACGCTCACCGCGTTCCCCCGGACCAGGAAGAACCCGGTCACCAGTACCGCGGACAGGCCGATGAACTCGGCCAGGTTGAGCCGGGCGTAGAACCGGGTGACCAGTCGGATCCCGCGCAGCACCAGGTCGATGGCGGCCCTCGAGCGCCGGGCGACCAGCGCGACGTGCTCGTCGGCGATGCGGTAGGCGCGCACGGTGGCCGCGCCGCCGACGGTGTCGAGCAGCTGCTGCTGCTGGGCCCCGACCGCGATCCGCTGCCGGGCGTAGAGCGGGATCGCGTTACGCACATACCACCGCGCCGTGTGCAGCTGGAGCGGCGTGGCGAGCAGTGCGACCAGCAGGAACCGCCAGTCCAGCGCAGCCATGGCCACCAGGGTCAGCACGATGGTGAGCCCGGACCGACTCAGCTCGGGTACGGCTTCCCGGACCGCCTCGGCCACCACCGACACGTCGCCGGTGACCCGCGCGGTGAGGTCACCGGAGCCGGCCTGTTCCACCTGCTCCAGCGGCAGCCCCAGCGCGCGCTCGACGAAACGTTCGCGCAGCCGGGCGAGCATCCCCTCGCCGAGCTCGGCAGTCATCGCTATCCCGACGGCGCTCAGCAGAGCGCCTGCCACCGCGGCCACGGCGATCAGCACGGCCGGTACGGTGATCTCGTCGGGCCCGGCGTCGGCTGCCACCAGGTCGACGATGCGGCCGAGCAGCGGCGCGGTGAGCAGGCTCATCCCCGTGGCCGTGATGAGCACCAGCAACGCGCCGACGGCGAACCAGCGGCGCGGACGGAGCAGTTCGGCGACCGCCGCACGGGTCCGGACCGACGACGCCACCGGCAGGAGCTCCCGGTCGCTGCTGGCGGCCGATGAGGTGCCTGCCTGCTCGCTCACGACAGCACCGCCGATCGGTAGGCGGCATCGGTGCCGACCAGCTCCGCGTGCCGCCCGGCGGTCCGCACGCCGGTCCCGTCGAGCACGACGACCCGGTCGGCCACGGCCAGCAGCGCGGGGCTCGTGGCGACGACGATCGTCGTGTGGTCGCCGCGAACCTCCCGCAGCGCACCCGCGATCCGGGCCTCGGTGACGGCGTCGACCGCGGTGGTGGGGTCGTGCAGCACCAGTACCGCCGGGTCGGCGGCGAGTGCCCGGGCCAGCGCAATCCGCTGGCGCTGACCTCCCGACAGGGACCGGCCACGTTCGCTCACCGGCGTGTCCAGGCCTGCGGGCAGGGTGGTGGCGACCTCGTCGGCCGCGGCGGCGACCAGCGCCCGCGCAACGGGCACGGTGGTTCCAGCCTCCCGGGCGGCGGTGACGTTCTCGGCGAGGGTGCCGGCGAACAGATCGGCGTCGTGCGCAGCCACCAGGATCGCGGCCTGGGCGGTGTCGGGGTCGAAGTCGGTGAGGGGGACGCCGTCGAGCTCCACGGTGCCCGCGGCGGGATCGACCTCCCGCGACAGGCACTGCAGCAACGCCACGGCCACGGCCGAGGACTCCGCGACGATGCCGACCAGCTCGCCCGCGTCGATGCTCAGGTCGAGGTCGCGCAGCTCGCCGTGCGTCACACCGCGCAGCCGCACCGCACCGCGGACCGGATCAGGTGGGTTCCCGGGGCCGGCGGTGACGGCGGCGGGCGCACCGAGCACGGTGGCGATGCGGGCGGCCGAGGCCCGGGCCTGTGCCAGCTCACCGTTCAACCATGCGAATATCGACAGTGGGGTCAGCAGAAAGAGCGCGAGGCCGACAGCCGCGACCAGGCCGCCGATACTGATCTCACCCGCCGCGGCGAGCCGTCCTCCGACCAGCGCGACGACGGCGATGAACACCCCGGTGAGCGCGAGCACCACGCCGTCGTGCGCCCCGTGTGCGCGAGCCGCCCGCAGGGTCGCGATCAGCGAGCTCTGGCTGGTCCGCCGGTAACGATCGACCGCGGCGGCCTCGGCGCCGATGCCTTTGAGCACGCGCAGGCCGCTGACGAGGTCGGTGGCCATCCCGGACGCGTGCGCGGCGCGCTCCTGCTCCAGGTGGGTGCGCCGTTCCAGCGGTCTCCCGACGAGGTGTGTGATCATCAGCACCGGTGGCATGCCGAGCAGGACGAGCAGGCCCAGCGGTACCGAGACCCGCAGCAGGGCCACGGCGCTGACCAGCAGCGCGGTTACCGCCGCCACGCCGAACGGCAGGACCAGGTTGATCGCCCCGACGCGTTTGGCGTCGCCGGTGGCGATGTTCACCAGCTCGCCGGACAGCCTGCCGCTCTCAGCGCCGCCGCCCGCGTCCAGGATCCGGTGGGTGAGTTGCAGCCGCAGGTCGTGTGCCGCCTTCTCGGCCGATCGCTCCGCGGCCCTGGCGGCGAAGCGGAAGGACGTGGACAGAACAGCGAAGATGACCGCGAGCACCCCGATCCACAGCGCCAGCTCGGTGATCGACCCGGTGGTCACCGCCGCGTCGATGACCACGCCGATCAGGATCGGGACCAGCGCCTCGCCCGCCTGGTGACTCGAAGCCAGCAGGGACGCTACTGTGAGGTCGCGTCGCTGGTCGAGTACGGAGCGCCGCAGCACCACGGGCCCGGTGACGGCGCCGGTCATCCGGTGTCCGGGGCGTCGACCTGAGCGTGATGCACCCGGGTCAGGTAACCGAACACGACGACGCGCACCACGGTCCTCCCCAGCTCAGGCATGCCTCACCGAGGCCATACTAGGTTAGGCTTTACTGACAGTGGGGTCGGCGTCAAGCGGGGGCCGTTCGCCGGGCGCACCGTCAGCAGCGCGGCACCTCGTTACCTTCCGCGGACGGCGGCAGGCCACGCGGGCGGGCCGCATCGAATGCTGTGATCCTGGCCGGGTGACGCGAACGGTTTCCGCCCCGCCCGCCCGCCGCCGTCTCCTGATGTGGGACCTTGCCGCTGTCGGGGCGGGTGCGGCGCTGGTAGTGGTCGCGGCGCTCGTGGGACGGGAGCTGACCCGGAGCGGTCAGAACATCTTCCTCGATTTCCCGCCGCTACTCGCGAGCTGGGCGCCGCACCTCGGGCCCGGCACGCCGCTGGCGGTCGTGACGGCCGTGCTCGTAGTGGCTCGCGGGCCCGACCTTGCGCACCGGCTGGGCTGGCGGCCGCTGCTGGTGCTCGCCTGGGTCACCTCGGTGGTGTGGACGCTGTCGCTGGCGCTGGTCGACGGCTGGCAGCGCGGTGTGGTGGCGCGGCTGACCAGCGACCAGGAGTACCTCTACGACGTCCCGAAGGTCACCGACATCGCGGCGATGGTGCGTACCTTCTCCGATTTCATCCTCACCGACCAGCCCGTGCACTGGACCACGCACGTGGGCGCGCACCCCCCGGGGGTGTTCCTGCTGTTCGTCTGGCTCGATCGGATCGGGCTCGGGGGCGGCGGCCCGTCCGGGATCGTCGTGATGCTCGTCGGGGCGTCGGCGTGCGCCGCGGTGGCCGTCACGCTCAAGGCACTCGGCGCCGAGCACGTCGCGCGTGCCGCCCTGCCGTTCGGGGTGCTGTTCCCCGGCGCGGTGTGGCTGGGGGTCTCCGCCGACGGCATGTTCGCCGGGATGCTGGCCTGGGGTGTCGCGCTGCTCGCGCTAGGCGCCACCGGCACCGGGCGGCGAGCCGACCTCGCCGCGCTCGCCGGTGGCGTCGTGCTCGGGTACTGCCTGTACCTGTCCTACGGGCTGGTGCTGGGCGGGCTGCTCCCGTTCGCGGTGCTGGCCGTGACGCGACGATGGCGGGCCGCGCTCCTTGCTGGCGCCGGTGTCGCCGCGGTGGTGGTCGCGTTCACCGTGGCCGGGTTCTGGTGGTTTACCGGCTTCGAGTACATCCGGATCATCTACGCGGCGAGTGCAGCCCTGGGCCGGCCTTACTGGTACTTCGTGTGGGCGAACCTGGCTGCGCTCGTACTCGCCACGGGGCCCGCCGTGCTTGCTGGGCTGCGCCGGGTCGCCGCGTCCCCCCGGGCGCTGCCGGCGGCGGCCACCCTGCTGGTCGCCGCCGGATTCGGCGCGGTGCTCGTCGCCGACCTGTCCGGGTTGAGCAAGGCCGAGGTCGAGCGGATCTGGCTGCCGTTCGGCGTGTGGCTGGTGGTGGCCTGTGCGTTGCTGCCGCGCCGACAGGTGCAGGGGTGGCTGGCGGCGCAGGCGGTGCTGACGCTGGCGGTCAACCACCTGCTGTTCACGGTCTGGTGATCCGCAGGGTGGTATCACCAGACGGCGGCAGCCGGGTACTCACGATGCGGTGTGACGTCATCGCCGTGCCGCACTCGTGAGTCCCGGGTGCGGCCCGTCAACCGGGCCGCACTGCGCGGTGCCGTGGATCGATCAGCGCTGGCGGTAGCTCTCGAGCACGGTGGCCGGGATGCGACCGCGCTCTGAGATCTTCATCCCCTGCTGCTGCGCCCACTCCCGAATGGCCTGGTTCTGCTCGCGGTCGACGGCCGTCCGCTCCGATGCCGAGCCGCGTCCCGACCCGCGGCGCCCACCCGCGCGGCGGGCGGCGCTAACGAAGGGAGCGAGTGACTCCCGCAGTCTGGCGCTATTGGCTGCCGACAGGTCGATCTCGTAGGACCGACCGTCCATCACGAACTTGACCTGCTCGTCGGCATCGCTGCCGTCCAGGTCGTCGACCAGGGTAACTGTCTCGCGCGTTGCCATCTGTACTGCCTTCCGAGGGGGCTGTGGGCGCACCAGGACACCCTCGATGGTCTGAGGGTTCCGAGGCTCCCAACGGGGTGAACTCTATTAGCGACATCGATACTAAAGGAACAGGAGCCACCTTGCCAATCGGGGTGGATCAGTCGGTGTGTCGTGGGGGTCGGGCGGCGCGTCGGGTCCGTCGATTCGGTCCGAATGAGGACACTGACCCGCGGAAAGGCCGGTCAGGCCACTGCTGGTGACCAGGACCTTCTTGAGGTGACCCGCTGCTCGTGACGCTGTGACGGCGCCCACTGGAATGACCGCCAGGCCCGCGCCCAGGCAACACCTTCGACACGCACGGGTGCGTGCCGCTGACCGACACGGGAACGCACTCCGCTTCCAGGCCGGCCGCGGCTTCGGTGTAGGCGCAGAGTGCCCCGTGTCGCTCATCACGGCCGGGACACGGCCTGACAGAACGGGGCCCGGACAAGGGCGACCGTACCGCAGCGTTCGCTGAGCTCTCCCGCGTGGTTCATCCTGAAAGCTGGCGGCTGAGATGGTCGGGACAATGCACCCGACTTCGGCCGCGACCGACCGCCCGTGAGCTGCGTGGCGATGCCGCGCGAGCGCATCGGGATGAGGTCGGGGGATCACGGCCCCGATCGGCGAACACGACGGTGTGCGGCTGCACTTCGGCCCCCACGTGCCGGCATAGCGTCTGTGGGTGGTACGAGGAGAGCACCCGAACCGGGCTCGATGTGTCCGGGCCGGAAGCACTCGTCCTCGCTGTATCTGGACCTGATGCATGCCTTGATGCCGGACGGTCCGCACTGCGACACCGAAGTGATCCGACATCCGGATGCGGCCAGCCGGATCGCGCCGCAGCGTCTCCGGCCCGGCGCCACACAGCGGGGTTACTCCAGGCGATGACCGGTCTACCGGCGGGTCACAGCGTCGAGGCCGGCTGCACCTCCGGCCAGGCCGTGTTCTGCCCGCCGGGCGGCAGCGACACAATATTAAGCAGCCGAGACTATCTACAGCTGATGTAGTCTGCCAGCCGTGACCGGGGACGATGTGCGGGACGATCTGGTGCGGTTGCTGCAGCAGTACGCTGGCGAGGCCGAGCGCCTCGGCCAGGTCTTCGCCGAGCGCCACGACATGCACCGCACGGACCTCTACGCGCTCCTCGCGGTGATGCAGGCCGACCGGACCGGGGCCCCGCTCACCCCGGGTCGTCTCGGTGAGCACCTCGGGTTGTCGTCCGGGGCCACTACCGCGGTGATCGATCGGTTGGAGCGCGCCGAGCACGTCCACCGCGGCCAGGACGACCGGGACCGGCGTCGGGTCACACTGCATTTCGGCGACGCGGCCGCAGCGCTCGGCTCGGCCTTCTTCGGTCCGCTCGGGGCGAAGATGGACATGATGATCGCCGGCTTCAGCGCAGCCGAACTCGACGCGGTGCGCCGCTTCCTCTGCGAGACCAACGCGATGATGCGCCGGCACCGCCGCGACGTGACAGCGGCGGACTAAGAGCCTGTTGGTAAACGTCTTCAGGTGGCTGATTGTCCGGTCTCGGGGTGGGAGTGGGACGGGCGTCGCTCCATCGAGGTGATGGGTTGCCGGTGGCGTGGCGCACCAGCCGCCTGGTCATGATCGTGGTTGTGGTCGTAGGACCATGTCTTCGTGATGTTCGGGTAACAGCTCGTCGTCACCGGCCAGACGACGGTGACGCATCGACCACCCGAGATGTCGGCTCCACCACCGGGCTCTACTGACGTTCCTGTGGGTGAGTTTTCATGATCAGATAGGGGCGCACGCCGCCCCGTCTAGGGTTTCCGGCTACCACAGTCAGAGACGATCAAGACAGGAACGGCGTGCGCACTACGAGGGTATGGCGCCGTGTGCTCGGGGTCGGGGACACGGTGATCGAGTCGGCGGGGGCTGGAGACGGACAAGCGCGGTGTGGAGGTGCTCGTCGCGCGGGTGCGCCCGAAGGGTGGGGTGGCGCGGCGGTGCTCGCGGTGCCGGCGACGGTGCCCGGTGTATGACACCGGCAAGGCGCCGCGCCGGTGGCGGGGTCTGGACCTCGGCGCGACGCGGGTGTTCCTGCAGGCCACGACGCAGCGGGTGTCGTGTCCCGAGCACGGGGTGGTGGTCGCCGCGGTGCCCTGGGCGCGACCCGGGTCGCGGTTCACCGCAGCGTTCGCCGACACCTGCGCGTGGCTGGTCTGCCACGCCGCGCTCTCGGTGGTGGCGGTCGGGCTGCGGGTCGCCTGGCGCAGCGTCTCCGACATCGTGCGCCGGGTCGTTGCCGACCGGGCCGAGCAGCGCGACCGGCTCGCCGGGCTGCGCCGGATCGGGATCGACGAGATCAGCTACCGGAAGGGGCAGCGGTACCTGCTCGTCGTGACCTGCCACGACACGGGGCGGCTGGTGTGGGCGGGCAAGGACCGCGACCAGGACACGCTGCGTCGGTTCTTCGACGAGCTCGGCGCCGAGCGCGCCGGATGGCTCACCCACGTCTCCGCCGACGGCGCCGAGCCGATCCACGACGTCGTCACCGAGCGGGCACCCCGCGCCCAGCTGTGCCTGGACCCCTTCCACGTGGTGGCCTGGGCCACCACGGCCCTCGACCAGGTCCGCCGTGGCATGGTCGCCCAGCTGCGCGCCGGCGGGCACGACGACGAGGCCGCCGCACTCAAGGGCAGCCGGTGGGCGCTGCTGCGCAACCCGCCCGACCTGACCGGTGACCAGCGCACCACCATGGCCGGCATCGCCAAGGCCAACGGCGGTCTCTACCGGGCCTACCTGCTCAAGGAGCAGCTTCGGGAGATCTTCGCCTGCCGCGACCCCGTGAAGGCGCGAGCCCTGCTCGCCGGGTGGATCGCCTGGGCACAGCGCAGCAGGCTCCCCGCGTTCGTCACGCTCGCCACGACGATCACCCGGTACAAGGACCTGATCCTCAACGCCGTCACCCACGGACTGGCTGACGCCCGCTCCGAGGCCACCAACACCCACCTACGCCTGCTCACCCGCCGCGCCTACGGCTACCACACCCCCGAAGCACTCATCGCCATGGCCGACCTCACCCGCGGCGGACTCTGCCCACCACTCCCCGGGCGATCATGAAAATCCACCCACAGGAACGTCAGTAGAGCCCTCTCGTGGATGGCAGTGAGGATCTCGATCGCCGCTCACCTCAACAGGAGCACGTCCGGCGACCAGCTGGATCACCTCGTCCATGGGCGAAGACGAACACATCGCGATCCTCGCCAGCACCAAGGGCCACACCGCCCGCCAGCTCACCGAGCAGGCCAGCCCGCTACAACGCCGCGCCCACACCATCCGGCTGCGCGCCCTGCGCACCCACCGCCTCGACCTACCCGGCCTCGCCGACCTCATCACACTGATCGACCCGAGGTGACTCGGTAGATTGACTCATCCGATTCCCATGCACCGCGCTGACACGGGCACTGCCAGCCGGACGGACCTCACGGATATACGTGTACCTCGGCATGGTGCCCGGCTGCTCGGCTGAACTTCGCGTCCTGGGTGCGCAACGGTATCCGTAACATCTCCGACAGCGCGACGTAGAGGGCGTCGTAGGCAGTGAGGTTATTCCTTAATTCGATTACGCGGCCGAGGTGAGAGTGCATCGGATGTCGCGTGATCCGCACTGGCCACCTCGGCATCGATCAACTGGGGCGCATGAACGGTGCGCCGTGCGGAAAATTGTTGCCGGAGTACGTCGTCGGTGGGCCGGTTGGCCAACAGCCGCACGACGATAGACGCATCGACGACGATCGTCACCGGCGGCTCTCGTGGATGACAGCGAGGATCTCCTCGCCGCTCACCTCCACGGGGGTACGTCTGGCGATTCGCTCGATCACCTCGTCCATGGGCTCCTGCGCAGCCTCAGACCTCCGGAAGTCGAAGGGGGATACCACGGTTGACGTGCTAACTTCGTCACCTGTGAGTTCCCGAAAGTAGCTGAGGTTGACAGGTGGGGCAGGGGTATCCGCAGGCGTCTGGCGCCGCCGATGGCACCGG
>JBBSQN010000050.1:0-33896 GCA_038257875.1 Mycobacteriales bacterium
AACGCCGCCGTGAACAAGCCCAGCTCATCCATGCACCGACACCTCCTGCGCGACCTACACGGACAGTCACACAGTCAACGAAACGATCTTCCCCCGGTCACCGCCTTGCCGGGACCAACCCACTTGATACAGCGAGGAGCCCGCCCGGACCGAGGAACTCCGCGCCCTTACCTGGAGCCATGTCGAGCTTGACGGGCATCCCAGCGGCGACCCGCCGGTGCCGCCTCATCTCGCCGTGTGGCGCTCTGTCCGAGCGAGCACGGATACCAAGACACGCAAGTCACGGCGGACCCTCGCCCTGCCACGACGATGCATCGACGCGTTGGACGCTCACCGACGACAGCAAGAACACGACCGCCGCGCGGCCGGAGCACGATGGCAAGAACACGATCTGGTGTTCGCCTCCCGGGTCGGGACGTCGCTCGACGCGGCCGACGTTCGCCGCGAGTTCCGGCGGGCCATCCGGGGCGCTGCCGGGCTCGACCCGGCCGAGTGGACACCGCGCGAACTACGCCACAGCTTCGTCTCGCTGCTCTCCGACAGCGGCGTTCCCCTCGAAGAGATCTCCCGCCTGGTCGGCCACAGCGGCACGACAGTGACCGAGCTTGTCTACCGCAAGCAGATCAGACCAGTACTCCAGCAGGGAGCAACAGCGATGGATCGGATCTTCGGTGTCGAGCAGGAGGGCCAGCGATAGTCACCCAGTTGGTCACTCAGGACTGACCTGGCCCGGTCCGAGGATCCTCGGACCGGGCGTCTGACCAGGCCAGTCGGCGGTGGGCGATACTGGGATCGAACCAGTGACCTCTTCGGTGTGAACGAAGCGCTCTCCCCCTGAGCTAATCGCCCTAGGACGAGGAAACCCTACTACATCGCCCCTGGCTGCCTTGCGGGCAGGCGGGGCCGAGCGTCTCGGGCCCGCCAGGCGCGTCAGTGATCACCGATCCGGCGTAGGGGCCGGACGCTCAGGCCTTGATGGTGATGTACGCAGGGTCGTTCCAGTCCGTCGCCCCGATGCGGCCCCGAGCGCACAGGAGGCTGCCGTCCTGGAAGTTCGTCCTGGGGTAGAAGTCCACGTAAGCGGCGTTGAGGCCACACTGGGCGACCCCGACCCTGCTGTACTCGGCACCGTTCGCCAGCCGGCCGAAGACGTGGATCTCCGCACCGCAGACTCCCTCGGGGCCGCGGGCCACCTTCTCCAGCTCACCGCTGACGCGGTCCACGTACAGCCCGTCGCCGTACACGTTGATGCACGTCTGCTCGATGCTGATGAAGACCCGGTCGTACGTGCATCCGACGGTGGGGCCCGGCAGAGCGGCTTCAGAGGAGGCGGCCCAGCGGAGACTCGAGCCAGCTCCAGTCGATCTCGATCCAGCCCGCCACGGTGGCGAGCGCACCGACCAACCAGGCGCCTACCGCAACGAGAAGCAGGAACGCAGCCCCGACGGCCAGCCGCGACGCCGGACTCTGTCGCCCCAACCAGGCCACCCAGGCCTGGTACTTCCCCCAGGTGTAGAGGAGCACGACGCGCGCCGACCGGAACTCGGTGGCGAGGACGCCGAGTCCCAGGAAGATGATGGCCCATCCCGGTCCTGGCGCCGGCAGCAGCACGATCCCGATCGCGACGATGCCCAGACCCACAACCCCGACCAGGACGCGGTACACCGCATTGAGCATCGGGGAGCGGCCGATCGATCGACGAACCCGCCGACACCGCTCGACCGTGCGATGCCACGCGCGCCGGAAGGTGCCGGCGCGCCCGGTCTCCTGCTCGATCGTGCTCAGGTCTGCACCTGTCCGCTCGCTACCACCGTCGTCGGGGAGGCGGGAGCGGTACGGCCAGGCTCGATCGAGATCGCGTAGCCGGTGAAGCCCTCTGCCTCGGCTGTCGATCCTACGGTGCGCAGGCCCTTGTCGGCCTCGGCGACGTCGAACGTCCCGACCGGCTCGGGGCCGGCGCCTGGGCGGAGCCCCCACAGGACGTAGGTGTCACGGTCGGCCGCGTTCGCCGGCAGCCCGATGGTGAACACCTGGCGCTGCCCGTCGACGACGAGCACGGCGGCAACCGTGGAACCGTCGCCCTCGGCCAGCACCGCGTGCCGGGCGCCGGGTTGATCGAGCTGCCCGACGAGGTCGGCGATGCTCTGTGCCTGCGCGACCCCGGCGTCGCGCTGCTGTTCGAGCTGGACGGTGCGGGTGACGAGCCCGCCGACGGTCAACACGCCCGTCAGCACGAGCGAGGCCGCGACCAGCCGACGGCCGCGCTGCGACAACCACGACCAGCCAAACGCACGGGTCTGCGGCGGTACGACGGTGTCCCGGCCGTCGGGGGTCCCGTGTCGCGGTGGGCGGGGCACGGACGGGGCTTCGGACGGCTGCGCCGTCTCGGGGCTGGTACGTGGGCGCAGGGTCGAGGGGCGTTGGGGCGTCTCGGCGGCCCGGGCGAGCAGCGCGTCCCGAAGCGAGGCCGGCGGGTCGGCCTGCTCCACCGACGCGCCGAGAGCGGTCAGCACCTCCTCGGCATGAAGGACGGCGTCCTGGCACGACGAGCACTGCGGCAGGTGCAGCACCACCTCCAGCTCCTCGGCTGGTTCGAGGGCGTGCAGCGCCCACCCGACGGACTGCTCGTTCAGGCGGCAGGGCTGCTGGCGGGAGTTCCTCATCGGGCACCACCGCCGGTGAAATCGGCGGTGAACTCACCGAGCAGGGGGCCCAGGACGCTGCGCAGGCGTTGCACGCCGGTGAACATGCGGGACTTGACGGTGCCCAGCGGCACGCCGGTGAGGGTGGCGACCTCACGCTGGGTGTAGCCGCCGTAGTAGGCGAGAGCGAGGGCCTGGCGCTGCTCGGCGGGCAACCGCCCCAGCGCGTCGCGGACCTGACCGGCGACGATGGCACCGAGCGCGGCCTGGTCCGCGCCCGGACCGGGTGGGGCCGACCACTCGTCGCCGTCCTCGGCTGCCGGGACGGTGCGCCTGCGGATCGCGCTCTCGCGACGCACCGCGTCGACCGCCTTGTGATGTACCAGGGTGAGCAGCCAGGTGCCGAACGAGCCGCGGGTCGCGTCGAACCGCTTCGGGTCACGCCAGAACGCGAGGAAGACCTCCTGCACGACGTCCTCGGCGATGCCGTCGTCGGCGCAGATGCGGCGGGCCAGCGAGTAGGCGGGCCGGCCATAGCGGTCGTACAGGCCGCCCAGGGCGGTCTGGTCGCCGTCTACGATGCGGCGGACCAGCTGCTCGTCGGCGGGATCGCGGCCACGTGCCGGGTCGGGCCGGGGCGCCGGTCGGGCACGCCGGTTCGACGAACCTGACGTGTCGGCGACGTCGGCCACCAGGGGGATCCTCACGTTCGGGTCTTCGTTGCGGCGGTCAGCCCAGTTCAGATTATCCCTCGGCGGGTGTCGTACGTCGCACCGACGCTCCGCTGCCGCGCACCGCCCATCAGGGTGACGTCGGGATCGTCCCGAAGACTTCGGCCCTCGACCCGTCACATCTTCGCAACCCGGTCGTTTTCCGCTTGACGAACCACGCGGGACCACGAAAGAGGACGCACGATGCGAGACGAGCACACGGTCATCAGCTCACCAGCGACGTTCGAGCTGATCGCCCCTGATGTCCCGGTGGTGCCCGTCAAGGTCGACCTGACGTATCATAGCCGCGATCCCTACGCGGTGCAGGCCTCGTTCCGGACCGGCAACGGGACGGCCGTGGACTGGGTGTTCGCACGGGACCTGCTGCACGACGGGCTGATCGCCCCGGCCGGCACCGGCGACGTCCAGGTGCAGCCGATGCCGGGCAACCCGGACCGGGTCCAGCTCGAGCTCTCCTCCCCGTCGGGCCACGCGGTCTTCACGACCTGCGCCCAGACCCTGGGAGACTTCCTGCACCGCACCTTCGAGGTGGTACCCGCGGACACCGAGTACTCGTGGCTGGACTTCGACATGGCGCTGTCGGACCTGCTGAACGACCCGGCGCGGGACTGATCCACAGGTGCAGGCCCGGCTGCCGGGGCTCCGGGGCCCGGTTTGAAACCGCCGTGACGCCTGCGCTAGGGTTCTTCTACAGGCAGCGGAGACGCTGCACACGCGGACGTAGCGCAGCTGGTAGCGCATCACCTTGCCAAGGTGAGGGTCGCGGGTTCGAATCCCGTCGTCCGCTCGGAGGAGCCTCGGGGCCCGTCGGACCTCCACGAATCAAATTCCACGGCGTGTTTGGTCATACGGAGCGCTCCGAGGATCCGGCGGAGTGGCCGAGTGGTTTAGGCAAGGGCCTGCAAAGCCCTGTACGCGGGTTCGATTCCCGCCTCCGCCTCGGGCGATTAGCTCAGTGGGAGAGCGCTTCCTTGACACGGAAGAGGTCACTGGTTCAATCCCAGTATCGCCCACCACCCCGCAAGGCCTCGGCCAGCACTACAGTTCTGCTACGTGGTACAGAACAGGAGCACTCCACCGAAGGGCTCTCGTCCCGACCCGCCAGAGGCTCCGGACCGACGGCAACCAGCACCGGCCGTCGTCGAGTCCGGTGCGGTATGGGACTGCGTGGAGGCCGACGCAAGCGTCAGCGTTCCGGAGCACGTCGCCGACCTTACCCTGCGAGAAAGCCGATGGGTCGATGCGGATCTCTCTGGCAGGCGCTTCGCCGGTCTTCGCTGCCGGGACACCCAGTTCGTGCACTGCGACCTGTCAGGCACCGTTCTGGACGGAGCCGCGTTCACCCGCGTCACGTTCACGAACTGCCGGTTGACTGGCACTGTGCTGAGCGGCGTCGAGCTCGCCGAGGCTAACTTCCAGGAAGCCCAGTTGACCGGCACGCAACTACATGGATCAACCCTCGACGACATCGAGGGTTATTCAGGAGAGTTGTGTGGATCTTGTAAGACCGCGGTTGAGCTGCGGAGATACGCCTCCGATCAAGATCGCTGAATAAGCCTCATCCAAGGCGCTCTCTTCCTGCGCGGCTCCCGTATCAGTCCGGACCAGCTCGTCCCGCTCGGCGCCGCGCTGCTCGCGGCGATGGACATCCAGGTGACGGAGCACTACGCCAGCTGACCGGAGCGCAAGACAGCGCCGACCGCGGTGACCATGGCGGGTCAGGGCCGCCCGCATCTCGGGGCAGCAGCTATGGCAGGGCGCAGCAATCGGCCGTCGCCCAGACTGTTCGGTCGCTGGCCGTTGTCGCTACGGGAGGGTCCCGCAGCGACCACCAGATACCGGGTGGCGAACAGCGGACGATCATGGTGGTCGGGACGGTGTCCGGGAGGAGGACCGCAATGAGCGCCAACCCGCTACCGGACGACGCCCGTCGCCTCCCCGAGCCGCACGACAGTCTCGCGTCGGGGGTACCGCCTGCGGCGCCGGGCACGATCTTCGCGCTCGCTCTCAGCAGCGGGATCACGGTCGGCCCAAGAGAGACGCGAGCTGCAATCCGCACGGTAGCGTGAACCCAGGGTCGGTCTTCCGGCTGGACATCACGCACACGGACACGCAGGGAAGGAGCTCACACAGTGTGCCCAACGGCTGCATCGTCCCCTGACCTTGCCGATGCCCTGGCGTCCCGCCTGGACGATGTCGCACCTGAGGGTCTCAACGTCCGGGCACACGAGAAGCGTATCGGTGTGTACCGGGGCGATCTGCTGCTCGGCGGGTCGGCGGCACCCGGGATCCTGGACAGCGAGTCCGACGATCAGCAAGTCGAGACGGCCGCACGATCCACGATCAGTGCCGTTCAGGACGTGTTCGCCGAGGAGCTGAAGATTCCGTGGCCGGCCGGATCGGGTCTGATGCCCGCTCCCGACACGTGCGTCAGGAGCGGTGTCCTCCTCGCCTGGTTCGGGCCTGAGAAGGAGCCCGTCCTCGCACTCATCTCGCTCGAGCTGCGGAGGTAGCGGGCCGACGCGTAGGCATGTTCCCCTACCGTTCCACGTACCCGCCGGTGCGCGGCTCCTGGCGCGGTGACATCGTGGGACGCACAGCGCGTTCAGACTTTCCATCCCTGTTCAAGAATGTCCTGCCCTGCAGGCATCAAGAGGGGAGACGGCATGGGTCGGCGTATCGGGGGCCCGGAGGGTGGCAGCGACAAAGGTAGCGGAGGAGCCGGGACGGTCGTCGCGGCTATCGGGATCGCCGTGGCTGTCGGCGCGGGTGGGACGTCGGTCGTCGGCGGCGCGGTGGGCTCCGGAACCTCGGCGTCGTCGGGTGTGTCGTCCGGCGCTCGTAGCCAGGCTCGCGTCAGCAATCAGAACTCGCAGGCTGCGGAGGCTCGCGTGGTCGCCCGTGGAGTCCGCGTGACCGCACGGGTCACCGACGATACGACCAACTGCGTCGAACACTCCTACGGCCAGATCCGCGACCTCCTCCGGCGGCAACCCTGCGTCGGATTGCACCGAGCGGTGTTCGAGCTCCGAGACCGCAACGGTGACGTCGTGCTGCTCGCTGTCTCGTGGGTCGAGATGGCCGACGAGGCCACGGCGCGCGACCTCCACCAGCGGCTCGACACCCATGGTACCGGCAACATCACCGAACTCTCCCGCGAACGCGGCCGGTACCGCTCCGTCCGCTACACCGGCGACGCTTACGCCTCCCACCGCGACGGCACGGTCGTCGTGAACGCCCAAGCACAGCCCGTGGCCCGCCGTGTTTCCGGACTGGCGCTGACGTCGATCGTGACCCACGCCGTCCGGTAGGAACTGGTTCAGTCAGCGAGCTTCGCGATCGCCTGTGCCCAGAGGAAGTACTTGTTCGTGCCCAGGTCTCGGACGGTCTTGATCCCAAAGGCCGACTTCAGCTTCTCCGCGTCAGAGTCACTGACTCCCTGCAGCGTCGCAACCGGAGCACTGGCCAGCTCGGCGATGCTCATGCCCTCGTAGGCCTTGTCCACCTTCGTGGTGATGTCACCCACAGTGATCCCCTTTTCACTCGCCGTCGACCCTCGCCGGGCCGTTCGACAAGCTAACAGAAGATCAAACGGTTGCATCGATCGCGATAGAGGGGCCGATCACGGGGCCGGGAGCACCTGGCGCGGGAGCAGATCGCTGACCGCGGTGCCGTCGCGCTCCTCGCGGGCCTTCCACTCGCGCGGGTAGCCCAACGACGCCTCGACGAAGCGCACCTCGTCCTCCCAGGTCACGCGGGGGATGTGCAGGTGCCCGTAGACGACTGCCGTCGCGCGGTAGCGGACGTGCCAGTCCGCGGTCCGTGTGGTGCCGCACCACAGCGCGAACTCGGGGTAGCGCAGCACCCGCGTCGGGAGCCGGGTGAGCGGCCAGTGGTTCACCAGCACCGTCGGGAGGCCACGGTCGCAGGCGTCCAGGCGGCGGGCCGACTCCGTCACGCGCGCCGCGCACCAGGCGGCGCGGTCCGGGAACGGGTCGGGATGGAGCAGGTGCTCGTCGGTGCACACCACCCCCGCCTCGTACGCCGTGGCCAGGCCCTCCTGGACGGTCGTGGTGCCCGCCGGCAGGAACGAGTAGTCGTAGAGCAGGAACAGCGGGGCGATCGTCGCCGGCCCGCCCGCGCCGTCCCACACCGGGAACGGGTCCTCCGGGGTGAGCACGTCGAGATCCCGGCAGGCCTCCACGAGCCGCCGGTAGCGCTGCTCGCCACGCAGCTGCACCGGGTCCGCTCTGTGCGTCCACAGCTCGTGGTTGCCCGGCACCCAGATCACCCGGGCGAACCGCTCGCGCAGCAGCCTCAGCGCCCACGTCACGTCGCCGACCTGCTCCGCGACGTCGCCCGCGACGATCAGCCAGTCGCCGTCGGTGCCCGGGCGCAGGCCCTCCACGATCGCGCGGTTCTCCGGATGACTGACGTGCAGGTCGCTGACGGCCAGCAGCTGCGATGCGCGCACACCCCAGTCCTACCGCACCCCACCGCCCCGCGAGTCGGTACGAACTGGCGCACGAGTCGGTACGAACGGGGGGCACGTCACGTCAGGCTCGGCCCGCGCCTCCCCGTCGAGCAGGAACTTACGCGCTAATCTGTACCGACTCGCGCACCGATCTGTACCGACTCGCGGGGTGGCGTGGGAGGGGGCGCGGGATGGGTGGGGTGTTGACGTTGGCGGTGGATGTGGGGGGGTCGGGGCTTAAGGCGGCGGTGCTTTCGCCTGGGGGGGAGATGGTGTCGGAGCGTGCCCGGCGCGAGACTCCGTACCCGTGCACGCCGCCGGTGCTGCTCGACGCGCTGGCCGGGCTGGCCGCCGCCCAGCCCGCGTACGACCGCGTCGCTGTCGGGTTCCCCGGCACCATCCGCCGCGGCCGCGTGCGCGAGGTCCCGGCGTTCTCCCGCCGCGGCCCCGGCAAGCCGCCGGATCCCGAGCTCGTCGGGCTGTGGACCGGCTACGACCTGGAGACGGCGCTCACGGAGCGTTTCGACACGCCGGTCCGGGTAGCCAACGACGCCGACGTGCAGGGCTGTGCGGTCATCGCCGGCCGTGGCATGGAGCTGGTGATCACGCTCGGCACCGGCGTCGGGTGCGCGGTGTTCTTCGACGGGACGTTGCTGCCGCACATGGAGCTCTCGCACGGACGCTTCGGCGAGGGCCAGTCCATCGAGGTGGCGTGCGGTGAGAACGAGCGCCTGATGATCGGTAAACAACGCTGGTGCGAGCGGGTGCTGGACGCGGTCGAGGCGTTGGAGGCGATGGTCCTGCCCGACCACCTCTACATCGGCGGCGGCAACGCCAAGAGGCTCGATCCGGAGACGCTGGGCCCGAACCGCACCCTGGTCCCGAACATCTCCGGCCTGCTCGGCGGCATCGCCCTGTGGGAGCGCACGAGCGGCTCCGGCCCCGGCAACCGCTGAAAACCAGACCGGGCAGGATGGCGCGCGTGTCCACCGACCTGCACGGCACCAACCTTCACAGCACCGATATCACCGCCACCCCCGAGTGGTCCGCGCTGGCGCGCCACCACACCGACGTCGCCGGGCTGCACCTGCGCGAGCTGTTCGACGGCGACCCCGGCCGGGCCGACGCGTTGACGGCCACCGGCGCCGAGCTCGTCCTCGACTACTCCAAGCACCGCATCACCCGCGAGACGCTGCCGCTGCTGACCGCACTCGCCCGCCGCGCCCAGCTGCCCGAGCGCACCGCGGCGATGTTCGCCGGCGAGCACATCAACACCAGTGAGGACCGCGCAGTGCTGCACACGGCGCTGCGGCTGCCCGGCGACGCCTCGCTCGTCGTCGACGGCCAGGACGTCGTGGCCGACGTGCACGCGGTCCTCGACCGGATGGGCGCGTTCACCGACGCCGTCCGCTCCGGGGAGTGGACCGGTCACACCGGCGAGCGGATCCGCGCGGTCGTCAACATCGGGATCGGCGGCTCCGACCTCGGTCCGGTCATGGCCTACGAGGCGCTGCGCGAGTACGCCGACCGCGACCTGACGCTGCGGTTCGTCTCCAACATCGACCCCACCGACATCGCCGAGGCCACTGCTGACCTGGACCCGGCCAGCACGCTGTTCGTCGTCTCCTCCAAGACGTTCACCACGCTGGAGACGCTGACCAACGCCCGTGTGGCGCGGAGCTGGCTGGTAGCCGGCCTCGGGGACGGGGCCGCCGTGGCGAAGCACTTCGTCGCCGTCTCCACGAACGCTGCGGAGGTGGCGGGGTTCGGCATCGACGCCGAGGCCATGTTCGGCTTCTGGGACGGGGTGGGGGGCCGCTACTCGGTCGACTCCGCGATCGGGCTCGCGCTCATGGTCGCGATCGGCAAGGAGCGGTTCGGCGAGTTCCTGGCCGGGATGCACGCGATCGACGAGCACTTCCGGACCGCGCCGCTGGAGCAGAACCTGCCGGTGATCGCGGGGCTGCTCAACGTCTGGTACACGAACTTCTTCGGCACCCAGACCCACGCGGTCCTGCCCTACAGCCAGTACCTGCACCGGCTGCCCGCCTACCTGCAACAGCTCACGATGGAGAGCAACGGGAAGTCCGTCCGCGGCGACGGCACCCCGGTCACCACTGCGACCGGGGAGATCTTCTGGGGTGAGCCGGGCACCAACGGCCAGCACGCCTTCTACCAGCTGCTCCATCAGGGCACCCGGCTCGTGCCGGCGGACGTCATCGGGTTCGCCCAGCCGAGCGAGGCACTGCCCGACCACGTGGTGCCGATGGACGACGGCACGGACATGCACGACCTGTTCATGGCCAACCTGTTCGCCCAGACCTCGGCGCTCGCGTTCGGGAAGACCGCCGAGGAGATCGCGGCCGACGGCACGGCGGCCGAGCTCGTGGCGCACAAGGTGATGCCCGGCAACCGGCCCTCGTCCACGATCCTGGCGCCGAAGCTCACGCCGTCGGTGCTCGGGCAGCTGATCGCGTTCTACGAGCACGTGACGTTCGTGGAGGGCACGATCTGGGGTGTCGACTCGTTCGACCAGTGGGGCGTGGAGCTCGGCAAGGTACTGGCCCGCCGGCTCGGACCGGTGCTCACCGCCGCCGCGCCGGACACCACCGGGCTCGACAGCTCCACCGCGGCGCTGGTGCGCCGGTACCGGGAGTGGCGCGGTCGCCGGCCCTGAACCGCGGTGAGGATGAGGCGATGCCGAGTGGGCCGGTGGGTGGCGACGCGCGACTCGGCGCGGGTATCGCCGTGCTGCTCGCGCTGGCCGCCGCGGTCGGGCTGTGGTCCGCGTTCACCGGTGTGGGACCGGCCCAGTTCGACGCGCTGGCGCTGCACGAGTCGATCGAGGCCCGCTCCGGGGCGCTCACCGCGATCGCCGTGGTCGTCACGAACGTCGGCAGTACGGCGGCGATGGCGGTGCTCGCCGTGGCCGTGGGGATCTGGTCGTGGTACCGCAGCCGGCACGCTGACGCCGTGCTCGCCGTCGGCTCGATGATCGGCGCCAGCATCGTGTTCCGTGGGTTGAAGGTACTTCTCGACCGGCCGCGCCCGCCCGCAGGCTACCGGCTGGTGCCCGAGACGAACGAGTCGCTGCCGTCCGGGCACGCCACGATGTCGATCGTCGTGGTCGGGACGCTGGTCGTGCTGGCCTGGGCCGGGTGGGGCGCCGCGGCGCGGGTGGTGATGGTCGCGGCCGCGGCGCTGTGGGTCGGCGCCGTCGGGGCCACCCGGATCTACCTCGGCGTGCACTGGTTCAGCGACGTGCTCGCCGGCTGGCTCGTCGGCGCGGCCTGGCTCACGCTGTGCGTAACGGCATGGCGCTGGTGGCAAGCCCGCACCCGCTTGCGGCTCGCCCCGTGATCAACGAAGGTGGGTCCATGAGCGAGCCCACGTGGGAATCCGTCGATGACTACTGGGACGGGCTGCTGCTGCTGCACCCCGACCCGGTGCTGGACGCCGCGCACGAGGCCAACGTCGCGGCCGGGCTGCCGGCCATCGACGTCTCCCCCGCCCAGGGCAAGCAGCTGCACCTGCTTGCCCGCACGATCGGCGCCCGGCGGATCCTGGAGGTCGGCACGCTAGGCGGCTACTCGACGATCTGGCTCGCCCGCGCCCTGCCCGCCGACGGGCGGCTCATCACCTGCGAGATCGACCCGCGTTACGCCGAGGTGGCGACCTCCAACCTCGCCCGCGCCGGGCTCGACGGCGTCGTGGACGTGCGCGTCGGCCCGGCGCTGGACACGCTCGGCACCCTCGAGGGCCCGTTCGACCTGGCCTTCATCGACGCGGACAAGGCCTCCAACAGCGAGTACTTCCAGCACGCCGTGCGCCTGTCCCGCCCCGGCGGAATGATCATCGTGGACAACGTGGTGCGCAGTGGAGCCGTGGCCGACACCGCCAGCACGGACCCGATGGCGGTGGACGCCCGCCGGTTCGCCGAGGCGCTGGCGGCAGACGACCGGGTGGACGCCACCGTGATCCAGACAGTCGGCCGCAAGGGTCACGACGGCTTCGCGCTGGCGGTGGTGCGGTAACAGGGCCGCGGCTGGACGTGAGCTCAGTGGTCGGCGGGGCGGATGTGGTACTCGAACACGAGGCCGCCGACGGCGATCAGCAGCAGGATGCCGGCGATCACCATGGCCCATACGTAGAAGAACGCGAGCGAGATGCCGACCAGCGCGGCCGACCCGGCCACCATGATCGGCCAGTAGCTGCCCGGGGAGAAGAAGCCGACGTCACCGGCACCGTCGGACACCTCGGCCTCCGGGTTGTCCTCGGGACGGGCCTCCAGCCGGCGCGAGACGAACCGGAAGTACGTGCCGACGATGAGCGCCAGGCCGCCGGTGAGGAACAGGCCGGCCACGCCGACGGACTCCTGCGCGAGCACGGCGTAGACGATCGCGGCCAGGAAGAAGAACGCGGTGATGATCTCGAAGAGGCGGGATTCGACCTTCATGGCGTGCCCCTCAGCTGCCGGTAGGCGGCTGCGAGGCCGCGCGTTCGGTCCGGTTCGTGGAGAACGGGTAGGTGGTGTAGGCCTGCGGCGTGCACAGCTGGCCGCAGTTCAGCGCGCCGAGCGCCTCGCCCGCGGTGTAGGGCGCGCCGGTGGCGGGGTTGACCGGCGCGCGCAGGTCGACCCAGCGGTCGTAGCGATCCGGCGCCAACGCACGGACCTCGAAGTTCATCTGCGAGTGGTAGGTGCCGCACAGTTCCGCGCAGCGCCCGACGAACGCGCCTTCACGCTCGATGCGGTCGATCTGCCAGACGTTGTCCTGGTCGTTGCGCTCGGGCCGGGGGAACACGTCGCGCTTGAACAGGAACTCCGGCACGAAGAAGCTGTGGATCACGTCGTTGGAGTGCTGGGTGAACTCGATCCGGCGCTCGGTCGGCAGCACCAGCAGCGCGATGGTGTCGGGCGTGCCGAGCGTGCTGACCGGCTGCCCGTCGACGCCGGGGTCGTCGGGGTAGGCGAACTGCCAGTTCCACTGGAACGCGGTGACGTCGATCCGCGTCTCGGGTTCGACCGTGTCGGTGTCGACGTAGTTCTGCACGTTGACGGTGAAACCGAACAGCACCGCCACGATGATCGTCGGGACCACGGTGAACACGATCTCAACGGGCAGGTTGTACTGGGTCTGGCGCGGCGGGGTGTCGTCATCGGCGCGCTTGCGGTGGAACGCGACCGCCCAGAACATCGCGCCCCAGGTGATGGCGCCGACGATGAGCGCGGCGATGGTGGAGTAGGTCCACAGCTCGCGCATCGCCTCGGCCTGCGGCGTGACGCCGACCGGCCAGCCGAAGCGGAGGACCTCCTGCACCGAGCAACCGGTGGTGAACGGGACGACCAGGGCCGCCAGCGCAACCAGCTTGGCCACGCGCCCGGAACCGCGGCGGTCTCCCCCGCGCTGTGCTCGGCCCACTGCTCGCCGCCTCCCTTGCCCGTCGCCTGATCGCCCGTCGCCGACTGCCGGTTCGTCCCGGCGGGCGCACGCGCCTTCGACCACGCGTAGAGGCTAGCCGAGTGGGCCGTCGAATCGGCTGTCGGGTGCGGCATCCGGGGCCCGGCGGGCCCTCGGCATACTGGCCAGCTGTGTGCGGACTGCTGGGAATGCTGACTACCGGGACCGACGCCGCTGCGCGGGCAGCGGCGATCGCCGACGCCCTGCGCTGTGCGCACCACCGCGGGCCCGACGAGACCGGTACCTGGAACGACGCCGACGCGGTGCTCGGTTTCAACCGGCTCTCGATCATCGACGTCGCGGGCTCGCACCAGCCCCTCCAGTACGCGGACGGTCGCTACACGATCGTCTTCAACGGCGAGGTCTACAACTACCTGGAGCTGCGCGCCGAGCTCGCCCGCGAGCACGGGGCGAGGTTCGCCACCGAGGGCGACACCGAGGCCGTCGTCGCGGCCTACCACCACTGGGGCCCGGCGGCCGTCGGGCGGCTGCGCGGGATGTTCGCGTTCCTCATCTGGGACGCCCACGAGCGCGTGCTGTTCGGCGCGCGCGACCCGTTCGGCATCAAGCCGCTGTTCCTGGTCTCGGGACCGGCCGGGGTCGCCTTCGGCAGCGAGAAGAAGAGCCTGCTGGAGCTGGCTCCGACCCTGGGTCTGGGCGGGGACGGCGGAGATGTCACGGCCGATCTCGACCCCGCCGCGCTGCAGCACTACCTGCTGCTGCAGTACGTGCCCGAACCCGCCACGCTGCACCACGCGATCCGGCGCGTCGAGTCCGGCACGCACGTCACGGTGCGTCCCGGCGGCGAGGTCGACGCGGAGCGGTACTTCACCCCGGTGCTGCACAGCGGGGGCGGCGCAGGGCCCGCCGTGCACCGCAGGATCGCCGACGCGCTGCGCGACTCCGTCGCCAAGCACATGCGCGCCGATGTCACGGTGGGGGCGTTCCTCTCCGGCGGCATCGACTCCACCGCCATCGCGGCGCTGGCCCGGGAGCACAACCCGGACCTGATCACCTTCACCACCGGGTTCGAGCGCGAGGGCTACTCCGAGGTGGACGTGGCCGCGGAGTCGGCCGCCGCGATCGGCGTGCGCCACGTCGTGCGCACCGTCAAGCCGGACGAGATGATGGCCGCGCTGCCGCTGATCGTCTGGTATCTCGACGACCCGGTGGCCGACCCCGCGCTGGTGCCGCTGTGGTTCATCGCCCGCGAGGCACGCCAGCACGTGAAGGTCGTGCTGTCCGGGGAGGGTGCCGACGAGCTGTTCGGCGGCTACACCATCTATCGCGAGCCGCTGTCGCTCGCGCCGTTCGAGAAGGTGCCGGGGGCGCTGCGCGGGCTGCTCGGGCAGGCCTCGACGCGGCTGCCCGAGGGGATGCGCGGCCGGGACCTGCTGCGCCGGGGCGCGCTGCCGATCGAGCAGCGCTACTACGGCAACGCCCGGATCTTCCGGGACGATCAGCTCGCCGGGGTGCTGCGCCAGTACGACCCGCGCCGCTCGCACACCGACGTCACCGCCCCGCACTACCGCGACTCGAGGGACTGGGACCCGGTCTCGCGGATGCAGCACGTCGATCTGTTCACCTGGCTGCGCGGCGACATCCTCGTCAAGGCCGACAAGATGACGATGGCCAACTCGCTGGAGCTGCGGGTGCCGTTCCTCGACCCCGAGGTGTTCGCGGTGGCCTCGGGGCTGCCGCGGTCGGAGAAGCTCGCCGGGGGCACCACGAAGTACGCGCTGCGGCGCGCGCTGGCCGGGATCGTCCCGGCACACGTGCTGAACCGGCGCAAGCTCGGCTTCCCGGTGCCGATCCGGCACTGGCTGCGCGACGAGATGTACACCTGGGCAAGCGAGATCATCCGCGACTCCCAGGCCGATCACCTCGTCGACCTCGACGCGGTGGCGCGCCTGCTCGACGCCCATCGCGAGGGCCCGGTCGACCACAGCCGCCGGATCTGGACGCTGCTGGTGTTCCTGCTCTGGCACGGCATCTTCGTAGAACAACGCCTAAAACCGGAAATCCCAAAACCCACCTACCCCGTCCTCCTCTAACAACCCCCGCGAGTCGGTACGACGTGGCGGCCGAGTGGGCGAAAATCGGTGGCGCCGCCGCGGAGCGCGTGGCGGGATGGTCGCCATGACACAGCTCACCCACCACGTCGAGACCTACCCGATCGCGCCGTGCGACGAGACGGCAATGCGCGAGTGGTTCGATCTGGAGTGGTACGCGCAGGTGGCCGACCGGCCAGACGACGCACCGCCGTGCTGGATCGCGCATCGGGCCCGGCTGCGCTCGCCGTGGCCCGGCGAGGAGTCGCACGCCTGGCTCGCCCGAGCCGGCGACGAGGTCGTCGGGGTCGGCGTCCTCGACCTACCGCAGCTGGACAACACCGACACCGCGCTCTGCGACATCACCGTCGCACCCGCGCACCGGCGACGCATGGTGGGGCGGCGGCTCCTCGCGCTCCTCACGGACGAGGCCCGCCGAGCCGGGCGGGTACGGCTGATCGGCGAGGTCCACGCACCGCTGGCGGGGACGGCCCCGGGCCCCGCCTTCGCCGCGGCGGCTGGGGCCAGCGAAGCCCTGACCGACCTGCGTCAACGGCTCCACCTGCCCGCCGGCGACGAGGTGCGGGACCGCCTCGCCGAGCAGGCGCACGCGGCGGCCACGGGCTACGACCTCCTCCAGTGGACCGACGGCACTCCCGACGAGTGGCTCGACGACATCGCCCGCCTCACCGGGCGGATATCCACCGACGCCCCACTGGGTGAGCTGAGCTGGGCTCCGGAGTGCTACGACGCCCAGCGCGTGCGCGACCGGGATGCGATGTGCCGGGACCACGGGATACGCGTGACGGTGACCGCCGCCCGCGCACCCGACGGGCGGCTGGCCGCGTTCACCGAGATCGCCGCGACAGCGTCGGTCCGGTGGCACGCCGCGAACTGGTACACCCTCGTCGCGCCCGAGCATCGCGGCAGGCGCCTCGGGCTGCGGGTGAAGCTGGCGAACCTCACGCTCGCCCGCGAGCGGCTTCCGGAGCTGCGCGCGGTCGACACCGACAACGCGGTGTCCAACACCCACATGATCGCCATCAACGAGGCCATGGGGTTCCGCCCGCTGGACCGGATCGGCGAGTGGCAGCTGGATCTCTGATCCGTTCAGGCGCATGCCACGAGCGTCTGTCCGGCGACGGTCAGCCGGGCCGTCACCCGCTGGCCGGGAGATGCCGGAGCGGTCGCGACGATGAGCCCGGCGCGCGCGAGGCGGTGGACCGCCAGCTGGTCGGTGCAGCAGCGTCCCTCGACGAACAGGTCGGGCTCGGCGCCGACGAGCAGCTCGGCGGACCCGTCGGCTACCGCCCGCAGGATGGCCCGGTCACGGTGGCTCAGCTCGACGTCGAGACGGGTGTCCATCGATCCCACTCCTCTCCGCCGGCGGCTGCGGGACGGCACCAGCTGCTGATGCGTTCGGCCAGCATCCGGAACGAATGCCGGAGCGCGCACCGCACCGTGACCAGCTCGACGAGGACCAGGTCGCCGGGACCGTCGGTGCTCTCCAGCGCGGCGCGGTCGACGACCTCGGCCGGTGCCCCGCACTCCGGGCACCCGACAAGCGTGAGGTCCTCGTGGTTCTGCATAGCGTCCTCCTCGTCGCTGAAGAAGAGGAGGCCACGACGGGGACAGATACACCGGCACCGCAAAGGCCCCGGCCGCGTAGCGACCGGGGTCTCATGCTGCGGCCATCGGCCGCGTACGGATCAGTTGAACGAGTCGCCGCAGGCGCAGGACCCACCGGAGTTCGGGTTGTCGATCGTGAAGCCCTGCTTCTCGATGCTGTCGACGAAGTCGATCACCGCACCCTGCAGGTACGGCGCGCTCATCCGGTCCACCCCGACCTTGAGGCCGTTGTAGTCGCGGAACAGGTCTCCATCGAGCGAGCGGTCATCGAAGAACAGCTGGTAGCGCAGCCCTGCGCAACCACCCGGCTGCACGGCGATACGCAGGTGCATGTCCTCGCGCCCCTCCTGCTCGAGCAGGGTGCGAGCCTTGAGGGCTGCGGCGTCGGTGAGCTCGACGCCGTGCGTCTCGGTCTCGATGGTGGTGTTCTCGACGGTCATGGCTCTCCCAACAACGAGCGGGCAGTGCATATTTCTCGTGGGCACAGTATTACCCGTGAGCGCGTTCCCGGGCTCATGGTAGGCCCTCGGGGCGACACCGCGCGCCAACGGCTCCGGATCTCAGCGGCTCCAACGTGCGGCGACCCGCTCGGCGAGCGCGGCCAGCATGCCGGCGGGGTCGGCCAGCGACGCCTCGACACCGCCCGCGTCGTCGGCCACCGCGTAGGCCGCGTCGACGCCGACCGACGCGGCCTCGCGGCGCCCGACCGACACCTGCCCGGCCACGACGACGCACGGCACGCCGCGGTCGGCGGCGGCGCGGGCCACGGTCGTGACGAGCTTGCCGCGCAGCGACTGCCAGTCGAAGCTGCCCTCGCCGGTGACGGCCAGCGCGGCCCGGTCGAGCTCCGCGTCGAGGCCGACGAGCTCGCGCACCAGCCCGGCCCCGGACACCCGGCGCGCACCACAGGCCAGCAGCGCCGCTCCCAGCCCACCCGCGGCACCCGCGCCCGGAGCGTCGCGGACATCGCGTCCGAACTCGGCGGCGAGCACGTCGGCGAACCGCGCCAACGCCGCGTCCAGCTCCGTGACCGCAGCGGCGTCGGCACCCTTCTGCGGACCGAAGACGGCGGCGGCGCCGAACCGCGCGAGCAGCGGGTTGTCGACGTCGGCGGCCGCGACGAGGCGCACCCCGTCGAGCCGCGGCGCACCGTCGAGCCGGACGCAGCGCGCCAACGCCGCTCCCCCGGCCGGCAACGGCGCCCCGTCGGCGTCGAGGGCCACCGCGTCGAGCGCCCCGAGCAGCCCGGCCCCGCCGTCGGTGGTGGCCGTGCCACCCAGCCCGATGACGATCTCGGCCACCCCGGCGTCGCGCGCGTCGGCGACGAGCTCGCCCACGCCGCGGCTGGTGGCGCGCCGGGCGGTGTCCGGGTCCCGCCGCTCGCGCGGGACGAGGTGCAACCCGCACGCCGTCGCCGCCTCCAGGTAGGCGGTGGACCCGAGCTGTAGCCAGCGGGCCGGAACCGGGCGCCCGCAGGGTCCGGTGACGTCGAGCTCGTGCCACTGCCCGCCGAGCGCGGCATGCAGCACCGCCACGAAGCCGGTGCCGCCGTCGGCCAGCGGCAGCAGCACCAGCTCGTCGCCCGGTACGGCCCGGCGCCAGCCGGTGGCGATGGCCTCGGCTGCGGCCGGGGCGCTCAGGGTGCCGGCGAAGGAGTCTGGAGCCACGACCACGCGCACGCACGCCACGCTATCGCCCGTACGCTGGCAGTCGTGAGGTTCCTGCGTCGCTCCGCGCCCACCACCGTCGGCGGTGCCGAGCCACCCGACACCTCCGAGGCAACACCGGACCGGCGCGAGCCCCCCCGCACCGCGGGCAAGGGCCGGCCGACGCCCAAACGCCGCGAGGCCGAGACCAAGCGCCGCGGCCCGGCCCCGCCACCGCCGCGCACCCAGCGCGAGGCCGCCCGGCTCGCCCGGGCCAACCGTCCCGACCGGGAGCAGCGCCGCCGCGGCGCCGCCGAACGTCGCGAGCGGATGGCTGCCGGGGACGAGAAGTTCCTCATGCCCCGCGACCGCGGACCGGTGAAGGCCTACATCCGGGACGTCGTCGACTCCCGGCCGCACCTGATGGGCCTGTTCATGCCGCTGGCCATCGTGGTGGTGGTCTCGTTGCTGGTGCCGGTGCCCGCGGTGCAGCAGTACCTCAGCCTGTTCAGCCTGCTCGCCCTCAGCACCATGATCATCGAGGGGATCTTCCTCGGATCGTCCACCGCGCGGCGGGCGCGGGCGAGGTTCCCCGACGAGACGATCGGCGGGCTCGGCACCGGGTGGTATGCGTTCACCCGCGCCAGCCAGCTGCGGCGGCTGCGGATCCCGAAGCCGCGGGTGCAGCGGGGCGCCCAGCTCTGAGCACCGCTGCGCACCGCACGCTGGTGCTCGGGGGCACGCGGTCGGGCAAGTCGCGCCACGCCGAGGACCTGCTGCCCGCGGACGCGCCCGTCCGCTATCTCGCCACGGCACGCCGCCGCGACGACGACCCCGAGTGGACGGCGCGGTTGGACGCCCATCGCGCCCGGCGTCCGGCCGCGTGGACGACGGTGGAGGCGCCCGACGTCGCCGCCCTCCTCCGGGCCGGCGGCCCACCGCTGCTGGTCGACGACGTCGCCACCTGGCTCACCGGCGTGCTGGACGACGCGGACGCGTGGGCGTGCGCCGACCTCCCGCCGCAGGTCGGCGCGCGGGTCGAGGAGCTGGTGGACGCGGTGGCCACCTGCCCGGGCCGAGTGGTGCTGGTGTCGGCCGAGGTGGGGCTCGGGGTGGTGCCCCCCACCCGGGCCGGACGGCTGCTGCGCGACGAGCTGGGCGCGCTGAACGCGGCGCTGGCGGCGGTGTGCGACGAGGTGGTGCTGCTGGTGGCCGGGCTGGGGTTGCGGTTGAAGTAACCTCCGGCACCCGGCCGCGTCAGCCCGGGTAGAACCGCGCCGTCCCGCTCACGCCGACGTCCACCCGCGCCCCCACGTCCGGCGCGGTCGGCTCCGCGGTGCGACACCGCACCGCGATCCCGTCGACGTCGAGCAGGACCGTGGTGTCATGACCGTGGAAGACGACCTCGACCACCCTCGCCCGCACCGGTGCTCCCTGCGGCGGCGACAGGCGCAGCTGCTCGGGTCGCAGCAGCACCCGCCCCTCCCCGTCGAGCACCCCGGCGGGCACCGGCACCCGGCCGAGCGCGGTGTCGGCGTGCCCGCCGATCACGGTGGCCGCCAGCACCACGGCCTCGCCGACGAACGTTCCCACGCCGATGTCGGCGGGCTCGCCGTAGAGCTGGCGCGGGGTGGCGGCCTGCACGACCCGACCGTCCCGGAGCACGGCCACGACGTCGGCCATCCCGAGCGCCTCCTGCTGGTCGTGGGTGACCAGTACGGCCGTCGTCCCGGCGGCCGCCAGCGCGGCGCGCACCTGCTCCCGCACCTCGGCGCGCAACCCGGCGTCCAGCGCGGCGAACGGCTCGTCGAGCAGCACCAGCGTCGGCGCCGGCGCCAGCGCGCGGGCCAGCGCGACGCGCTGCTGCTGCCCGCCGGAGAGCTCCGCGGGCATCCGCAACCCGTACCCGGCCAGCCCGACGAGCTCGAGCATCTCGGCCACCCGGGCCCCGCGCCGCTGCGCCCGGGGTAGCCCGAAACCCACGTTGCCCGCCACGCTCAGGTGCCCGAACAGCGCGCCCTCCTGCGGGACCAGCCCGATGCGGCGCCGCTCCGGGGCCAGGTCCACGCCGGGACCGGCGACCTCGCGGCCGGCCAGCCGGATCGAGCCAGCATCCAGCGGATGGAACCCGGCGATCGCGCGCAACAGCGTCGTCTTCCCGCAGCCGGACTCGCCGAGCACCGCGGCGAACGTGCCGGCCAGCACCTCCAGGTCGACCCCGTGCAGCACCTCGGTCGCGCCGTATCCCGCGCGCACCCCGCTGACCTGCAGGGCGGGGCTCACCTGCCGCTCCGGCGCAGCACCCGGTCCAACACCACGGTGGGCACGGCGGCCACCACCACCAGCCGCAGCCGGCCGGACCCGACGCAGCGTCACGCTCACGAACACGCGCAGCGGGCCGTGGCCGAGCGAGCGGGCGACCTCCTCCAGCGCCGGGTCGACCCCGCGGAAGGCGGCGGCCACCGGGAGCAGCACGAACGGGAAGCTCACGGCGGTGAGCACCACGAACGCGCCGGGGAACCCGGCGAGTTGGGGCCACTCGGAGATCCACGTGAAGCCCGCGACGTAGGACGGAACCGCCAGCGGCAGGCAGAACAGCACCGTCCACACCGGACGCCCCGGCAGGTCGGTGCGCACCACCAGCCACGCGCACGCGACCCCGATCACCAGGCAGGCGGCCGTCACCGCCGCCGCCAGTGCGACGCTGCGGACGAGCAGCTCGACGGTCCGCGGCCGGCCGAGGATCTCCAGGAACGTGCCCAGCCCCGGCTCCAGCGCCCTGATCGCGATGTAGACCAGCGGCGTCAGCGCCAGGACTCCGGCCACGGCGGCGCCGAGAACGAGCACCGGGGACGGCCCGGTGCGCCGCACGCGCCGCCGCCGGGTAGGCCCGACCGGCGCGGCGGGCTGGCGTGTCCGCTCCTGTAACGCGGTCACCGCCGGGACCCCGTCAGCTCAGCCCGGTCTCTTGCAGCAGCGCCAGGGTCTGCTGCAACGAGGCCAGGTCGGAGAGGTCGATGTCCGGGGGCTGCAGCGAGTCCAGCGGCGGCAGCGGATGTCGGGTGGAGCTCACCCCGGGCCGCAGCGGGTACTCCGCGGTGACGTCGGCGAAGTACTGCTGGGCGGTCGGGGAGACCAGGAACGCGACGGCCGCGACGGCCAGTTCGGGGTTGTCGGTGCTCGCGAGCACCGCGGCACCGGCGACGTTCACCAGGCCCAGCGGGTCGCCACCCGGGACGAACGCCAGCCTGGCGGTGACCGCCTCGGCACCCCGCTCCGCCACCCGCTCGTACCAGTAGTAGTGGTTGATCAGACCAAGGGCGATCTGCCCGCTGTCCACCGCGTCGAGGGTGAGGATGTTGTTGTCGAAACGGGCCGGCTCGTTGGCCTTGAACGCCGTCAGCCAGGCCCGGGCACCGTCCTCACCGCGCAGCAACCGCACCCCGGTGACGAAGGCGTGCCAGGACGGGTTCGTGGGCGGGTAGCCGATCTGCCCCTTCCACCGCGGGTCGGTCAGGTCGTCGAGCGTGCTGGGCACGTCGATCTCCGAGACCTGGCGGGGGTCGTAGGCGATGACCCGGGCGCGCGCCGAGGTCCCCACCCAGCTGCCGTCGCCCGCGCGATACTGCTGGGGCACCACGTCGAGCGTGGTCGTCGGCAGGGTGGCGAGCCGGCCGGCGTCGGCCAGCGCCCCCCGCGCACCGGCGTCCTGGGAGAAGAAGACGTCGGCAGGCGAGGCGTCCCCCTCCTCCAGCAGCTGGGCGGCGAACTCGCTGCTGCTGCCGTAGCGCACCTCGACGGTGCCGCCGATCTGCTGCTCCAGCTGCTCCAGGAGCCCGCCGACCAGCTGCTCGTTGCGTCCGGAGTAGATTGTCAGGTCTGCGGACTGCCCACTGCAGGCGGTCAGGGCGGCAAGAAGGACCACGACTGTGGCGGCGAAGATGAGGCGAAATCGGGGCACCCAGTGTCCGTTCCTTAGTGAAAGCAGGGGCAAGCGCAGGTGAGTCCAGCCTGCAGCGCGTGCCGCTGGAGGAGTCGAGCGCCGTCGGTCACCCGGTCATGACCGAAGATCGTCTCGACGCCCTGCACGTCGTGGTGGACGCCGCGAACGTCGTCGGCTCGCGCCCCGACGGCTGGTGGCGCGACCGCCCCGGCGCGGCGCGGCGGCTGGCCGGGCGGATCGTGGCCGCGCTCGACACCGACCCCGCGGCGTTGTCCGCCGCGCTCGCCAGCCCACCCGTCGAGCCGCGGGTGCACCTGGTGCTGGAGGGAGCGGCCCGCTCCGCCGTCGACCTGCCCACCCACCCCCTGTTGCACGTCGTCCACGCCCCGGCCGACGGGGACGCGACGATCGCGGCGCTGGCCGCCGAGCTCACCGGCGCCGGGAAGCCGGTGGTCGTCGTGACCGCGGACCGGGAGCTGCGCAGCCGGGCCCAAGCGGCCGGTGCGGAGGTGACCGGCCCGGGCACGCTCCTGGCCGCGCTGCCCGAGTGAACCGGTGCTCATCCCGCGACCCTGTCCAGCGCAGGGCCGATCTGCTCCAGCGCCCACGGAACGCTCAGCACGGTCGGGCTCCGCAAGGCGGTCGCCGTGGGCAGGTCGATCACGATGTACCGCTGGTTACGGACCGCTCGCAGGTTGCCGAACAGGCCGAGCTCCTCGACCTGACGCTGCAGGTCATCGGAGGCGTACAGCATGACGACCACGTCGGAGTCCAGCAGGGAGGTGTTCTCGTAGCTCAGGGCCCCGCCCGGGTTGCCCGGTGCGATGTCGGGCAACTGCTGCACGGACGGCGGGATCCGCAGCCCGAGCTCCTGCAGCAGCTGCACGGCGTAGTCCTTGGCCGACTTCAGGGTCACGATCTGGTCGGGCGCGAACGCGTAGGAGAACGTGACGGTCTTGCCGGCCAGACCGGGACGCGCGTCCCGTGCCGCGCGGACGGCTGCCTCGGTCTCGGCGACGGCCTGCTGACCACGCTCCGGCACGCCGAGGGCGCGCGCGTCGACCAGGGTCTGTTCCTGCCAGCTCTGCCCGCCCCACTCGGTCGCGTAGCCGACGGTGGGCGCGAGCCGGGACAGCGCGGGGTAGTCGAGCTCGAGCCCGAAGTGTCCGATGGCCAGGATGAGATCCGGGCCGAGAGCTGCGACCTGCTCGATGTTCACCCCGGTGGCGCCCGCACCCTCGGCTCCGGGGGGAATGTCGATGAGCGTCGTCGTGGCCGGGTCGATCCGTCCTTCCAGCCAGGGTGCCACGCCGCTGTCGGTCTGGGTGTTGCGGACGGCGCCGACCGGGGTGACCCCGAGAGCGACCGCGATGTCCTCGTCACCGATGGTCACCACCCGTTGCGGCAGCGCGGGGATGGTGGTGACACCGAACCGGTGCTCGATCATGACCGGGAAGCCCGCGCCCTGGGCGGCGTCGGTCGTGGACGGGCTCGAGGGGCTCGAGCTGCAGCCGGTGAGCAGCCCGGCGGCGGCCGCGCCGGTCAGGAACCGGCGACGGGTGCAGTCGTCGTGCACCGCGTCCAGGGCGTCGATGCTCGCGAAGGGGGGCATGGCGAGATCCTGCCTTCCGTCGTTGCGTGGACCGTCAGCCTCCGGACGTCGCCGTGGTGGCGGGGTCACCGTCGGCAGCGGCTGCGAGCAGGGGCACCAGACCGTCGATCGCCACCGGCAGGCTCAGCACGGAGCTGAAAGCGATCGCCTGCCGCAGCGGGACGTCGGGGAACACCGAGCGGCCTTCGCGGGCGACGCCCAGCGTCTGGTAGACCGGGTCCTCCTGGAGCACGACGGCCTGGCCGGTGCTCTCGTAGTCGAGCCAGACCAGCACGTCGCGATCGGCCAGCCGGAGCTGCTCACCGCTGATCTGGGCGTAGAACTGGTCCCCGGCCAGCGTGGTGATCTCGGGCGGGACCTCGAACCCGAGGTCGGCGAGGAAACGCGCCCGGGGGTCCTGTGGCCCGAGCGCGTAGTAGGAGCCGGGGTCAGCCGGTTCCAGGAACGCGCCGAGTCCCTGGAACTCGGGGTGCTGCCGGCGGGCCTGGGCGAAGCGGGCCTCGACCTCGGCGATGGTCCTCTCGGCTTGATCCTCCCGACCGAGGGCACGACCGGTGGTCCGATGCATCTCCTGCCACGGCATCCCGCCCTCGATGTACGCGCCGTCCTGGCTGATCGTGGGCGCGATCTGGGCCAGCTTCGCGTAATCCTCCTCGGCCAGAAAGGCGTACTGGCCGACGATCAGGTCGGGCCGGGTCTTGGCGACCAGCTCGAAGTTGACCTCATCACCGGTCATGACCTCGGGCTGGGCGTCACCCAGCAGATCGGTGGCCCACGGGTGGGTGGCGTAGGGGAAGTTCCCGAACCACTCCCGCACCCCGACCGGCGTGACCCCCAGCGCCAGCAGCGAGTCCTGGTCGTTGTAGCCGACCGAGAAGACGCGCTCGGGGGCTTTCGGGATCACGGTGTCGCCGAACTTGTGCGTGATGGTCACCGGGAAACCGCCGCCGGAGCCCGTCGCGCCGGACCCGGCCGAAGGAGTCGAGCTGCAGGCGGCAAGCAGACCGGCCGCAGCCGCACCACCCAGGAGCTGGCGGCGGTTCAGGGAGGTGGTCATCAGGGGGCTCCTCAGGGTTGAGATATGGGATGACTAACCTCAAGCAAACCCAGGCTGTCTATATAGACCCGAACGGGTGATGATCTGAAGCATTCGGTGACAGGTTGGCGCAAGGTTGCACTGTGGTCACAGTTCCATCACCGATCGGGTGGCTCAGGTCCAACCCGTGACCTTTAGGTGACGGAGGGTCAACCGAAGATGTCCGCGGCGGTCACGGCAAGCACACCGTCGGGTACGTCGATGACGCGTTCCCGAGCACAGATCGCCCACCGCAGCTCACCGATCACCCGGGCAGAGCGGCCGCCTTCCGGTGCAGCTCGGCGACCAGCCGGGGAGCGGAGACCTGGCGAGCCCACGTCGCCTCGCCGACCAGGACCGGGCGGCGAGACCTGCCGGCGAGCGCCACCACGTCGATCTCATGGTGACCGGCGCACGTGCTGGCGGAACGCCTCCTCCCAGCGAGCCCCGTGATGATCGTCGAGCGAGTCGAGCAGCACCGGCACCACGGGACGCCCGCGTCAGAAATCGACGCGCGACGTCGCCGACGTCGCTCGCGGGTCGCTGAGCTGCGTAAGGCGCGCGATCTGACGCAGGCGGCACTGGCGCGACGGGCCGGGGTGTCGGTGAGTTTGTTGTCGAAGATCGAGATCGGCGACCGCACTCTCCCCCCGACTATCGCCGCCGCGATTGCCCGAGCCCTGCCTTCATCAAGGCCACCGAAGGCAACACCTCCAAACTCACCCGAGCCCAGAAAGGCCGCTTCGTCGCCCTGTGCTGGATCGGCCAGATCCACAAGCACTTCCCGGACCCCAAACCGGCCTACATCACCGACTGGGACGTCCTGCCCAAATGGCAGCAAGAAACCGGCTCGGACATCTTCGAGCACATCGAACAGGACACGTAGCCGACCACCGCCCGGAGCCTACGGATCGAGGGCCTAGATGTAGGCGGCCCGGCCCGCTATCGCGGCGGTCAGGTTCGCGAAGGAGAGCTCGTCGATCGGCTGCTGGACTGGGCTGTCCGGCTGGCGTGAGGTCGTCACGAAGCAGGCTGCGTCATAGAGGCGCTCGCGGACGAGGCGTTGACAGAGGATACCGTAGCGGTCCTTGTAGGATGTTCCCTCGAAGATCGGCTCGGGGCGGAACACGCCGCGCGCCACCCGGACCGGGACGACGGACTTGTGGGTCTCCTCGAGCAGGAAGACGTAGCCCAGCCACGGCCGCACTGCTCCGAAGGTCCCCTCCTCGTAGGCGCGCCACACGTCGACGGCGCTGCCGATGGCCTCCTCGGTCCGGTTGTTGAAGTTGTTGGCGAACGACGGGCCCACTTGAGATTTCATCTCGATGGCGGCGACGAGCCGATTTTGGGAGATGACAACGAGGTCCCACTTCTTGGTGGGCCGGTAGTAGCCGGGCAGCTCGAGGCCGGCGCGCCGCAGGATCTCGGACCGGTCGAATCCGACGGCGACGAAGACCCCTTCGAGGAGGTCGGTGATGCCGTCGAGGTGGCCACCGCCGGTCACCGAACCGCGGGACCCGGCGTCAATCTTGCCGCTCGCCAACTGCTTGGCGGCCTGGGCGTCGCGCACCGATCAGTAGCTGCGGACGGCGCGGTCGAAGGCGTCGGGCGGGAGAGGAATCGTCTACTCCGGGAGGGTGTCGAGCTGGTAGAGGCGCAGCGCGATTGCCGTCGCCGTGTCGACATCGCGGCGTTCGAAGGCGTCGGCGAGAGCCGCCGCGTCATGGGTGGACATCTCAGTGGGCCGGGGAACGCGGATGCGCCGAAGGTACTGGGCTTGGAAGCGGAGAGTGCCACCGCGCATCTTGACGCAGTACGCCTCGACGAAGGCGGTGGCTACCCGCGAAAGCAGTAGCCCGCCCAGGACCTTGAGATCCCAGCCACGAGATGTGACGAAGTACAGGTTGTGATGCGGGTAGGTCCGGCCCTCGTCGAGCACCGGGTGCATCGTCATCCGCATGTCGGGGATCAGGAGCTTCGGTGCGTCCTTGAGACCCGGGATGATGCGGTCGATTGTCCGATACCATCGGTCTGGCTGCCGCTCGGCGACATTGCGTTTGCGTAGTGCGACAGCATTGAGGGTTATTCAGGAGGGTCATGTGGATCTTGTAAGACCACGGTTGAGCTGCGGGGATGCGCCTCCGATCAAGATCGCTGAATAAGCCTCATTGTCCTCGAAGTAGCCGTACAGTCGGGGGTAGTCAGCTAGTCGAACCAAACCGCCGTCGTCCCACGGGTTGACGAGATAGTAGCCGGACCATTGCACCCTGCCGGAGGCGATATCGGCGACCATCGACAGCGGAAGCAAACGCTCAGGTTCGGCGACGGTGGTGTCCTTGGTGATGAAGACGCCGTCGGCCCCAGTGGCCACGCCGATCCCGACTCGGGTCCGCGTTGCTACATCTTCCAGTGGTGGAAAGTTATCGGCCAAATATTTGATCATTGCGAGCCGGGCGGGGCTGCCGGTCGGCCAGGATTCGTCACCGTCGAACCAGTGCGGTAGGCGGGACGCTTCATAAGTCTCGGCAGTCAGCGTGGCCGCGTTCCCGCTACGCACGTAGCGGGCCAGGTCTGACGCGTCGTCGGTGCCGAAGACCGCCGTGGTGTCTGCAACCACGGCCGATTGCTGCGGACCCCGGGAGATAACAGTGATAGCGGGGTAGGCCGACACCTGTTCCTCGAAGGCGTCCACATCATGCATCGCGATGGCCAGGTCGAGACTGAAGTGACCGGCGACCAGCGCGCGCAGGTAGCGACCGTACTGGTTGCGCATCCAGCGATCGGCGCAGATGAAGCCGACCTGACCACCCCGTTTGAGTGACATCAGCGCCCGCTCGAAGAATCCGACGTAGAGGTCGCTGCGGCCGGTCATGGTCGAGCACGCGTGGCGATATGCCCGCATCCGAGCGTCCGGGACGTCCTCGAGCCGGACGTAGGGCGGGTTCCCGACCACGACGTCAGCGGCGCCGACCCGCATGGGCTGCAGCAGGTAGTCAGCGACCTGAACCCACATCGACGCGAGGGCCTCAACGTCGCCGAGCGGCCAGCCGTCATCGGTAAGGATCCGAACGACCAGCTCGCGCGAGCGCTGGACGTTGCCCGGCAGCAGGTCACAGGCACGGAGGGCGTCAGCAGCGTCGGTGACCGGGCGGCCTCGAAGCCGGCACGACGCGCTCAATCGCCTGACCAGCGGACCAAGAAACGCTCCGGTGCCACAAGCGGGCTCGACAGCGACCAGAGCGGCCAGGTCACGATCGTCGGTGTAACCGACCAAGTCCAGGATCAGATCGACGACCCACGGCCTCGTGAACACCTCCCCGTGCTCACCGTCAACATCGACGACGTGCGCTGCGGGGTCATGCGTGGCGACCGGAGCGATCATCAGCGAGAGCTGTCCGTCGAACTCGACCAGCTCGGCGCCCGCTTCCACTGTCATGCTCGGCACCGTATCGCTCGGGTCTGACAGCAACGCCTGGCGGTGAGGGTCGCGACGGTACGACCTCATCCGCTCGCGTCCAGACGTGAGCACTGCCGAAGGTGGTGCCATCCGATCCCGGAGGCACCACCTCTGACGTGCTGTTTCTCTTCCTGAGCGGGCGACGGGAATCGAACCCGCGTAGCCAGTTTGGAAGACTGGGGCTCTACCATTGAGCTACACCCGCATGCCGTCGTACGCGGCTCAGCGTAGCGGAGGAGTCCGACCCGCCGCTGTCGGTGCCCGCCCAGGAGAACCTGCTGGACTCCACACGCTAGGCTCGTCCGTGGCCCCGCCGTTCGGCGAGGCCACGGGGTGTGGCGCAGCTTGGTAGCGCACTCGCTTTGGGAGCGAGGGGCCGTGGGTTCAAATCCCGCCACCCCGACCAGGTCAGGACCAGTTTTGTCGATCTTGTCGCCGGGCTGACAGCGGTTAGTGACAGCAACGCGAGGCTTGCGGGCGCTGGTCAGCCGGGCCAGCCGGGCCGGAACGACTCCTCGACCTGTGCCCTCAGCTTCTCGAACGCCGGCTGATGCTTGCGTGTGAAGACAACCGAGTTCTCGCTCCGCGCCGACGCTGCTGTCTGCGCCAGGCCCTGCGCTCCCGAGATGTGGTCGCCTACCTCGATGAACTGGATGAAGCCGTTGACCAGGCCGCTCGCCGCGCGCAGGTGCATCTTCATGACTGACTCGACCGGAATCCGCTTGAACCGGTTTCCCGCAGTTAAGGCAGCTACTCCACTTCTGCTGATCTCCACGACCGCGCCGTCGAATGACACGCGCGCCCCCATGTGCCCTACCGCCGTGATCTCCACACCGTGTAGATCGACCGGGGAGACGCAACCGCTACACCACGAGCGTCCATGATCTTGCTTCTGGCCGTCACATCGACTTCTCCTCGTCGATGAGCTGGGCGAGTGCAGCGCGCTGGTTGTCCAAGGACACGTGCAACCACACAGGACCCCGCTGCCTCGGCCGAGCGACGACGGCGTCGCAGGTGAGCGGCTCGTCCCCAGATCGGGTGTCATGACCAGTGGTCACAACGTCTTGAGCATCCCGCGGGATCAGGTCGCGAAGTTCGGAACGGCGCCGCGGGCCTCGTCGGAGCGGCCTTTCGGCTCCTCCCAGTCCTCCTGCCGGCCCAGCGCGGTGAGATCGAGGAAGTAGTACGAGCCGCCAGTGGACTCCGCGCCGCGGGCGTACTGGGAGTAGGTGTGGAAGACACGGTCGCCCTCGCGGAGGAAGCAGCTCAGGCCGGGTAGCTCCACCGGCCACTCCACGTCGTCGACGTCCATCGGGCGGTAGTTGTACTCGACCGGCGCGACGGCGGGGTCGAGCGTGACGTGGAAGTCGTAGTTGAAGTCGCTGCCGTGGGAGGAGTACCAGGGGAAGTTCCACCCCTTCCTCGCCCTGTACGCCTCGATCTTCGCCAGCGGCGCGCGTGACACGGTGACGAGCCTGGTGTCGCGGACGTGCAGGTGCGCGAACAGGCCGTCGGAGAACTCGTCAGCACCCGCCGAGCAGCTGCTGCAGCCGTCCTCCCAGTCGGGGTGGAACATGAAGTGGCCGACCATCAGCTGGCGGCGGCCGTCGAACAGGTCGAGCAGGCCGACGGTGCCCTCGGGACCGTCGAACCGATAGTCCTTCGTGATCTCCACCATCGGCAGCCGGCGCCGGTTGGCGTTGAGCGCGTCCCGGACGCGGGTCAACTCCTTCTCCCGGGCCAGCAGCGCCGTGCGAGCCACCAGCCTCTGTCAAGTCCTGCAGCCCGAGCTGCACGAGCACCTCCGCGCGACGGCTCGCGGCCACCGACGACGTACCGTCGCCGGAATGATCGTCCGCGCAGAGCACCGCCAGCACGCGCACCGGGTCCGGTTGGAGTGGGGCGTGGAGGGGGTCGCTCTGCTGGCTGCGGAGTGCGCCGCGGTGGTCGTCGTCGACGTGTTGTCGTCCGCACGGCGGTGGACGTGGCCGTCGGGCACGGGGCGGCGGTGCTGCCCCAGCGCACTTCTGGTGGAGCAACGCCGCCAGGCGGAGGCCCACCAGGGACGGCACAGCGCAACGACGACCACGCGGCCGCCGCACGCGAGGCCATCGACCGGGGTGCGATGCCCGCCGGAGACCGGCACGGGTGCGGGCCCTCCCTTCGACCGTCGTCGCTGGTGGGGCTCGCGCCGGGCACGAAGCTCGCGCTGCCGTCACCGAACGGGACGACGCTCTGCGCGGCCGCGGCCGCGCAGAGCGCTGTTCGCCGGGTGCCTGCGCAACGCCTCCGCGGTGGCCGCGGCCGTGCGCGGCGTCGATGGGCCGGTCGGGCTCGTGCCCGCTGGCGAGCGGTGGCTGGACGGCACGATGCGCGTGGCCGTGGAGGACGCGCTCGGCGCGGGAGCGATCGCCGCGGCGCTCGACGACCGCTCTCCCGAAACCGACGCAGCCGTCGACCTGTTCACCGCGACCCGCGCGCGGGGTCTGCACGCCGTGCTCGGCGGCCTCGCCTCGGGACGGGAGCTGATCGCCGACGGGTTCGCCGCCGACGTCGACCTCGCGGCAGAGCTGAACGTCAGTCGGGCGGCGCCGCGAATGCGCGACGGCTTCCTCACGTAGCTCGACCGATCACGTCCTGATCGCGGCCATGACAGATCGACAGTTGCACCCGCTACTCTCCCAATCCGGCAGCTCCCATCAGGCGGCCACGTCCCACCGCCACTGCTCGGTCATCGCCGCGCCGCAGTCCGGGCAAGGCACCTCGCAGCCCCAGGTGGCCGTCACCGGTAGCTCGGCCTCGACATCGCAGCAGGGGCAGTTCCACCAACCGGTCGTGATCGTCGTATCCATGGGCACCGATGGTAAATGACATCCGTGTCATTCGCTGCATGCCGTGACCGCAGGCGGCGTCCGACCTTGGGGTCAGACGGTGGGTGCACCACCTCCGACTACTTCCGTGACATGTACGCACCGGTCCGGCGAAGGGCACCGCTGTACCACTCGCAGCGATCTTGTCGAGCAGCTGGCGGACGCCCGTGCTGGCCACGAGCACCACGCACCACACCGAGGTACCTGATGAGCCCGGACGGCGTGCACCCCGCGCAGCTGATCGTGCAGCAGGTATCCAGGCCCAGAACAGGAGAATTCCTGCTGCACGATCAGCTCGGCGACGCTCAGCGGACCTGCCCACCGGTCGTGCGCGGATAACGCTGTTCCGGCGTTGGTTTCCGCGCACGGGCCGTTAGGCGGGTGGTTGGCAGGTGGGGCACCAGAATAGGTTGCGGGCCAGGTGGGAGGCGTGCGCGATGGGCGTGCCGCATACCAGGCAGGGCTCACCGGCGCGGCGGTAGGTGTAGACGCGCCGGGCACTGCGGGGCACGGGATCCGGGGACGGCAGGTCGTGCTCGGGTCGCAACGTGTCGATCAGTCCACGTGTCACGCCGTCCCGGAGCAAGGCGACGAGGTCTGCCCACAGCCCGTCCCACTGCTCGCGCGACAGCGCCTTCCCGGGCAGGTGCGGATCGAGTCGGTGGCGGAACAGCGCCTCCGCCCGGTAGACGTTGCCCACCCCCGCGATCACAGACTGGTCCATGAGCAGGGTGGCCAGCGGCGCGCGCGAGCGGGAGATCCTGGTCCAGGCCCGATCGGGGTCGGCGTCGCGGCGCAGCGGGTCCTCGCCGAGCCGGCAATGGATGGTGTCGATCTCGCCCTCGGTGAGCAGCTCGCAGGCCGTAGGGCCGCGTAGGTCCGCGTAGTGCGTCGCGCCGACCATCCGCATCCGCACCTGCCCGCGCGGCTGCGCCACCGGTACCGGCGCGTCGGTGAACGTGCCGTAGAGCCCGAGGTGGACGTGCACCACGAGGTCGGGGCCGTAGTGGTGGAACAGGTGCTTGCCGTGCGCCTCGGTGTGCTCCAGCACCCGCCCGTCGACGGTCTCGGCGCTGGTCGCGAACCGCCCCTGCGGGCTGGAGACGGCGACCGGCTTCCCGGCGTACCGGCGGCGGTGCAGCCGCGCGAGCCGGTGCAGCGTGTGGCCCTCGGGCACTACGGGATCAGGTCGGGAGGCAACGCCGGGGGCTCGCCGGTGCGCTCGTACTCGGCGAGGAGGTCGATGCGCCGCTGGTGGCGGGCGTCGCCGGAGAACGGCGTGGCGACGAATGCGGCGACGATCTCCGCGGCCTCGTCGAGGCTGTGCATCCGGGCTCCGATGGCGACGACCTGCGCGTCGTTGTGCTCGCGGGCCAGTGTCGCCGTCTCGACGCTCCAGGCGAGCGCCGCCCGGATCCCGGGCACGGCGTTCGCCGACATCTGCTCACCGTTGCCCGATCCGCCGGTCACGACGCCGAAGCTGCCGGAGTCGGCGAGCACGCGCCGCGCCGCCTCGACGCAGAACGGCGGGTAATCGTCGGCGGCGTCATAGGTGGCGGGGCCGACGTCGATCGCCTCGTGGCCCAGACTGGTCAGATGCCCGACCAGGTGGGCCTTGAGCTCGAAGCCGGCATGATCGGAGCCGAGGTAGACGCGCATGGTGCGCGATCCTGCCCTATCACGCCGGTCGCGGGCGTCGACGGGGTTCCCGGCGGCTGGGTGGTCGCCCGGGTGGCGCCGGGCCGCATCGGGTGGTCGATGTGCGCCGACGCACCCACGGTGCTCGCCGCGACGGCCGGTTGCGCCGCGGTGGGCGTCGACATTCCCCTCGGGCTGCCATCTGGGCGGACGCGCCGAGCGTGTGACGACCTGACGGCCGCCCGGCTGGGTCGGGCCCGGTCCTCGGTGTTCCCGGCCCCGCCACGGGAGGTGCTGACCGCCGCGACGCATGCCGAGGCGTGCGCGCTCGCCCGCGAGCTCACCGGCCGCGCGATCAGCCTGCAGACCTTCCACATCGGACCGAAGATCCGCGACTGGGACGCGGTCGTCGAGCTGCCCGACCATGTCGTCGAGGTGCATCCGGAGCTGGCCCTGCGCGTCCTGGCGCCGGGGGTCGTCTTCGCATCGAAGAAGACCGCGCGCGGGGTCGGGCAGCGGATCGCGGCGCTAGCGGTACCTTCCCCCCCTTTCATGATCATATCCTGTTGGTGGTGAGGTCGGGAGACGGGACTGGCCGGTCTAGCCGCGGAAACAGGTGTGTCGGTGATCGACAGTTCGAGGTGGAGGGTGTAAGACCTAAAGTATGCC
>JBBSQN010000051.1:0-33830 GCA_038257875.1 Mycobacteriales bacterium
CGTCATCGAACGGACGATCGCCAACTTCAAGACCTGGCGAATCCTGCACACCGACTACCGTCGCCCGATTACTACATTCCAGGAGACCATTTCTACTGTCGTCGCTTTGCATTTCTATACATACGGCTGAATAACCCTCACTGTCTCGAATTCGAGTTTCCGCCGTGGCGATGGACTCAAAGTTGTTCGAGGCCTCCTCGTGACCGGTTGCCTGTAGCAAAGATCTTACTTCAAATTCTTCTTGAGTGCGGATCCATCTGATTACATCTCGCATTGTGTAACCGTTTGTGCTGGCGGCGATCAGGAGAGGCGCCATCAAGCTGGTTGCTTTACTCGCCCAGAAGTCAGCGCTCTCAATTCCGCCGCCAACAAACGAAGCTTCGGTCAGCCACCTCGCAGTCCGCAGAGAATTGTCCCACTCGTGGCAATCTGAGAGCGGGTTCCAGCCAGTGGTCGGCCTTCCTCGCGAATACTCTCCCGATGGTTCAAAAATTGTGCATGTTCCGGCCTGTTCGCGCAAACCGATTGTCGCGTCAATGACGTCGGTTCTGACGGACGTGACGATTGCTGGCCCGGGCCAGTCAAGTAGAGTCGGGATAACAATTCCCGTAGTCTTCGTAGCCGTAATGAAATAAGTTGTTTGTTTCGGAGGGGGCTCCGGCGCCCTGACCAGCGCAGATGCCATTTTGTGCTATTTTTCATGGTTTATTTATTGCATTACGCCTCCTTCCGACTGCGCTGGGGCCCGATCACGAGGACTGGGCGCAAAGCTTGTGCGGCGAATCGCTTGTCCCTCAGTCGTCCGAGTGTCACGCGAGGTTCTGTGACCCCGCTGTACCTCAGTCGTGCCCACTCATCGGTGGTCAAAGTACCTCCCTAGTTGGTCAGGCTACAAGTCGCATCAGGGGGCCTGACTGTTACGCATCAAGTAGCACAAGCGAACGGCGCCCAGGCCGGGGTTCTGCAGCTGTCGGGCGTTGAAAGTGCCCGAATCATGAGTCTGAGCTGGGCAAACGGGTGCTGGCCTGGTGACATCTCGTGTCACTAGGTGGCTGGTGTTTTTCGTCAAATCTCACGGAGAGTAACAGGCTTGCAAGCTTCTGACCTGCGGCTTATCACTCATGATCACTGGCTTTGGGTGCGAAACGGCCGTTTGACACCAGCCACCTAGGGCGGGGTGTTGTGCTGGTCACACCCGGTCAGTCTGCCGGGATGGGCTCCGGGTCCGCCAGTTGCCACGGCCGCACCACGACGACGAGCACCAGCAGCGACAGCATCATCCCGCCCGCGACGACCGTGCCCATCGCGACGGCGTCGTTGCCCAGCACGCCGACCAGCGGTGAGACGACCGCGCCGACGCCGAACCGCACCGCGCCGAGCAGGGCGGCCGCGGTGCCGGCCACCTCGCCGTGTTGCGACAGCGCGACGGCGGGAGCGTTGGGCAGCGCGAACCCGACGGTGAACAGCACCGACCACATGGGTAGCAGCACGCCGAGCAACCCGCCTGTCCCGGTCAGCGCGAGCCCGAGGAGCGCCAGCCCCGCCATCGAGCCTGCGGCTACCGCGCCGAACAGCAGCTGCTGCGGCTCGAAGCGGCGCAACAACACCGTGTTGAGCTGGGTCGCGGCGATCAGCCAGAACGCACCGGAGCCGAAGACCAGCCCGAACTGCTGCTGGTCGAGGCCGAACTGCTGCTGGAACACGAACGACGACCCGGCGACGTAGCCCAGCAGCCCCGCCATCGTGAGCCCGCCGACGAGCACCAGCCCGACGAACGTCCGGTCGCGCAGCAGGCCGCCGTAGGTGCGCAGCGTGCCGAGCACGCCGGAGCTCTGGCGCCGCTCCGGCGGGAGCGTCTCGCGCAGGCCTCGTGCCGTGAGCGGGAGCAACACGAGCCCGAACAGCGCGAGTGCCCCGAACACCCCGCGCCAGGAGGTGAACCGCAGCAGCTCCCCGCCGAGTGTCGGCGCGATCACCGGTGCCACTCCCATCACCAGGATCAGCCGCGACAGCAGCGTCGCGGCGGCACGCCCGTTGTAGAGGTCGCGCACGACCGCGAGCGCGATGACCGCACCCGCGGCCGCGCCGAGCCCCTGCAACACGCGCAGCGCACCGAGCACGGCGATGTTCGGTGCGACCAGGCAGAGGACGGAGGCGAGCACGTGCACGGCCGTGCCGGCGAGCAGCGGTCGGCGTCGGCCCAGCCGGTCTGACAGCGGACCGATGAACAGCTGCCCCAGCGCCAGGCCGAGCAGCGTGCCGGTGAGCGTCAGCTGCACGGTGGCCGACGTCGTCATGAGATCGTCGGTGATCTCCGGCAGGGCCGGCAGGTACATGTCGATCGTCAGCGGCCCCAGCGCGATAGACGCGCCCAGGATCAGGACGAGCTGGAGTCGTTGCCCCCGGGTGTCCGGAGCGGCGGTCGGGACACGAGCGGGAGTCAACGGCACTGACTGGTCAAGCTAGCGGACGCCGAGCCGTGTTCCCGCTCTCGAAGGGGTGTGACGGGCGCCTCAGCGGCGCGGTTCAGTAGCGCCAGCGCAGCCCGGCGAGCACGTCGTCGAGCTCGCGCCCGTCGGCAGCGGCTGCGTCGGAGCGCCGGACGGCCAGGAAGGCGCCCAGCAGCTCCGTGCCGAGCACGTCGCAGATGCGCGGGTTCGCGACCAGCGCGGCCTCCTGCGCGGCCTGGGTGCTCGGCAGCGCGGCGATGCCGTGGGCGGCGCGTTCCTCGACGGTCCACGTCCCCGGGTCGGCCGCCACGGGCGGCGGGAGCCGGAGCCCGTCGGCCACCCCGGCCGTGCCCGCGGCCAGCAGTGCGGCGAGCGCGAGGTAGGGGTTGGCCGAAGCGTCGGAGGTCTTGAGCTCGACGTTCGCATGATCATCTCCGAGCAGCGCCGAGCTGGGCACGTAACGCAGCGGCGCCTCCCGGTTCTCCACCCCCCAGAACGCGAACGCGCCGGCGAAGAACCCCGGCCGCAGCCGGGCCAGTGATCCCAGGCTGGGCGCGGTCACCGCGGCGAGCGCCGGCAGGTCACGCAGCAGCCCCGCGATGTAGGCGGCGCCGGATCCCTCTGACCCGGGACCGTCCGGCCCGCCGACCAGCAGGTTGTGCCCGTCGCGCCACAGCGAGGTGTGCACGTGCCAACCGTTGCCCGCGGCGGCCTGGGCCGGCAGCGGCGCGAAGCTCAGCCGCAGCCCGTGCCGGTGGGCGGCGGCGCGCAGCGTCTGGCGGGCGAGCAGCTGCTGGTCGGCGGCGGTGACCGGGTCGGTCGCGGCGAGGGAGATCTCCATCTGTGCCGGGCCGTACTCCGCGTGCAGCTGCCCGATCTCCAGGCCGTTGGCGGCGCAGTTGCGCAGCACGTCGGCCACGAACCCGTCGAGCGGCATGAGCGCGTGCGGGCTGTAGGCCGGGCCGGAGTGGGCCGGGATGAGCGTGCCGGAACCCTCGTCGATCCCGACGGCGAACTCCATCTCGTACCCGACGAGCGCGCTCAGCCCGGTCTCGGCGAGCGTCGCGACCTGCCGCTCCAGCACCCTGCGCTGGTCGTAGGGCCACGGCAGGCCGTTGGCGTCGACCAGCCGCCCGGGGGCCCAGGCCAGCGCGGGCTGCCCGGCGAGCCGGACCAGCCGGTCGAGCACGGGTACCAGCCGCACGTCGCCCGAGGGCGTCGCCAGCCCCTCGTAGGCGTAGGTGATCGCGTCGGCGCTGTCGAACACGGCGAACAGCGCGGTGACCCCGACGCCGACCTCCGCGACGCGGGGCAGCGCGGCGAGCGGGACCGTGCGCGAGCGGGGGATGCCGTTGTTGTCCGCCCAGCTGATCGTCACGCCCGCGACGCCGGCCGCGGCCAGCTCTGCGGTGCGGCTGTGGATGTCGAGCGGCACGTCGAGCGCAGTCATGGCGGCAAGGATGGCCCACTGCCCGTAACGGGTTCAGACCGGCCCGCTGCCCGCCGGTCACCGCTACCGTGCACCCATGCTTGTGGAGCGGATGCGCCCCTTCGCCTCGACGATCTTCGCGGAGATGTCGGCGCTGGCCGTGGCGACCGGGGCGATCAACCTCGGCCAGGGTTTCCCGGACACCGACGGCCCGCCGTCGTTGCTCGCCGGCGCCGCGGCGAACATCCAGAGCGGGGTCAACCAGTACCCGCCGGGCCCGGGCATCCCTGAGCTGCGGGCGGCGGTCGCCGAGCACCAGCACCGCTTCCACGGCCTCGACGTCGATCCCGACCAGGTGCTGATCACGACCGGGGCGACCGAGGCGATCGCCGCGGCGGTGCTCGCGCTGTGCGAGCCGGGCGACGAGGTGCTGACGTTCCAGCCCTACTACGACTCCTACGCCGCGACCGTCGCGCTCGCCGGGGCCCGGCTGCGCTCGGTCGCGCTGCGCCCCCCGGACTTCGGTTTCGACCCCGACGAGCTGCGCGCCGCATTCTCCGCCCGCACCCGGATCGTGCTCCTCAACACCCCGCACAACCCGACGGGTGCGGTGTTCACCCGCGAGCAGCTCGCCCTCATCGGGGAGCTGGCCGCCGAGCGCGGCGCCGTCGTGGTCTCCGACGAGGTCTACGAGCACATGGTGTTCGACGGCGAGCAGCACGTGCCGATGGCGACGTTGCCCGGGATGGCCGAGCACACCCTGACGATCTCCTCGGCAGGCAAGACCTTCTCCGTCACCGGGTGGAAGGTCGGCTGGGTGCACGGTCGCGCCGAGCTCGTCGCGGCGGTGCGGGCGGCCAAGCAGTTCCTCACCTACGTCAGCGGGGCGCCGTTCCAGCCCGCGATCGCCACCGCCCTCGCGCTTCCCGACTCCTTCTACTCCGACCTCGCCGCCGACTTGCAGCGCAAGCGTGACCTGCTTTCCGACGGGCTGCGCACCGCAGGCTTCACCGTCTTCCCCACCGCCGGCACCTACTTCGTGGTCACCGACGTGACGCCGCTGGGGTTCGCCGACGGTGCGGAGCTCTGCTGGAGCCTGCCCGAGCGGGTCGGGGTGGCCGCGGTGCCGGTGTCGGTGTTCTGCGCCGACCCCGATCTCGGCCGCTCGCTGGTGCGCTTCGCGTTCTGCAAGCGCGACGAGGTGCTCACCGAGGCGGTGTCGCGGCTGGCCGGCCTGCGCACCGCGGTGAGCTGAGCCGTGAGCAGGCCCACGGCGGCTTCCCGGCTCGCGGTCGGCGGCGTCGTCCTGTTCTGGATCGGCACGCTCGTCGCGGGGGCGCTGGCTCCGGGCTACTCGGCCCGCGTCGACTACATCTCCAGCCTCGCCGGGCGGGGGTCGGAGGTGGCGGTACTCGGCATCGCGACGCTCACCGTGATCGGGCTCGCGCACCTGGCCGCCGCGGCGGCGCTGCGCGGAGTGATCGGGGTGCTGCTCGCGTTGGCCGGGGTCGCGGGTCTGACCGTCGCCGCGTTCCGGACGGGGTGCCCCGGCGGAGCCGCCGGGTGCGGGTTCGAGACCACCGACGCCCCGCCCGACGCCGCTGACGTCGTGCACGGCCTCGCCGTCATCGGGTACGAGGTGGCGTTGCTCGGGGCGATGCTTGTGGTGGCCGTCCGCCTCGCTCGTCCTCGACCGGTGGCCGCCGTGCTCACCGCCGTCGCCGCTGTCGTCTCCGTGGTGCTGATGCTGCAGATCGGTGGGGTCGACAACGGTTGGTGGCAACGGGGTTGGCTGGTGGTCAACACCGGCTGGCTGGTGGTGCTGGTGACCGCGCTCCGCGTCGAGTCCGACGTCGGCTCGTGAGGCGACCGGTCCTCGCGCCCACCGTCCCCGCGTCCCGCTACCCCTGGAGCGCGCTCGCCGCCGTCGCGGTCACCGTGGTCGCGTGGGCGTCGGCGTTCGTCGTGATCCGCGCCGTCGTGGCGTCCTACGGCGCCGGTTCGCTCGCGCTGGGCCGGCTGGTGGTCGGCGCGCTCGCGCTCGGCGTCGTGCTGCTGGTCAGCCGCCGCTGGGTGGCCCCGACCGGACGGGAGTGGGCGCTGCTCGCGCTGTGCGGTGCGTCGTGGTTCGGCGTGTACAACGTCGCGCTCAACGCCGCCGAGCAGCGGGTCGACGCCGGTACCGCCGCGATGCTGGTCAGCGTCGGGCCCATCGTCATCGCGCTGTTCGCCGGGCTGCTGCTCGGTGAGGGCTTCCCGCGGTGGCTGGTGGTCGGGGCGCTGGTCGCGTTCACCGGTGCGGTTCTGGTGGGAGCGGCGACGGCCGACGCCGACGATGCCGACGTCCTCGGCGTGCTGCTGTGCCTCGTCGCGGCGTTCACCTCAGCGATCGGTGTACTCGCCCAGAAGCCGGTGCTGCGCCGACTCCCCGCGCTGCAGGTCACGTGGCTGGCCTGCACGATCGGCGTCGTCGCATGCCTGCCCTTCACGCCCGGTTTGTTCGCCGACCTGGTCGCGGCGCCGATGGCCGCGACCGGCGGGCTCATCTACCTCGGTCTCGTACCCACCGCGCTGGCGTTCACCCTGTGCGCCTACGCACTCGCGCGGATGGATGCCGGCCAGCTCGGGGCGAGCACGTACCTGGTGCCCCCGATCGCGGTCGGGATGTCCGCGGCCCTGCTCGGTGAACTCCCGCCGCTGTTGGCGCTCGTCGGCGGCGCGATCTGCCTGGCAGGCGTCGCCCTGTCCCGTCGGCGCCCCCGGCGCTGAACGGCGACGCACTCCGCTATGCGGCGCGAACTACCGTCGGCACCGTTCCACGTCGAGATGCGCGTTATGGTCGCCAACCCACGCCCCCACAACCATAATGCGCATCTCGACGACACCGGACGTGATGAGGGCGCCCCGCGGGCACGACATCCGTCGCGCAGCGGCGTCGCCCCGGGCCCGCCGGTGGCGGGGGTCGGGCGTCCCTGCCGCGGAAAGCCCACATCCTGGCTGAGGTGACCGGGGTGACGGAAGATCGTGTCGGTGTCGAGTCGTCGGACAGTCACCCCTGGTTGTCACCCCCTACGGTGATCGGCTGTGACGATCGATACTGATGACATGGCGGTGGAGCAGGCGCGGTTGCAGGCCGCACGGCGTGAGCTCGGCGAGCAGCTGGCCTGGTACCGGCAGGCCGCCGGGATCACCCAACCCCAGCTCGGCCAGATCCTGTGCCGGACCCGGACCATGCTGTCGAAGATCGAGCACGGCACCCGCAGCATGACCGCGTCAGACTGGAGGATCGCCGACGACCGGTGCAACGCGAGAGGCGCGCTGATCGCCGAGCACGCCGCGCTCGTCGAGGCCGAGCGGGACTACCGTGACCGGTGTCGCACCCAACGCCGTCAAGCCCAGCAAGCGGCCGCGCACGCCGAGATCGCCGCTGCCCGAACCCGACCGGCGGCGCGGCCGCAGTGGGCCTGGGACGGCGATGAGCACGCCGAGGAGCTGGTAGCGGTGGTCACCAAGCTGATCCGGTTGATCGGGCGCCGCAAGGCCCTGCAGGTGGCCGGAGTGACCCTGGCCACGATGGGTGTGTCCGGCCTGGACACCGACGAGCACACCCGGCTGGCCCTGGCGGTGGCCGCGCCGGGACGGGTGGATGCCCAGCTCGTGGAGAACCTCGCGGTCAGCCTCGCCCAGGCCAAGCGATTGGAGGACAAACTCGGCCCCGGCGAGGTACTCGACACCGTCGTCGCCCAACACGGGCTGGTGCGTCGCTTGCTCGCCGGCGGCACACCACCGCGGCTGCACCAGTCCCTCGGTGCCCTGGACAGCCATATGGCCTCCACGATCGGGTGCTACCTGGTCGACATGGGCCACCTCGACGAGGCCCGCCGCCACTTCGAGCACGCCCGCAAGACAGGCCACGACGCTGGTCACACCGCCTACGCGGCTTATGCCGCGGCCAACGCCAGCTTCGCGGCGTACTGGCGCGGCGACACCCCCACCGCCCTGGACACCGCCGCTGCAGCCCGCAGCCTGGCCGCACGCACCGACGACACCCAGCTCAAGGCTCTGGCGGAGCTGCGGGCCGCTGACGCGTACGCACTCGACGGCCAATACGGTCCATGTATGGCCGCCAGCGGGCGTGCCCAGCAGCTCCTCGCCACGGGCACGGCGGCCCCCGGCTCACCGGCCTATTGGGTGCACGAGGGCAGGATCGGCAGTCACCTCAGCAGGTGCCTGTCGCTGCTGGGCAGGCCCCAGGAGGCCGTCGACACCGCCCGCACCGCCCTGGCCGGCTACGACCGGAGCTACGTGTCCGGTCACGCACACTGTGCAGTGCGGCTCGGCCACGCACTCGTACTCTCCCGCGAGATCGACGAGGCCACCCGGGTGCTCGGCGACGCGGCCGCCTCCGCGAACCTCTCTCCCCGGCTGACCGGCGAGCTCCACGCCGCCCGCACCCTCCTGCGGCCCTGGAACACCACCCCCGCCGTCACCACCCTCGACGCCCGACTCGAAGCCCACGGGCTCGCCCCACTCACCTCGCCGCGCACCTGAGTCAGCACGTTGGGCCAGCGTGATCAGCACCGCCCATAACCGGTTCTGGTGCTACCTGTGCCTTGAGCACGAATCCCGTGCCCAACGACTCAGACCCAGCTAATGCCTGTGAAGAGCCGTGTAGTGCACCATGGACCCGTGGGCGGCAGCGATCGGTCGGCAACTCGTCCCGGGTGGGTCCGGGACGTGCCGGTCCCGGACGTCCTCGACGAGCTCCAGGGCCCGCTCACCGGCACCGTCGGCCTGCCCGCCAGGCTGTTCTGGTCTGGTTCTCAACCACGCACTGTCCGTTGGGATCTGGCCGACCCAGCACGGCGCCGCGACCTCTACGAGATCGTTCTTGTCGAAGGGACCCTGGACGACGTCCGGCAGTTCGTCAACGGCGCCCCACTCGTCGAACTCTGGGACCAGATGTACCTACCGCGCTGGGTACGCGCAGCCTGGTCACCGTTGATCGACTCGGCTCGCGCAGCGGCCTGACCCCGATGCCGTTGGACCCCTTGCAAGACCTCATCGTGCGTGGATTGGCAGCCCTGGGCCGCGCCGAAAACGGCGAGAGCATCTAGATCAGGCGGCTGGTGAAGCTGGCGTCGACCAGCCGCTCGTAGGCGGCCTGCGCTTCGTCGGGCATCTCCTGTTCGATGGCGAAGCCGCGTTTGGCGTACTCGGTGATCCGTTGGGTGTCTCCGACCAGCATGTTGATCACGCGGTTGACGTCGCCGATGCTGTCGACGTACTCGTCCAGCGGCAGCGGTCGGGAACCGCACAGCACCTCGACCTCGGGCCAGACCTTCCGGCACGTCGCGTAGGCGCGGCGTTGCTGGTAGGGCCGGGAGATGAGCAGGATCGACTTCGGGTCTATCCCGGCATCGTCCAGTATCGTGCGGCTGTAGGTGAGGTTCTGACTGGTGTTGGCCGCCTCGGTCTCCATGCTGATCGCCTCGGACGGCACCCCGAGGCTGACCGCATGGTCGCGGTAGTGGACGGCTTCGCCGCGCGGGAACCTCTCGATCGTGGTGGGCGCGTTCGCGCCGGTGAACACGATCCGCGGGAACAGGCCCTGGTGGTACAGCTCGGCGGTGTAGGTGGCTACGCCGAGGTCGTGGCTACCCAGACCGATGCAGACATCGACCGGCCGCAGTTCGTGGTGCATGTCGTGATAGGCCCACAGGGTCTCGACGTCAGCGCGCACATCGTGGGGTATGGCGGTGGTCGACATGCCGGGAGGTTACGGCTCGCGCGGGTCGGTGCCGTGCACGCCCATGCGGTAGGCCAGTTCGATGGCGCGGGACGCCGGGCGGGGCAGCCGGATCATCTCCCGTACGAGGATGCGGGACAGCCGGTGGTAACGGACCTGTTCAGGGGCGTCGTGCTCGGCGCGCAGCAGCAGCGCGAGCGCGTCGTCCGCGCGGTTCCACCGAACGTGGGCGCGGGCGGTTTCGATGGCGTGGCGTACCCGCCGCTCGGTGGGCAGGGCGCCAGTGTCGATGCGGGGGCCGAGGTCCACGGCGACCTGCACGTCGCCGAGTTCCATCGCGGCGGTCATCCGGTGGGTTGCTTAACCAAGCCGCTGGCCACCTACAGACCCGCGGTGAGCCCGGAGCGGCGCTGTCGCTGTTCCACTGTGTCCACAACGCTCGGCGGGACCGTCTCGGTGACGACCACCCTGACACCCTCATCTCGGTCAGCAACCTCGCTGCTGACCTGCACGCCGTGGGCGAATACCAGCAGGTCCGACCCTCTACGAGGACATCCTCATCCTCATCCGCCGCTGTCGGGTCCTGGGCGAGGATCACCCCGAGACCCTCACCTCGGCTAAGAACCTCGCGCGTGACCTGGCCGCGGTGGATGAGTACCAGCAGGCCCGCATCCTCGAGGAGGAGACGCGGTCCAGCGTCCAGCGGGACCTGGCAGCTCGACGCCGCGCTGGCGGTTGCTGAGACGGGCACTTCGTGCAGGCACACCCCGGCCCTTGACCTGGGGCGCGACGCGCGCGAGGATGACGGAACGCCTCGCTAAATTTCTCGCACGGAGGCATGATGCGCGCCCGGTTCCTCGGCAAGGACCCAGAATCCCATGTGGATAACTCGCCTACGTTGTTCGTGACCGATCGGACGGACCGTAAGACCTACATCGCACAGGGTTGGGTTGTGACTGACCCCCAGGTGCTGGCTGATGTCGGCCCGGTTCCCGAGGATGAAGCCGTCGTCGAGATCCCCGAAGATGTCTTGAAGTACTACCAGCGCAACCAGTAGGAGGGAGACCGCTGACGCAACTCATCGAACCCGGCCCGGCGATTCGGCAGCTCTTTCGTTCCTTTGAGCACACGGCTTTCCGCTTGGAGGTGCGGGACCGTTACGATGCGCCGTACGAAAATGAATCTGTGCGAAAATTTCTTGCAGGTGAGCCGGATGACCTCGCATGGTCTGAGAGCTGGCTCAGCATGGTTCGCGACGCACTATCTGCGGGCCGCTGCTTCTGGCGTGTCCGAGTGGTGAGCGTACCTTTTACTGATTACGCCTGCTTTGGTCTGTGGGCGTCGAAGTTCACCGTTTCTGCTGGTGAAGACATCCGCTACCTCACTCGTGATCAAGCGCAAGGCGTCGGGCTGCCCAACCACGACTACTGGCTGTTCGACTCACTCAAGCTGGTTAAGATGCACTTCGATGACGAGGATCAGTTCCTTGGCGGCGAGGTCGTCGAGGACTCGCTCGAGATCGTGCAGCATAATTACTGGCGGGACGCTGCCTGGCATCACGCTGCAAGACGGGACGACTTTGCCACCGAACAACACTTCCGGCGCGTCTAGCGTCCACGAAGCGCGAAACGCGTTGGGCAAGCGGCTCCGCGAGCTTCGCCAACAGGCCGACTTGAGCGGCAGGCAGCTTGCGGAGTCGTTGTCATGGCCGCAGTCCAAGGTGTCCAAACTGGAGAACGGCCGTCAAGCGCCAAGCGATGACGACATACGAGCATGGACTCGCGCTACGGACGGCGAGTCTCACGCCGAGGCCTTGCTTGCATCACTGCACACCCTTGAAGTGCAGCACGCCGAGTGGCAGCGCGTCTTTCGCGCCGGACTACGGCCTCGGCAGAACGAGTTGGCCGAGTTGGACCAGAAGACTCGGCTGTTCCGCGCGTTCGAGGCGACAGTTGTCCCAGGGCTGCTTCAGACCGCTGAATACGCGCGAGCGCGCTTTGCTGAAGGTATTCGCAGACTCAAGCTGCCGAATGACATCAACGAAGCGGTGCAAGGTCGTATTCAGCGGCAAGAGATCCTGTACCGTCCGGATAAGCGTTTTTATTTCGTGTTGACCGAGGCGGCCCTGCGGTTTCGTCTTTGCCCGGCGCAGGTCATGCTCGGTCAGCTTGACCGCTTGATCTCGCTATCGGCGCTGCCGAATGTCCGGCTTGGCATCATCGGCTTCGATACGCAGTACTCAACTGCTCCGTGGCACGGCTTCTGGCTGTACGACAACAGTAAGGCGCTGATCGAGACTTACTCGGCAGCGTTGGATCTTCGGCAGCCGCAAGAGATCGAGCTGTATAGCAACGTCTTTGAACAGCTCGCAGCTGTCGCCAGCTACGGCCGATCCGCTCGCGCGATCATCACTCGCGTGATCGACGACCTTGCGCCAGAGGTTCCGGAGGATGACTCATGATTTTTCGCAGATCGACCGGCCACCCAGGAGCGGACCGATGACGGCCTCCACCCCGCTCACCACCGCTGGTAGGTCCCGGATCACCACGGAACGTCTCGCCTCGATCACGAACACGATTCGCGATTCATCCGACGCCGTCAGATTCACCACGGCGTCAGTTCGCTGACCGCCGGAGCCGAGCGCCACCTCCTCCGCAACGTCTGCCTGCCACCCGGACGGAAATCGGTCCTATAGCATGGCCACGCAGCGGCGAAGTACGTCGGCTACCCGCTCCGGCATCGAAGCAGTGTCGCCCGTCCTTCGGGAAATAGCCTTGTTCCGCTGACATCGGAGGAACCTCGTAACGCGGCGGTGCGGTGTGGTCCGGTCAGTCCGTCATCTTCCTGGCAAGTGCTGCCGCAGCTGTCGTCGGTCAGACGCATCAGTTCGGCGAGTCCCGCATCGGTCTCGACGATGGAGATGTCGAGATCGAACTTGGGCTCGTCGGTCGGGGTAGCTCCGGTGTCGATGGTCATGACGTCCTCCGTGGTTGTTCCTGCGCGGGTCGAACGTGCCGGTCCGGCCTGCGTAGGCCCTGGTCAGGGCCAGGTGATGACGATCCGTGTGTGGACCTTGTCGATGACGCACCCCGGTGGTAGGTCCGCGTCTGTGGTGGCCGCGGGGAACACCTCGAGCAGGGGGCCGGTGCCGTGGAGGTCGTGGTGGTAGAACCGCCAGCGCTGTAGCAGCTCGCCGTACTGCTCGGCCAGCGGTGCCGCGTCCGGCCCGTGCGCACGCACCCCGACCTCGAACCCGTCGGTGCCCGGGGTCGGGCGTTTCTTGCGATAGGCGAGGCCGTCGGCCGAGACGAGGGTCGGGACACCGAGCTTCGCGGCGGGCCCGACGAGGCCGTCGTCGATCGGCCCCTGTTCGGCGGTGAGAATTCCGGGTACGGGCAGTGTCGAGGCGAGCCAGAGGTCGAGCAGGTCGGGTCGGTCGAACTCGACCCGGGACCATCGTTCCAGCCTCGGTCCGAACAACGCCGTGTCCAGACGGTCGGTGTCGACGGGCTGCGGCCCGTCGAAGCGCAGTTCGACACGGCCGCCGTCGAGTCGGATCACGCGTTCCTGGTGGGCGCCCGCGCCTTGGATCGGGACGAAGCTGCACAGCCGGACGTCGTCGCCGACCAACCGCGTGCCGGTTTCGTTGAGCACCCGGTCCAGCGCGACTGAGCGGGTCAGGCCGCGTAGCCGCAGCGGGACCACGATCCGGCCGCCCTCGGCGAGCTGGTCTGTCCACGCCGGTGGGATGTCCCAGGCCCGGGCCGTCACGAGCACTGTGTCGTAGGGGGCGAACTCGGGGACGCCGCCGTCGGCGTCGGCCAGCACGGTGTTGACCCGGCCGTACCCGGCGGCGTCCAGGCACACTCGTGTGCGGTCGATGACCTCCGGGTCGATGTCGACGGTGGTGACCTCACCGTCGACGCCGACGAGCTCGGCGATCAGCGCCGCGTTGTAGCCACCCGAGCCGATCTCCAGGACCCGCATCCCCGGACGCAGCCGCGCCTGGTCCAGCATGACCGCCTGGATGTGCGCGGCGGACACCGTGCTCAGCACGACGCCACGCTCGTCGCACTTGGACAGCACCGAGCTGTTCGCGGCGTAGGCAGCCGTCAACGACTCCCCGGGTGCGAACACATGCCGCGGCACCGCGCTGAAAGCCCGGGCGATCTCGTCGCGACGGATCGCTCCCAGCACCCGGAGCTCGTCGATCATCGCGCCGCGCCGGGCGGCTGTTTCGGCATCGTCATGGAGTGTGTTCACGCGGGCACCTTTCCAGGCTGGGTCTGCGGGTCACGAGCCGCGATCACGCGGACATCAGGCGTCAACCCGATGTCCGGCACTGCGTTGGTGTCGGCGCCTGGTTCGCTCATCTGCTTCCTCGTCTCGCTTTCCGGCTGGCATCATCGGGCGGCACCCGCGCCGGGGAGCAAGCCCGGGTCGGAGGTGAGATACGTCTGCGGGGTAGGCATCGGCTTGCGGCCAGCCCGGCGCTGGGGCCATGGCCGACAGCATGGTGTGATGCGCTTCCGGCGGTCGAGTGATCGCGTGTGAGTGTGGAATTTGGTCAACGGGGGTGAGCCCAGGTGGCGGGTGATGTCAGGCTCGGTGTGGTCCTGGCCCAGCTGCGGACAGCGCGAGGACTGACGAGGGGCGCGGTGGCCCGACAGACGAAATCTTCACTGTCGTTGCTGTCGTATGTCGAGTCAGGGGACCGGGTGCTGCAGCCGTGGTTGGCGCAGGCGCTGGACCGGCTCTACGGAACGGGTAGCGTGGTCGCATCCCTCGCGCGGGGCGCTGACCGCACGCCGAAGGACAGCTCCGGGTCCGAGGTAACCACGACGGACGTGTTCGTGGTGCAGCTGCCGCAGGGAGGTCCCGCAATGCTCCTGTCCCGCCGGGAGGTGCTGACGGCCCTCGGCGCCGGGATCATCAGTGGCAGTCCGCAGGGGGAGTTCGAACGGGCACTGGATCGGATCGAGTTCAACGATGAGATCCTACGGTTTTTCGAGGATGCTTTTCGTGGCTTCAAAGAAGCTGCTCGCACTCTTTCACCTAACCGGCTCATCGACGGCATGACGGGAAATGTCGCTATCCTGGACGGTTTGCGGCGCAGAGCTGCCGACGAGGACCGGTACCGGTGCAGCGCGCTGCAGGCGTATTACGCGGAGACGTTGAGCTGGCTGAGCGTGGAGGCGGGAGATCTACGGGGTGCGGTCTGGTGGATGGATCGGGCGTCGCAGTGGGCGCAGGCCGCCGGGTGGCAAGGAATGACGGCGTGGGCTTTCGTCCGGCGCTCAGTCGTGGTGCTGAGCTTCTCCGGTGACGGGCTTCAGGTCGTTGACCAGGCACGTCCGGTGTTAGAGATGTCCCAGGTGTCACCACGGATGAAAGGTTTAGCGGCCAAGCAGATAGCATATGGATATGCACTGACGGGTGACCGTGATGCCAGCTGTCGTGCCCTCGACACCGCGATGGACTGGCTGGCCCATCCGGTTCGTGAGGATGATGCTGTGCTTCAACGTAGTGTGGCAGATGACGATCTACTCGCGGTCTACCAGGCAACGTGCAATATCTATCTCGGTCGTGGCGCCAGTGTCATTTCGGTCATGGAACCCCGAATGCAGCCACTGGCGAAGTCGCTGCGTACGGCCACCATCACACGTGCCAAGTTGGCTCGGGCTTACGCCAATGCTGGTCAGCCGGAAGAAGCCTGCCTGGTGGCGTGGGAAACTCTCGACACCATGGAACAGATTTGCTCGATGTCGGCCCGCAACGAGTTACGCCGAGCACTTCCTGTCCTGAATCAGTGGCATGGCCGAAGCGATGTGAAAGATATCACGCACAGACTAAAATTTAACGGCGATATCAGGTGAGATGCAATACGTCACGGCGACTGGGGCTGGGCGGGGCTTGGTGCTATAGGGTGAGTGCACCGCCAAGGGGAATCTCATATCGCGGTGCGACCCGGTCAGTCTTGCATCCGGTCCATCCGGATCCCGGTAGTCCTCCTCGCGGGTGTCCGTGATCAGCATGTGTCCCGGGGCGTGCGCGATCGCCAGGTGGGCCGGGACTCCACGACCGCCGCCTGCAGGATCACCCCGCATGCCCAGAACACCGGCATGTCACCGGGTTCGCGGTGTACCGGATCGCCGTAGCCCGGGTCTGAGCGAACTCAGCAGGTCTTGCGCGAGGAGGGCCGCCGATGCGGCTACCGTCGTGGGATCGCCGACGCCTTCCTCGGCACGGCCTGCCATCCTGGCGCCGATGGCGTCGGATCCGGCGAACAACTCGTTGAGATAGATCAGGGCATGGCCGGTGGCGGAGCCCGCGAGTTCGTCGTCGCGAAGCCTGTGCAGCGCGGCGGCCAGGTCCTCTGTCGGGATGGCGACCAGCAGGCGAAACAGGTCGTGTGCGTCCTTGTCGATCAGTCGTCCGGGCGTTGCCTGGCGTTCGCCCAGCTTGTGCAGCTTGGCGACCAGCAGCGCGGCCGGGCCCGCGACATTGGCGGTGTACGTCCGATCGTCACCGACCGCCAGCGCGGTCACCAGCATCGGTGCGTTGTCGATCAGCGCTGCCTCGAGACCCGCGGCTCGTCTGGTCGCGTGCTTGGAATGCGGAGGGATCCGCGCGCCACGCCGTCCGGAACCGCCAGCCAGCATCTCCGGAACCATGAGGTCGACCGGGATGTCGGCCAGGTTGAGCCACGAACCGGGTTGCGGAGATGGCAGATCACGACGAAACCCGGCGTCGGTCATCGCTCGCTCGAGCAGTGGTTCGTCGAGCAGAGTCCTCGTGTCGAGGGCCAAGTCGCTGTCCTTGGTCGCCTCGGCGAGCCCGACCGCGGCCGCCCCGGTATGCAAGTAGATCGCCTGGGCACCGATCACGATCACTGAGTGGCGGTGTGCGTCGAGCGCCTCCAGCGCGTCGAGCAACGCGCCGCGGGCGGCCACGAACAGATCAGCGTCGCCAGCCGGCGTCATGAGCCTGCATCCAATCCAAGAGAGCATGGCCCTCCGCCGGGCCTCGTCCGGGCGCCGTGAGGAGGTCGACGGCGGCCTGGCTGGGCGCGACGAACCGTAAGCCGTCCGCTTCAACCGTGCGAGTGAGCACCACGTCGTGGTCGGTTCCGGCGAGCAGGACGTTGGCGCCGCCGTCCACGGCCCGCAAGCCGAGCGTGTCGACGGCGCTGGCCGGATCGTCCAGGTAGAGCATCGCGAGACGCGGCGGAGCGTAGGGAGCCAGCCGCTGCGCGGCGAGCGATCCGGTCACGGCGTAGCGCAACCCGGTCGATCCGCGCAGAGCATCGAGCACAGCGGGGATCCCCCGGGGCTGCAGGTACCCGCTGACGGTGTTGCTGCGCAGAAATCCATAGTCCTCGCTCCACCGCTCGAGGATCCGGCGCCACTGCACGGTGACGACCGGACCTCGCGGTTCCCGTTCGATCAGAGCCTCGCGCTCCAAGAACTCCACCACGCGATATGTGGCACCAATCGACGCGCCCGATCGTCGCGCCAGCTCCGAGACGCTGACCGGAGGCGCGAAGTCGACCAGCCCGCGGACCACGCGCGCCGCCGGAGGCCCATGCAGACCAGCCCGGGGTCGGCCCGGGCCACGCCACGGATCTCGATCGGCACCGGTGTCACGCAGGTAGAGCGCCGGGTTGTCGGCAACGATCCGAATGTTGCCCGTCGCATCCACGTAGGACACGCCGCGCTCCTGCAACCACTCCCGCACAGAGGGGCCTAGATATCGCGCCGTCACGACCGGTACCACCTGCGCTGCTTGACCTAGGAGCGGAGCGATGACGGTCTCCAACCCACCCACCATCGCCGGCAGGTCCCGGACCACCACCGAACGTCTCGCCTCGAACACAAGCACGAGCCGCGACCCGTCCGAAGCCGTCAGATCCACCACGGCGTCAGCTCGCCGACCGGCGGAGCCGAGGGGAACCTCCTCCGCAACGTCCGCCTGCCACCCGGACGGCAACCGGTCCTCCAGCAGAGCTACGCAGCGGCGAAGTACGTCGGCCTCCCGTTCCGGCGCCGGAGCAGTGCTGCCCATCCTCACCCACCCGCACCTAGCAGTCCGCCTCACCCTCGGGAAATAGTCGCATTCCGCTGACAACGGAACAACCCCATACCACCAGGAAGTAGGGTGCGCCGGGAGGAGCTGCCCTTCCCGGCGGGTCCGGACCTCCACCGAGCGTCTCGTCTTGAGCACGAGCGTGACCCACGTCCCCCTCCGAGGCCGTCAGATCCACTACGGCGTCAGCTCGCCGACCGGCAGAGCCGAGCACTTCCTCCACGACATCTGTCTGCCACACAGCGGCGGAGCACGTCGGCCATCCGCTTCGCCGCGAAGCAGTGCCGCCTGTCCCTCGGGAAATAGCCTTATTCCGCTGACAGCGGAGGAACCTCATAACGAGGTCCGGTCAGTGCGTCATCCGGTGACCCGGAGCTGGTAGTCCTCCTCCCGGACGTCCGTGATCAGCATGTGCCCGGGGGCGTGCGCGATGGCCAAGGTGGGTCGGGACTCCATGACCGCTGCCTGCGGGGTCACCCCGCACGCCCAGAACACCGGCACGTCGCCGGGCTCGCGGTGCACCGGGTTGCCGTAGTCCGGGGCGTCGAGATCGATGATGCCCAGCTCGCGGGGGTCGCCGACGTGCACCGGTGCGCCGTGCACGGCGGGGTAGGCCGCGGTCACGCGCACGGCGTCGGCCACCTGTTCGGCGGGTATCGGGCGCATCGACACGACCAGCGGGCCCGACACCGACCCGGCGCCGCGGCAACGCCGCGACGTCCGGTACATGGGCACGGTGACGCCCTGCTCGACGTGCCGGACGGGCACGCCCGCCTCGTGCAGGGCCCGCTCGAAGGTGAAGCTGCAGCCGATGAGGAAGCTGACGAGATCCGCACGCCACCAGCGCCGCACGTCGGTGACCTCCTCGGCGAGTTCGCCGTCGACGTAGACGCGGTAGAGCGGAAGGTCGGTCCGGACGTCACCGTCGAACAGCGGGCCCGCGACAGCCCCGGCGTCGAGGACGTCGAGCACCGGGCACGGCTGGGGGTTGCGTTGCGCGAAGAGCAGGAAGTCCCAGGCCAGCGCGTGGGGGACGGTGATCAGGTTGGCTTGGGTGAAGCCGTCGCACCAGCCCGCGGTGGAGATCACGAGGCCGTCGCGGAAGCGGGCGCGCGCCCGCGCGGGAGTCATGGCGGGTCCTTCCAGGCCGGGGGGACGAGGACGAAGCGGACGGGTTGGCCGGGGCGGACCTGCGCCGCGCGGTCGACGTCGGTGTCGAGGACGACGGCCGCCACCGGGTAGCCGCCGGTGACGGGGTGGTCGGCCAGCAGCAGCACCGGCTCGCCGCAGGGCGGCACCTGGACCGCGCCGCGCACCATGCCCTCGCTCGGCAGGTCCCCGGCACCGGCGCGCTCGAGGCGTCCACCTTCGAGCCGCATGCCGATGCGGTCGCTGCGGCTGGATGCGGTCCACGGGGTGCGCGCCAACGCGGCCGGGTCGGCCACCCGGTCCGCCCGCGGCCCGAGCACCGCCCGCAGCGTGACCGTCCCGCCCGGCGGGCACGCCACCGGCGCGACGTCCAGGATCGGCAACGCGGCCGGCTCGGGTCCGACGGGCAGCACGTCGCCCGCCGCGAGCCTCGGCGGTCCGAGCCCGGCGAGCACGTCGGTGCTGCGCGAGCCGAGCACCGGGTCCACCGCCAGGCCGCCGCGCACGGCGACGTAGGTGCGCAGGCCCGTCGGCGGCGTGCCGAGGCGCAGCACCTGACCGGCGCGCAGCGCCAGCACGGCGTGGTGCCCGACGGGCGTGCCGTCGATGTCGGCCGGTGCCGGGGCGCCGGCGAGCGCGACGATGAGCGGCACGGTGTTGCCCGCGGTCGCCCGCATGACCAGGCCGCCGAGCACGACCTCGATCCCGGCGGCGTCCTCCGGGTTGGCCACGAGCCGGTTGGCCAGCCGGAGCGCGCCGCGGTCGGCGGCCCCCGAGCGTCCCACGCCAGATGCCGCGAGCCCCGGCCGGCCGAGGTCCTCGACAAGTGCCAGGGGACCCGTGCGAACCACCTCGATCGAGCGCGTCACCTCCGGGCCCTGCTCCACGAGCTGATCACGGCGCCACCACGAAGCGGACCTGTTCGCCGGGCTGCAGCAGGGCGCCCCGGCCGAGGTCCCACAGCACCGCGTCGGTGCGGCCGATCAGTTGCCACCCCCCGGGGGAGGCCCGCGGGTAGACCCCGCTGAACTCGCCGGCCAGCCCCACCGACCCGGCCGGCACCGACGTGCGCGGTTCGTCCCGGCGCGCGACCTCCAGCCGCGGGTCGCCACCGGAGAGGTAGGCGAAGCCGGGCGCGAACCCACCGAACGCCACTCGCCAGGGGGTGCCGGTGTGTGCGGCGACCACGCCGTCGGAGCCCAGGCCGGTGAGCCGACCGACCTCGGCCAGGTCGGGGCCGTCGTAGACGACGGCGATCTCGACGGTCGCCGTGTCCGGCACCGCCGCCCGCGGTTCGACGGGCAGGTCAAGCACCGCGCGCCGGAGCGCGGCCAGGTCGGTGCCGGGTTCGAGCGTGAGCAGCACCGTGCGCGCCGCCGGGACGACGTCGAGCACCCCGGCAGGTGGCGCCGCGCGCACGGCGTCGGCGAGCGCGAGCACCTCCGGCAGCTCGTCGAGCTCGACGAGTAGCCCAGCGTCCCCGCACGGCAGTACCCTCACGACGGCTGCACCCCTGACGGCAGCTTCCTCATGTGAACGGTTCTGCGACGAAGGCCCGCAGCTTGATGCCGGCGCGTCTCAGCCCGGCTCGCACCGCTTGGGCCATGCTCACCGCGCCGGGTGAGTCGCCGTGCACGCAGGCCGACTCGGCGCTCACCCGCACGTCGGTGCCGTCCACGGCCGTCACGACACCGTCGGTGACCATCCGCAACAGCCGCGCCGTCACCTCCTCGGGGTCGCTCAACAGCGCTCCCGGCTCGGAGCGCGGCACGAGCGTCCCCTCGGGGGTGTAGGCGCGGTCGACGAAGAACTCGCGCACGGTGCGCAGCCCGGCGGCGTCGGCGGCCTGTAGCAACATCGACCCGGGCAGACCGAGCACCGGCAGCGACGCGTCGTAGGCGCGGACGGCCGCCACCACGGCCCCCGCATGCGCCTCGTGGTCCACCACCGCGTTGTACAGGCCGCCGTGCGGCTTGACGTAGCGCACCGTCGTACCGGCCATCCGGCACATGCCGTCGAGGGCACCGATCTGGTAGACGATCTCATCGGTCAGCTGCACGGGATCCACGTCGATGAACCGGCGGCCGAACCCGGCGAGGTCGTGGTAGCTGACCTGCGCCCCGACGACCACGCCACACTCCACGGCCAGCTCGCAGGTGCGACGCAACGTCGAGGGGTCCCCGGCGTGGAAGCCACAGGCCACGTTCGCGGAGGTGACGACGTCGAGCATCGCGTCGTCGTCGCCGAGCACCCAGCGGCCGAACGACTCGCCCAGGTCGGAGTTGAGATCCACCATCACAGCATGGCCAATTCGGCCAGCGAGCGGTAACCGAGGTACAGGGTCAGCAGCCACGCGAGTACGCCGACGCCGAGCAGCGGGCGCGGGTAGCGGTAGCCACCGAGCAGGTCCCGGCGCCGCCACGCCACCCACAGCACCACGGTGAACCCGATCGGCAGGATCAGCCCGTTGAACGCGCCGGCGAACACCAGCAGCGTCACCGGCTTAGCGCTGAGCGCGAGATAGATCACCGTGGACACGGCGATGAACGCGACGATGAGCAGGTTGCGTCGCCGCACGGTGGTACGACGCGAGGTCAGGAACGACACCGAGGTGTAGGCGGCGCCGATGACGCTGGTGATGCTCGCCGCCCACATGATGATGCCGAAGACCCGCAGCCCCACCTGGCCGGCCGCGGCCTGGAACGCGCTGGCCGTGGGGTTGTCCTGGGCGAGCGTGGCGCCACCGGCCACCACGCCGAGCACGGCGAGGAACAGCAGCACCCGCATCACGCCGGTCACGAGGATGCCGATGACCGAGCTGCGCGAGATCGCACCGACGTTGCCGGGCCCGGTAAGCCCGGAGTCGAGCATCCGGTGGGCGCCGGCGTAGGTGATGTAGCCGCCGACGGTGCCGCCGATGAGCGTGGTGATGATCAGGAAGTCGACGGTGTCGGGCAGCACGGTGTTACGCAGCGCTTCGCCGACGGGCGGGCCGGAGACGATCGCGACGTAGGCCGTCATCGCGATCATCACGCCACCGAGCACGACGACGATCCGGTCCAGCGCCACGCCCGCCCACCTGCTCAGGAAGATCGCGATGGCGACGACCGCCGAGATCCCCCCACCGATCTTCGCGTCCACGCCCAGCATCGCGTTGGTGCCGAGCCCGCTACCGCCGACGTTGCCGATGTTGAACACCAGGCCGCCGAGCACGACGAGCCCGGCGAGCAGGTAGCCGATGCCCGGCGCGACCCGGTTGCCCAGCTCGTGGGCCCGCTGCCCGGAGACCCCGATCACCCGCCACACGTTCAGCTGCACGGCGACGTCGATCAGGATCGACACCAGTATCGCGAACGCGAACGCCGCGCCGAGCCTCGCGGTGAAGGTCGTGGTCTGAGTGATGAACCCCGGTCCGATCGCGCTCGTCGCCATCAGGAACATCGCGCCGAGTACGGCGCCGCGGTTCGTCGCCGAGCCGATGGCCATAGTCGTACCCCTCGTAACGCCCATGTGCCGGCCCTCCCGTCAGGTGTGATCGGCTACCAGGCCGATGATGAGTGAGCGTAAGGATTGCTCACCAATCCTGCAATAGGTGGATGGGATCTGGAGGCACTTCACCAACTGTGATCGCTTACTGTGTGCTCATGACCGTGGTCGATCCTGCGAGTGCCGCCCTCGCCTCGTTGAGCCAGGTGCGGCACGCCATCGCCCGCACTACCACGGCCGAGCGGGTGGCCGACGCCGTGCGCGAGGAGGTGACCGAGGGGCGGCTGCGCCCGGGTGCCCGGCTGCCAGAGCAGGCGCTGGGCACCGCGCTCGGCGTCTCCCGCAACACCGTCCGCGAGTCGTTGAGCCAGCTCGTCGCCGAGCGGGTGCTGGTGCGTGAGCCCAACCGCGGGGTCTTCGTGGCCGAGCCCGACCGCGAGGCCGTCCGCGACGTCTACCGGGCACGGCGGCTTATCGAGCCTGCGGCCGTGCGACACGGCGAGGCCGCCGGACCCGTCGAGGTCGTCGCCGTCCGGGCCGCCGTCGCCGAGGGTCTGGCCGCCGCGGCGGCGGACCGGTGGGACGACATGGCCAGCGCCAACCAGCACTTCCACCGCGCGCTTGTGGCCCTGGCCGGCAGCCTGCGGCTGGACCAGCAGATGTCGCTGCTCCTGGCCGAGATGCGGCTGGTCTTCCACCGGATGCCCGGCGTCCGGGAGTTCCACGAGCCCTACCTGACGCGCAACGACACCATCTGCCGACTGCTCGAGGCGGGCGAGCGGGAGGCCGCCGCGGTGGAGGTCACCGAGTACCTGAATGCCGCCGAGCGGCAGCTGCTCGCCGCCTACGACGCGCTGTGACCTGCGATGGTTCAATGAGACGACGCCTGTGCCGCTGAGCTGCACGGCTTTCGGCGCGCGCCACCCGGCTGGCCTGCGTGGGCTCGACACGATGGGCGGGGTGGGCGGACCCGTCCGCCCGATGGTCGGGGTGTCAAGGGGGTGGGCGATGGGTCCCGAGACCGAGGTTGTGCAGGTGCGGCGTGCCTCCAGGTGGGCGGTCGGTGCCACGGTGATCGGTGCCGCGGCGGGTGCCGCCGAGTTGGTGACGGGGATCGGCGATGTAGTGACGTTTGGCATCGGTGTAGTGACGGTGGCGGGTATCTGCGCCGGCGTGCTCGCGCTCGGCGGTGCCGCCGCCGCTGTGCTGGTGCCGTGGATGGGTGTGCTGCTGTTCGCGTGGGCGGGCTCCGGCGGTTTCTTACTCCGCCTGTCCGGCCCCTTGCCCGGCGTGGTGCTGCTGTTCGCAGCGGCGCTGGTGTTGGGAACCATGGGGACACCCGAGGCACGCACGGGCGGTGGCCGAGCCGCGGTCGCAGGCGGAGTAGCTGTGCATGCGGCACTCGGGGTGCCGATCGTGACTCTGGGGCTGGTTTTGCCGGATGACGTCGTACTCGGTCTGCTGCTGGGCGGGACGACCTGACCTCGGCGGCGGCGCCGCAGCACCGCACCACCGCGCCTGCGGGGCCACCCGGGTGGATCGGATTCGGGTGCGGTCGCGTCCGGGGCCGTCACACTGTCAGCCAGTCAGTGAGGGCACTGGTGCCGCTGAGCGTCCGGCAGTGCAGGCGGAAGGAGCCGCCGGGGACGGGTGCGACGGTGAACCACCCCTGCTCGTCGACCTCGACCACCTGCGGTGCGTGCTCCGCCGTGCGGACCTCGATCGTGCCGGCCTGCGCCGGCACGATCTGTCCGTACAGGGAGGTGCCCGTCACCTGCATGTGGATCTTTATCTTGGGTGAGGCGAACGTGAGCTCCCGGATCGTGGCGCGCTCGGCGCGAGCCGCCGCGGCGACCGGATGGGCGTCCACCAGTGAGTCGAAGGTCAGCGCGGCCAGCTCGGCGTCGATTGACTGCCAGGCGAAGACGGCCTTGCCCGCCTCGAGGAAGCGCTCCGGGACCTCGCGTTCCTCGCGGAGCGCCGTTCCCAGCGTGACGAGCAACTCGTCGTCATCGCTCCACCATGGGGCGCTCATGCTCCTCGCCTCCTCTCACGTTCGGGTCGTTCGCGATGAACTCAGCCAGTGGCGCGCACTGGCGCAGCTTCGCCAGGCAGCGCGCCCGGGTCGGCCCTATCCCGCCCACCGGTACCCCCAACGTGTCGCCGATCTCGGTGTAGGACAACGGTGGCTCGTGGACGAGCAGGGCCAGCAGTCGCTGGCAGCGCGGCGGCAACTGGGCGAAGGCGGCCCGCACCGCGTCGTTGCGCTCCGCCGCGAGTAACGACTCCTCGATCGAGGGTGTCCACGCCAGCGCGGGCGAGTCGTGGTCCACCACGGTCTCCTTTCGGTCGCGCACACCGCTGACCCGGACCGTGCGCAGACACTCCCGGCTCGTCGTGGTCGCCAGCCAGCCGGGCAGTGCCGCTGGCTCCTGGATCGCCGTCAGATGTTCGAGCAACCGGAGCCACACGTTCTGACCGACGTCGTCCGCGTCGGGTCCGGACAGCCGGTAACGGCGGCAGACCGACCACACCAGCGGCGCGAAGCGCTCGACGAGCCCGTCCCAAGCGGACTGGTCACCTGCCCGGGCGCGGTGTACCAGGTCGACAATGGTCGGATCGTCTCGCATCGGCCCTCCCGCAGTGGACGTTTCGTCCGGCTGTTCGCAATGATGTTCCGGAAAACATTAACGCGGGTTCTGACTCGCACGGATGGACTCCACGGCCTCCAGGGGCGTCCTGCCCTCGGCGATCATCGCGGCGACGGCTCCGGTGACGTAGGCGGCGGCGAACGAGGTGCCCGACCAGGTCGCGTAGCCGTGGAACGGCCCGACGGTCTCGGTGCCGTCCCCGTCTCCGGGGACGCGGACCTCCTCGCCGCCGGTCTCGCCGAAGTAGGTGCTCGTGACGTCCACGCCGGGCGCGAACACGTCGATCCACGGCGCCACCCCGTCCTGTCCGCCGATCGGGTTGAACGTGGCCGGCACGCCGTTACGGTCGATCGCACCCACGGCGAGCACGCCGTCGAGCGCGGCGGGGAACAGCGCCGCGGCCCGTTCGGGTAGGCCGGTCCGCTTCCGGTCCTCTTCGGTCATCGTGACACCGTGGTTGCCCGCTGCAGCGACCACCGCGATGCGCGAGCTCAGCTGGGCGATGGCGCGCTCGAGCACCAGCGGCGGTTTGCCGTCGTCGGTGCAACAGCCCAGCGACAGGTTCAGGACGCTCACCCCCGAGTCCCGGTAGCCGGCGAGGTGCTCCGCGACCTGCCACACCGGCATGGTCCAGCCGCTGTCCGGCTCGTCCCCCGGCATGAGAGGGGTCCGGACGTCGAGGTCCGCGGCCGGTGACCGGGCCAGCACGATGCCGGCGATGAACGTCGCGTGTCCCTCCCACCACCACCGGTTCTCCGCGGGCCGGGTACCGGGCCGGATCAGCGTGTCAGTGTCGGCGAGGTAGCGACCGGCGAGCGCGGAGTGCTGCTCGAGCCGAGTGTCCATCAGACCGACACGCACCCGACGGTGCGCCCGTGGCAGCGCCTGCATACCGTAGGGCGCCGTGGCCGGGCTGGGTGTCGTGAAGCCGCCCGCGTTGGCGTAGGGCTTGAACTGCACGCCCGTCAGGGTCCGGTTCTTGCCCATCGTGGGTGTCCAGCCGTCGTAGCGCTGCCCGCTGAGCATCCTCAGGTTGGCCAGCACCCGGTCCAGGTCGGAGGACATCGGGGGCGTCGCTACGGACTGCAGGCAGGTCACCCGCTCGTCCTCCAGGGCCTTCGCGGCGCTGCGCACGTCCGCGAGCTCGATCAGTGTGAGGCCGAGCCGGTCGTCATCGTCCACTACCCTGGCCTGCTCATCCAGGTCGCGCAGCACCAGGGACAGGTGCTCGCTCTCCACGACGATCTGCCGGTCCTGCTCGCTGCTGTCCATCCGGTCACCTCGTTCTTCTCGACGTGTCGGTTCAGACTGACGGAGCACCAGTCGGTAGCCCTGATACACCAATGGCGAATACTGTTGAGAACGGTCGAGGCTGACGGAGGGTGGGATCCGTGCAGGGACTCTCGACGCTGGATCGGGCGCAGGAGGCCCTGCGGCTCGCCGAAGCGGCACCGGGGCGGGCCGTCACGCTGGCGTCCTCGGTGTCGCAACAGGCCAGCCGGGAGGGTGACACGGTCGCCTGTGCGGTGGCACAGCGGGCGTGGGGCCTGGCGCTGCGCCACCGTGGGGACCTCGACAGCGCCATCATCCACCTCCGGCAGGCCGTGCGGCTCGGACACGACAGCGGTTCCGTCGCCGTGGCCGGCGAGGCCCGCGTCACGCTTGCGTTCGCGCTGGTCGAACGGGGCCGGTCGCGGCACGCCCTCAACGAGATCGACGCGGCGCTGCGCGAGCTCGACGGGGTCGCGTACGCCCGGGCGCTGACCCAGCGCGGCACCATCCTCCTGGAGCTCGGCCGCTACAGCGAGGCGCTGAGCAGCTACCGGGACGCACTGCCGGTCCTGCGCGAGGCCGAAGACCTGTTGTGGGTCTACCGGGTGGTCTGGAACCGCGGGCTGACCTACGCCTACCGGCACGAGTTCGCCGCGGCCGAGGCGGACCTCCGCCAGGCCGAGCAGCTGGCCGGCCAGCTGACGCTGTCGCTGTCGGTCGGCTTCGCTCAGGCGAACCTGGCCTTCGTGCTGGGCCTGCGCGGGGAGATCGCATCGGCCCTCGAGTACTCCGCGCGGGCGGAGGAGTGCATCCGGGCGCATCAGGCGCAGCTCGGTGAGCTGTTGAAGGACCGCAGCGAGCTCCTGCTGTCGGTGCGCCTCGTGGCCGAAGCCAAGGAGACCGCACAGCAGTCGATCGCCGAGTACGAGCGGGAGCAGCGGGGGATCAAGCTCCCGCAGGTGCGTCTGGTGTTTGCGCAGGCCGCGCTGCTCGACGGGGACGTCGGCACCGCCGTGGTGCACGCGCGCCGCGCCGCGCGGGAGTTCACTCGGCAGCAACGGCCGGAGTGGGCCGCGCTGGCGCGGGTGACCGTGTTGCGCGCTGAGCACCGCGATGGGCGGTGCTCGATGGCGAGCCTGCGCATGGCCGAGCAGACCGCGGCGACCCTGGCCGCGGCAAGGTGGCCAGCTGCCGCGATGGAGGCCCGGCTGCTCGCTGCGACCCTGCACCTGGACCGCGGCCGGCCCGAGGAGGCCGCGCCGCACCTGCGGGAGGCGGCTCGGGCACGGCGGAACGGACCGGCGACGTTGCGCGCCCGCGCGTGGTACGCCGAGGCGCTGTCGCGGGTGAACGACGGCCGTCGGCGGGCGGCGTCGATCGCCATCCGCGCCGGTCTCCGGCTTCTCGACGAGCACCGCGCGGTGCTCAGCGCGACCGACGTCCGGGCGCACGCCGCGGGCCATCGCAGCGAGCTGACCGGGCTCGGGCTGCGCATCGCGCTGGAGAACCGCCGCCCGCGACAGGTTCTCGAGTGGGCGGAGCGGGGCCGCGCGAGCGAGCTGCTGGCGCAGCGACCGGCCCGGCCCCCGGACGAACCGGTCCTCGCTCAGGCACTGGCCGAACTGCGCGGCATCGTCTTGCAGATCAACGACCTGCGGTCGGACGGGGCGGGCACTGCCGCCGCGGTCCGGCTCGGACGCCGCCAGATCGCACTGGAGCGACAGATCCGCGACCACTTCCGGCACCGCCACGAGGAGGTCTCCAGCTCGCTGCCCGAACCGGTGCCGGCGAGTGCGCTCGCCGCGCAGCTGGGTACCGCGGCTCTCCTGGAGCTGGTCGTCCTCGACGGGACGTTGCACGCGATCACGCTCGTCGCAGGTAGCGCCCGGTTGCACCGGCTGGGACCGGTCGATCCGATCAACGCGCAGGTCGATCGGATCGGGTTCGCGCTGCATCGCCTCCTCCGCCGCGACGCCGACGCCGACAGCCGCGCTGCCGCCCGCGGGCTGCTCCGGCACGCTGCCGGGCAGATCGACGCCCTGCTGCTGGCGCCGCTTCCCGAGCTTACCGATCGACCGCTGGTCATCATCCCGACCGGGCCGTTGCAGTGCCTGCCGTGGGCGGTCCTGCCCTCGTGCGCGGGCCGACCGGTCACGGTGTCGCCCTCGGCCACCCTGTGGCATGCGAGCCGGGGCCGCGCCGCCGCCGAGCCGGGCCGCGTCGTCGTCGCGGCCGGGCCGACGCTGCCCGGTGCAGCGGGGGAGGCACGCGCTGTAGCGGCCGTCCACGGGGTGACGCCGATGTTGCCGCCGACCGCAACGGTGGAGTCCGTGCTCGGCGCGATCGACGGGGCGGCGCTGGTCCACCTCGCCGCCCACGGACGCCTGGCGGCGCACAACCCGCTGTTCTCCGATCTGCTGCTGGCCGACGGCCCGCTCCTGGCCTATGACGTGGAGCGACTGAGCCGGCCGCCGCACACGGTCGTGCTCGCCGCCTGCGACAGCGGACGGTCGGTGGTATGCGCCGGCGACGAGCTGCTCGGCCTCAGCGCCATGTTCCTGGCCAGTGGCACCGCCCAGATCATCGCCCCCGTGCTACCGGTTCTGGACGTCGACACCGCACCGGTCATGGTCGCCTTCCACCAGGCGGTCGCGGCCGGTCTACCGGCCGCCGACGCGCTCGCGGCGGCCCAGGAGCAGATGAGCGGCGATGACGCGGCCATGGCGGTCGCGGCGGGTTTCGTCAGCCTCGGCGCGGGGTTCAGCTCGGCGCTTCCGCAGGCGACAGGTCGGTGAGCGCGACTAGTGCCATCCGCTCGAGCAACACCGCCACACCCGCGCCCCGGCCGCTGTGGGGAGTCGAGTTGAGCAGCCCGAACGCGCCGTGCGCGGCGATCCGCGCCGACTCCACCGGCAGCCCCGGATTCACCCGCTGCACCGTGTCCACCCAGATCTCGACATACCTGCGCTGCAGCTGCCGCACCTGCCTGCGCGCGAGGGGGGGTAGGTTCGCGAGGTCGCGCTCCTGCACCACGATCAGCTCCGGCTCGCGTCGCGCGAAGTCGGCCTGGAACCCCACCAGTGCGGCGAGCACCTCTCTCGGGTCCTCAGACGCCGCGGCCCGCGCCCGCCCACCGGCGAGCAGATGCTCGCTGATACCGATCAGCATCTCGGCCAGCACCGCCTCCTTGCCCGGGAAGTGCCGGTAGAGCGCGGGGCCGCTGACGCCCACCGCGGCGCCGAGGTCGATGATGCTCACGCCGTGGAAGCCGTGCTTGGCGAACAGCTGCGCCGCGACCACGAGGATCTGGTCGCGCCGGCCGGTGCCGCCACGCACCGCCGGGGACGTCACCATCCGGCCAGCCTAGCCAGCCTGGTTAACGACCGCTAACACCGAGGGACCGGACGCAGGTCAGCTCAGCAGTCGAACCGGGCAGCGCAGGCCCGGCGCACGCCCCAGACCTCGATCGGCGGTGAGCAGGGTTGCCGACAGCGACTCGGCCAGGGCCGCGTAGGTGGCGTCGTAGGCCGAGAGGTTCTCCCGCAACTGCCAGATCCGCGGGAGCAGCCCGACGTGCGGGTAGCGGGTCAACGCCAGGTCGTCGAGATCGGTCAGCGCCGCCGCGGCCCGTGCGGGCGCCAGCAGGCCGCAGCGGGCGTGTCGCCGCAGCACCGAGGCAACCTCGACGTCGAGCAGGTGTGGTGCGTGCAGGTCACTGTCCGCGGTGAGCACCTCCCGGGCCAGCGCGCCGCTACCCGCCTGGTCGACCAGCGCCGGCACCACCACCGAGGCGTCCAGGACGATCACCGGTTGTCGGTGCGCTCGGCGTGGATCCCCTCCACGGCCTCGGCGAACGACAGCTGCCCGCCGCGGCGGGCAGCACGTTCGAGAACCTCGGCAAGGGGTGGGCGGGACGCCACTCGTTCCAGCTCCCGCAGCACGTACGCAGACAGGGACATCCCGCTCGCTGTGGCCCGGTGTCGCAGCACCTCGTGCAGGTCGTCGGGCACGTCGCGAACCTGGAGCATCTTGCTCATGGCGCCAGGCTACATGTTGAAAACATGTGACGACATCACGATCGCATGCACTGGGCGGCGAGGGGCTCCGTCGGCAGCTTAGCGAGGATGGGATCGCCCCTGGCGCCCAGGGGTTAATGAACGTTAACATAGCGGACGTCGGCCGATCGGAAGGGGACCATGGACGTCGCCACGGTGGGTCCAGTGCTCGCCAGCACCGTCGACCCGTACGGGGAGGCCGCCGCGCGACACGACGCCGCGCACCGCGAGCTCGTCGCCGATCTGCACGCGAAGCTCGCCACGGCCCGCCTTGGTGGACCCGAGCGGGCCCGCGTCCGGCACGTCGAGCGCGGCAAGCTGTTGCCTCGCGACCGCGTCGACTCCCTGGTGGACCCGTCCTCGCCGTTCCTGGAGCTGTCCCCGCTCGCGGCGCACGGCATGTACGGCGACGAGGCACCGGGCGCGGGGATGATCACCGGTGTCGGCCGGGTGGCCGGGCGCGAGTGCGTGATCGTCGCCAACGACGCCACGGTCAAGGGCGGCACCTACTTCCCCGTCACGGTCAAGAAGCACCTGCGCGCGCAGGAGGTGGCCCTGCGCAACCGGCTGCCGTGCCTCTACCTGGTCGACTCCGGCGGGGCGTACCTTCCCGAGCAGGACAGCGTGTTCCCCGACCGCGAGCACTTCGGGCGGATCTTCTACAACCAGGCCACGATGTCGGGCCTGGGTATCCCGCAGATCGCCGCCGTGCTCGGCTCGTGCACCGCCGGCGGGGCGTACGTGCCGGCGATGAGCGACGAGGCCGTGATCGTCCGCAAGCAAGGCACGATCTTCCTCGGCGGGCCACCACTGGTGCAGGCCGCGACCGGCGAGGTCGTCACGGCCGAGGAGCTGGGCGGGGGCGAGCTGCACTCGCGCGTCTCCGGAGTCACCGACCACCTCGCCACCGACGACGCGCACGCGCTGGCGATCGTCCGCTCGATCGTCGGGACGCTCGGACCGCGCGCGCCGCGGCCGTGGGACGTGCTCCCCACGCACGACCCGCTCGCCGACCCGGCGGAGCTCTACGCTGTGGTGCCCCCCGACTCACGCACGCCCTACGACGTGCGTGAGGTGATCGCCCGGATCGTCGACGGCTCGCGGTTTCAGGAGTTCAAGGCCGCGTACGGCAGCACGCTGGTCACCGGTTTCGCCCGGCTGCACGGCCACCCCGTCGGCATCGTCGCGAACAACGGGATCCTGTTCTCTGAGTCCGCGCTCAAGGGCGCGCACTTCATCGAGCTGTGCGACCAGCGCGGCGTCCCGCTGGTGTTCCTGCAGAACATCTCCGGGTTCATGGTCGGCCGCGACTACGAGGCGGGTGGCATCGCGAAGAACGGTGCGAAGATGGTCACCGCGGTGGCCTCGGCCCGCGTCCCGAAGCTCACCGTGATCATCGGTGGTTCGTTCGGGGCGGGGAACTACTCGATGTGCGGGCGGGCGTACTCGCCGCGGTTCCTGTTCATGTGGCCGAACGCCCGCATCTCCGTGATGGGCGGCGAGCAGGCCGCCACGGTGCTCTCGACGGTGCGGTCGCCGAGCGATCCGGAGCCCGAAGCGCAGTTCACTGAACGGATCCGCGCCCAGTACGAGCGCCAGGGCCACCCCTATTACTCGACGGCGCGGCTGTGGGACGACGGCGTGATCGACCCGAAGGACACCCGCACCGTCCTGGGCCTGGCCCTGAGCGCAGCCGCCAACGCCCCGATCCCCGACACCCGGTTCGGCATCTTCCGTATGTAGCCGCCAGCCCGCATTCTCCTCCAGGAGGGCTCTCGTGTTCGGTACCGTGCTCGTTGCCAACCGGGCAGAGATAGCGCTGCGGGTGATCCGCACCTTGCGGGGGCTCGGGGTGCGATCGGTTGCGGTGTACTCCGATGCGGATCTCGCCGCCCCCCACGTGGCCGCCGCCGATGTCGCCGTGCGGCTCGGGCCCGCCGCGGCGGCGCAGAGCTACCTGTCGATCCCCGCCGTGATCGAGGCGGCGCGGGCCACCGGTGCGCAGGCGATCCACCCCGGCTACGGCTTCCTGAGCGAGAACCCCGCTTTCGCGCTCGCCTGCGCGGAGGCGGGCATCGTGTTCGTCGGCCCGCCCGTGTCGGCGATCGAGGCGATGGGCGACAAGATCCGTGCCAAGCAGACCGTCGCCAAGGCCGGTGTCCCGGTCGTGCCGGGCTGCGACTGCGTCGGGCTCGACGACGCGGCGCTCGCCCTCGCCGTCGAGCAGCTCGGGTACCCGGTGCTGCTCAAGCCCAGCGCGGGCGGCGGCGGCACGGGCATGCGCGAGGTGCACCGCGCGGCGGACCTGGCCGCTGCCATCGCCGCCGCCCGCCGTGCGGCGCGCGGCGCGTTCGGCGAGGACACGCTGCTCGTCGAGCGACTGGTCCCCGCGGCGCGGCACCTCGAGATCCAGGTCATGGCCGACCAGCACGGCAACGTCGTGCACCTCGGCGAGCGCGAGTGCAGCCTGCAGCGGCGGCACCAGAAGATCCTCGAGGAGGCTCCCTCCGCCCTGCTCACCGAGGCGCAGCGCGCGGCCATGGGGGCCGCTGCCGTGGACGCTGCGCGGGCCGTCGACTACACCGGCGCCGGCACAGTGGAGTTCATCGTCGGGTCCGATGCGCCCGACGAGTACTTCTTCATGGAGATGAACACCCGGCTGCAGGTGGAGCACCCGGTCACCGAGCTGGTCACCGGACTCGACCTCGTCGAGCTGCAGCTGCGGGTGGCGGCGGGTGAGCCGCTGCCGATCACCCAGGACGACGTGGCGCTGCGCGGGCACGCGATCGAGGCGCGGATCTACGCCGAGGACCCGGCGGGCGGTTTCCTCCCGACCGGTGGTCGGATCCTGGCGCTGCACGAGCCGTCGGGACCCGGGATCCGCGTCGACTCCGGCGTGGTCGAGGGCGGGGTCGTCGGGAGCGACTACGATCCGATGCTCGCCAAGGTCATCGCCCACGGCGCGGACCGGGCCGACGCGCTGCGCCGGCTCGACGGCGCGCTGCGCGACACGGTGCTGCTCGGGCTCGGTACCAACATCGGCTTCCTGCGGGCCCTGCTCGCCGACGCCGACGTCCGCACCGCCCGGCTCGACACGGCGCTCGTCGGCCGCCGCGCTGCCGCGCTCGTCGCGGCCGCGCTCCCCGACGACGTGCTCGTCGCCGCCGCGGTACACGCGCTGCTGGAACTCGAGCCGGCGGGCCCGGTGGTCGACCCGTTCGACGTGCCCGGCGGCTGGCGCGTCGGTGAGCCCGCGTGGGTGACGTGGCGGATGCTCGTGGCCGGCCACGAAGCCGTCACGGTACGCGTCCGGGGCCGGGCCGACGCCTGCGAGGCTGCCGTCGGCGACGCTGCCTTCGGCGCTGGCGCGCCTCGGCCTGTGGGGGGGCAACGTGGCCACCGGCCCGGCGTTACGGGCCCCGCCCCCCGGGGGGGGGGGCGGCGCGCCCCCGCCCCCCCCCGGGCCCCCGGGCGGGGGCCCCGGGGGGGGCGCGCCCGGCGGGC
>JBBSQN010000052.1:0-33824 GCA_038257875.1 Mycobacteriales bacterium
CTCGTCGGGAACATCCGAGCGAGCACCCCGATCGAGACCCGATCCGGCAACCGCCCACCCGCCGCCCTCGCCGCACGCGTCATCCCAGCCACGAAGATCAGACTACACCCCAACCTGATCACTAAAGGCAGTGGCATTGGGCCATCCCAGGGGAGACCTGGCCTGGGTGAAGCCGTGACGTTCTTCGAGAGTCACGTCAACGACGTGCCGGTCAGGCGGCGTGGATGGCACGCAGCTGGTCCTGCAGGGACCGAGCGGAGACTGGGAGACGGGTGGGCGGCAGGGCTGCGAGGTCGGCTTCCAGCCTGTTCAGCAGCAGCGCACAGCGCCGCGAACGCACCATGGGCGCCCGACGCAGCGCCGCATGTCCAGCGGACACCGCCCGCTCCGGGTCACCGGCCGCGACATGCGCCCGGGCCAACCACGCGCCGTAGAACACCGAAGAGACGGGACTGCTGGCCGGATCGATGGCGTGGCGACCGAGGACCACCTCCGCGCCATCGAGCAGGCTGCGACTGTCCCGAGAGGTCGCTGCGGCAAGAATGAGCCCACTGTCAGCGAGCTGGCTCTCCAGGGTCCGCGGTCCGTAAGAGCCCAGATAGGGCAGACGGATATCCAGCGCGCCCGGCGTGTCGAGCAGCGTGCGGGCCTCGTCGGCGGCGGCGTGGAAACCGCGCGCGTTCCCGGCCGCGGCCTGGGCTTGGGCGAACCGGCTGGCGGCCAACGCCCGCACCACAGGAGGGGTCGACCGCGCGGCCTCATGGGCGGCGTTGGCCAGCTCCACCGCGTCCTTCGCGGCCCGACCCGGGTCGATGCCATCAGCCAGCCGACCCCGCTGCACCGCTGCCTGGGCCATGCAGACCAGCAAAAAGGTTCCCACCGAGCGGTCTCCCGCAGTGTGTGCGGCGTGCAACCCACTGGCGAAGCACCGCTGGGACAACCCGTGCCTGCCCGTGTCGTGCGCCATCCATCCAGCCTGTAGCGCCAGCTGCGCCCACTCGGCGAGCAGCCGGTCGGCTACGGCGCTGCTGCTGAACCGGGACTGCCGCAGCAGCTTGCCGACCCAGGTCAGGTGATGGTGCGCGATCCGCAGGTTGTCCTCATGTCCGCCCTCAACGTCAGCCAGGTCGCCGATCCCGGCGGTGATGGTCGCCACCAAATCCACCGTTGCCGGCGTCACGGTCCTGGCGTCGTGCGCGGCGGCCAACGCTGCAAACGAGCCACCCCGACTCGCTAGGTGATCCACATACCCCCAGGCCGGACCGGTCAACGCGGCCCCACCGACTGCGAGGAAGGTGCGACGGTCCAACCCGATCGAGCCTCCGGTGTGGCGCAGCCAGTCGTCCAAGACCTCCACCGTACCGGCCGCGGTCCACGGCAGCTGTAGATCGGCGTCAGCAGGCACCCAGAGCTCGGCAGGTCGCGCCCGACCCGACCACAACCGCTCCACCGACACCTCACGATCCAGCATGTCAGAGACCAGATGCGCCACCACCGTAGGCAACGGATGACGCGGCACCCGATCCCGATGCACCCACTCCGACACCGTGCTGCGCCCCACATAACCCGGACCGAGCAGACCGTTGACCGCCTCCGCCAGCCGGCCGGGTGACCACTCCAACTCTGCCAGCAACGCGCCCAACACTGCGTTGCCCCCCAGCTCCACCACCACAACAACCCTCCACAGACGACGAACATAAACGATCGCTCACCGTAACGAGCCCCACAGACACCCGATGGTCGCTTTACGCGTCGATTGCAGGGCCACAACCGGGCAAACCGACACGACGGCCGCGAGCTCGAGCCCCACCATCGGAACACCAGCCCCTTCCGTCACCCAAACCACGTTTCCACCGACCCGATCCAGCCGACCCGGCCCGACGCGCTGATCTACTGGGCAGCACCCGCCAGCCACCCAGCGCGGCACTGCAGAAACCGGAGGAAAACGATGTTCGAGGCCGCGGCAGGCCTGCTGCCCGCCCGTCCCGCGCCCGCCACGGGCGCGTTCCCGAGTTCGGATCACTTCCCGCTGGGAAGGCCGTACGGCGCCGTGAACCCCGTACCGGAGCCGCCCTCTCCGGTCCGGCCGTTCGGGCTCACGTTGGCGGTACCGCCAAAGACGGTGACCACGGTCAACCCAGCCGAGATCAGCTACGACGAGGACGCCCAAGTCGGGCTGGTGCGCGACGGGGACGTCTTCGTACCACTGTCGAAGCACACCGACGGCCAGACGAACACGATCACCGACGGCGACGACGGCCAGTCCTCCAGCCAGGACTCCGACACCGATCAGCGCGAGGACTGAACCGACATGAGCGCCGCGCGATCCGTCCTCGTCATGACCGACCGCTACGACCCCACCGCGGATCTCGTGGTGGAGGAGCTGAACCGCCGCGACGCGCCGGTCTTCCGGTTTGACACCAGCGAGTTCCCCACCGCCCTCACCGTCAGCGCGGAGCTGACCGGCAAGCAGTGGCGGGGCCGAGCACGGACCGCGCGGCGGTCGCTCGACCTCGACGACATCAGCGGCGTCTACTACCGCCGCCCGACGGCGTTCGCCTTCCCGGACGGCATGAGCGTCGAGGAGCGCCGCTGGGCGAACGTCCAGGCTCGGCTCGGGTTCGGCGGCCTGCTGGCGAGCCTGGAACCGTGGCTGAACCATCCCCACCGCATCGGCTACGCGGAGTACAAGCCGGTGCAGCTGCGCACAGCGGTCGCCGCCGGGTTGCTGGTTCCCCGCACCCTCGTCACGAACGAACCGGACACCGCCCGCGCCTTCGTCAGCGAGGTCGGCGAGGCGATCTGCAAGCCGTTCAGCGGGACGACGGCGGTCACCGATACCGAGGGACCCCACCAGGTCTTCGCCACCCGCGTGACACCCGAGCAGGCCGGTGATCCCTCGGTCGCGCACAGCATGCACCTGTTCCAGCAGTGGGTGCCCAAGGACTACGAAGTCCGCTTGACAGTAGTGGACGATCAGTTCTTCGCCGCGAGGATCGATGCCCGTACCGCGGCGGCCACGGTGGACTGGCGGGCCGACTATCACGCCCTCGATTACACCGCGGTCACCACCCCGAAGTTCGTCCGCACCCGCGTGACCGAACTGCTGCGACGGCTGGGGCTACGGTTCGGCGCGATGGACTTCGTGGTCGCACCGGACGGCGAGTGGTGGTTTCTCGAATGCAACCCGAACGGACAGTGGGCGTGGATCGAGACCGAGACGGTGATGCCCATCGCCGCTGCCCTGGCCGACGCCTTGGAAGGACGCACCACGCTGTGACAATCGAACTGGAAACGCTCCGTGCCGAATTCCCCAGCATGGTCGATCCTGACCACACCGTCGAGCCGCAGTGGCGAGCTGCCCTCCGCGACGTACCGCGCGACCTGTTCGTGCCCTACTTCTTCGTTCCCCTGCCCGACCGGCCTGGCTGGCGCATCGTCGAGAGCCCGAACCCCGAGTGGGCCAACCGCGTGCTCACCAACCGGCCGCTGATCACCCAGCTCAACGGCAGCGACGAGGTAGCCGAGACGCTCCGACGCGGTGCGACCGTCGAGGGCTGGGCCACGTCGTCGAGCAGTCAACCGAGCCTGATGGTGCTCATGCTGGAGGCCCTCGGCGTGCACGAGGGACACCGGGTGCTGGAGATCGGCACCGGCAGCGGGTACAACACGGCGCTGCTGTGCCACCGCCTCGGGTCCAGCGACATCGTCACCGTGGACGTGGACCCGGCGATCACCGGACGAGCACGTGCCTGGCTCGCACAACTCGGCTACCACCCGCACGTGGTCACCGCCGACGGCATGCAGGGCTGCCCCGAACACGCCCTGTTCGACCAGATCATGGCGACGGTCGCGATCCCCAGGCTGCCCCAGCCGTGGATCGAGCAGACCCGCGACGGCGGCACGATCCTGTTCCCGCTCGACACCCGCAACGGCGGCGGCCTCCTGCCCCTGCTGACCGTCAACGGCGACACCGCCGAAGGACACTTCCTACCGGACTACGGCGGGTTCATGCCCGTTCGGCAGCAGAAGCGCCACGACGCCGCGCTGGCCGCCTTCCGCGAGATCCCCGACCACCAGGGAACCGAGCGGACGACGGTGCTCGCCCACGAGGTCGCCACCGACGAGAAAGCTCCGTTCGAGTACTTCGCCGCGCTGTTCACCGGCGGCTACGACCAGATGAGCTTCACCCCGAGCAGCGGCGGACCGACCCAGACCTGGATCGCACTGCCCGACGGATCGTGGGCCTGCCACACCACCGACACCGACGGCACCCATCGCGTCCGGCAGGGAGGCCCGCAGCAGCTCTGGGCCCGCATCGAGAGCCTGCACTGGCACTGGACCAACCTCGGCCAGCCGCAGCGGCACCGATTCGGCCTGACCGTGACCCCGGAGACTCACCAGGTGTGGCTGGACGATCCCCGCAGCCCACGCCAGTGGACCTTGCCGATCTAAGAGCCCGAACCGACTGCGAAAGCGTAAACGGAACACGGCACTACAACTCGGCAGAACCGTCCTTCCAGGTGACGTGCAGGGCCCCGTCGACCGTCCGCAGCCGGATGCCGAGCACATCGGAGACGAACCCGCCCTCGGCGTCGGCGCTGACCGGCCGCAGCGCACCGTCGACGGATCGGAACAGCTCCACGTGGCGGCCCTGCGGATGCAGCACGATCACCTCGCGCACCCCGAGCGCCGCGTAGAACGGCAGCTTGCGGTAAGTCTCATCGTCCTCAGACCGGACCTCGACGACCACCTCGGCGCCCTCAGCGCCACGCTCGGACCCGTGCTCGGGGCGCCGGTAGAGCTGGTCGGGAACGCGATAGTCACCGTCGGAGCGGAACAGGCCCGTCTCCATCCGGGGCACGAGGCCCAGACGCTTGGCCAGCGGACCGACCACGTAGGAGAACTCGAGGCTGAGCTCCTGGTGCGCATCCCCCGGCGGGGGAACCAGGTGCAGCAGCCCGTCCCACATCTCGTCGCGGCCGTCGAGGCCGAGCTGGCGGCGCTCGTCGAGCATCGCCTGCGGCGCGTCGAGCATGAGAACCTTCACAGGCCGAGTATCCACCCTCGCCGAGTCAGGTCCAGACGATCCCAGGAGGGTCTAGCTTCCGGGCCGGTGCCACAGCGACCGGCGGACAACCTCAGTCAGGGAAGATCTACTGGTATGCTGCCACCGCCTGCGGGGTGCAGCTAGTCCAGGTGAATGCTGAGGGCGGTCATGGGCGGGATCTTCATAAACTACCGTCGAGGCGACCATGACGACGTGGTGTTGTTACTGGGCCGCCTGTTGTCCGATTACTTCGATCCAGAGCAGATCTTCCTGGACATCTTGTCCATCCGGTTGGGCACGCGGTTCCCTAAGGTACTGCCGGAACGAGTGCTCGACTCGGAGGTGGTGCTCGTCATCATTCACCCCCAATGGCTCACCTCGTGCAACACAGACGGTAGCCGGCGAATCGACGACGAGCATGACTGGGTAAGGCGCGAGCTTGTCCTTGCCCTCCAGGCACGGAAAAAGATCATCCCGATTCTCCTCGACAACACATCGATGCCGGCCCGGGAGGAGTTACCGAAATCGATCCAACCGCTCGTCGAGTGGCAGGCGTACCGGATCCGTACCGACTCCCGAGACGGTGACATCGAAACCCTGATCTCCCAGGTCAAGCGCTTGGTCGCTCCCATCTGGGAGTCGTCTGATGCGATCGAGAACACGTCGTCGCAACCGCCCGGTCGATGGCTGGCTGTGCTGACCGGCGCCCTGACCGTGTTGTTGCTCGTCGCACCGTCGGCGCTCGTGCTCAACGCAGCCTCACCCGTCGCAGGTGAGCTACCGGTGGCTTTCTATCTCGCCGGATGGTCATTGCTGCTGATGTGTGCACCGTTCTTAACGGCCGCGGCCGTCTGGGGTACTCAACTAATCATCAACTCGGCTGAACGTGAGCTGCACAGCCTGCCGACCAACAGGTACAACAGGCGGGTGGCGGTGCCGTTGGCTGTTACCGTGCTGGCGGCTCCCTTGGCAGTCGCTGTCTCCCTCGGTAGCGGACTTGGCGTTCTGATCTCAGTGCTGATCGCTTGCGTGGGCGTGGTTTATGTCTCAACCCGACAGAGTCAGACCGAGAGGATCGAGGCCGAGCTGCAGCGGAACTGGTCGTACCGTTTGCCGAGCCGGGTGCATCCGGCTTTGCTGCGGCAGGGGGTCACGCTGCTCGATCAACGAATGCAGGGCTGGTCCCGCCCGGTGTCGGCGGAACAATCGGAGAAGGCAGCGTCGATGTTGGATGCCCTTGACAACGGTGCCAACAGACTATGTGGAGCAACCGGGCAAGGTCGCCGGCACTGGCTGGCCGAACGACCGTGGTGGACAGCCGCATACATACTGTGGCTCGCAGTCACCGTAGGCCTTGCCGCAGCAACGGCCGTTTCGCTGCTACAGGCAGGTCAGACACCGGGGCGCACGCTCCTACTGCCCGTATTCGCACTGCTCATCGGCGGTGTACTGGCCTGGGGGACCATGGACGTCGTCTACCGTCGGCATCGGCGGCGAAACGATGCGGTAGCGGCCGAAGTGGCCGAGAACGTCAGGAAACTCCGCCGGGAGCTGGATGTTCTCGTTGCGCCTCGCTTGGCTCGCGGAAGTAGCGGAATATGAACAACATCTCGTGCGCGCGGCGCGGGGTTACGCGACGGGGCTGAGCGTGCGGGCTGCGGCCTGCTCGGTGGCCCGCAGCCGGTCGTGCTGTGCTGTGGCGAAGGCGGTGGCCACCGTCCGGGGGTCCTCGCCGGTGCGCCGGGCGCGGGCGAACACCCGCTCGACCAGCGTGCGCATCCGCTGTTCGATCAGTCCCAGGGCCTCGGTGGCGTCCGGGCCGATGTCGCCGAACAGGGTCCACCACCACCAGCTGTTGGCGGCGAAGTTGGCCAGGATGTCGGGCACCACGACGATTCCGCGGTGGCGCAGCGCGACCTCCGCCTCGGGTCGCACCGAGACGTTCGCCGCCTCCACCAGGTAGCGGCAGCGCACCGCGGACGCGTTGTCCGCGCCTACCGCGTAGGAGGTGGCCGCAGTGACCAGCACGTCGGCGGGTATGTCGAGCCAGTCCGTCCGGGGCAGGGTCCGAACGCCGACGGTCGGGAGCCCGCGCCGGTCCATCCGGCCGTCGGAGCTGCGGCCCGCCAACAGCCGCTCCACGTCGAGCCCTGCCGGATCGACGACGACACCGTCACGGTCGACGATGCCGACCACCCGCATCCCCGCCCTGGCGAGGTATCGCGCGGCGGCGCCGCCCATCGAACCGAACCCCTGCACCATTGCCGTCCGGCCGGCCGCGTGCTCGCCATGCTCGGCCAGGGTCGCAAGCGTCGCGCACGCCACGCCGTACCCGCCGACGACGTCGCCGAGGCCCAAACCGTCGACGTCGACGGCGAAGGCCGCGGTGACACGCGCGAGTCCTGCCTCCGTGCCGTCGGGGACGTACCGCAGCGCCGCGTGTACGCAGGACGACAGGCCCGACGCCGCGATCGCGCAGTCGATGTCGCGCTGCGTGGTGCCGAGGTCCTCCCCGACCGCCCACGTCGTCTCCACCAGCGGCCGGACCGCCGCGACGAACCGGTGCAGCACACCCGGCGCCGCCGGGTCACGCGGGTCGAAGTCGATGCCGCCCTTCGCCCCGCCGAAGGGCGTGTAGCGCTCTCCGGGCGCGGCGACGAGCGCCTCCTTGAGGGTCATCGCCCGCGCCAGGTCGGCGACCTCGGCGAGTGTGCAACCGGGACGCATCCGCAACCCCCCGCTGGCGACCCCGCGCAACAGGCTGTCGATGACGAGAAATCCGGTGGCCTCGGTCTGCTCGTCGGACCAGGTCAGCTGCAGATGTGGACGGTGGCAGGGGGGCGGCAGGGACATCGTCTTCTCCTGGTGGCTCAGGCCGGCAGCTCAGGAGACGCTGTCGCGCTCGGCGGCCAGCTCGGCGATGTGCTCGTTGAGCGCGTAGCAGGCCAGCACCCGGGCCGGTAGCGCCTCGGCCCCCGTGACCCGTCCCAGGCAGGTGTCGTACCCACAGCGGCACTCGAAGGGGCTCGCCATGCACCACTCCGTCGACGGGTAGAAGAAGGTGAGGTCCTCTCCCGCCTGCACCGGGCGCAGCGTCACGATGCGGCCCGCGGCGGTGTCCACGAACGTCGACGGGACGCACGAGTGGTTGAGGTAGCGCACCTCATCGACCTTGATGTGCCGGGACCGTCCTACCTGGATGGTGTAGGTCGTCGGCTGCGGAACGTCGACGCCGGTCAGCAGGGCGACAACCGCACCGACCGGCATCGCCCGGCGGGCGACGAAGCCGCTGCCTCCCGCATGGTAGGAGGCCAGCTCCAGCATGTCCTCGGCATCGGTGCTCGTCTCAACGCTCATCGTCGTCCTCCCAGTGGCGGTGTGCAACCAGCATCGCGTTGTGACCACCGAAGCCGAAGGAACTGCTCAACGCAACGGTGGTGGTCCAGGGCCGCCCGAAACGATCTTGGAACGACCTCGGCCCGCGCCCCCGTGTGCGAGGCTCCTCGGGACCCCTCCCGAGCGGCCCACTGATAGTCGGACCGACACCGCACAATCCGATTATCAGCCGGAAGAGCAAGACTTCAGGCAACGACCTGCTTGATCGTTTGCGATCTCGGAGGGAGCTTTCCTGACCGCAGGAACACCAACTCGAAAGGTGGGATCAGGTGTTGACTTATCCAGTTAGAATTGGATCGGCTCTTGTGCTGGGACTGGGCATGCTCCTGGAGGCTTATTCAGCGATCTTGATCGGAGGCGTATCTCCGCAGCTCAACCGCGGTCTTACAAGATCCACACAACTCTCCTGAATAACCCTCCTGGCTGGCGCACCTGTGGCAGGTGCAGCATCGTTCACGGAGGGTGCGTCGTCGGTGGCACCTTCGCAGTTGACCGCGAAGCACGGCGATGCGTGCACAGGCGTGCCTGACAGTGGCCCCGGATTCGACTTCCACGAACCGTGCCATCGGCACGACGACTGTTACGATAATCCCCCGCGCGGCCGCACACATGACGGCCGGCTGGAACTGTGACAGACGGTTCCTGGCGGACATGCGGGCCACGTGCGGTGAAAACAGCGATTGCAAAGAAAGGGCCGAGGTCTACTACGAGGGTGTTCGAAACTTCGGTCAGACGCGCTTCGAATGTGACGAGCCGTCGTGTCTGTGACTTCGCTCCGATGGGTATGCATCCCAAGTCCTACCAAACGGAGCCTCACCGTCGGCCACGAGATCAGGGCCGTCACGACAGCCACCGGCAGGCGAGCATCAGGTCGCTGCCCGGTTGCGATGCGTACGAGCAGCCGGTGGACCGCAGCTCGGTCGCCACGCCGCGCTCGTGCAGTGCAGCCCGCAGCCCGGGCAGGGCGGCGTAGGGCGGCGTAGGGCGCGCCGACGGTGTCGTGCAGCGGGTAAACCCGCACCTCGCCGCGGGTGACCCGGGACAGCTCCAGCAGCGCCGCGAGGTGGTCACCGGTGTCGAGGAGCTCTGGGTAGACGAACAGCAGGAACCCGCTGACGGCCAACGCGAGGTGCCGGTCCGGGTACGGCAGAGTGGGCAGTGTCGCGGCCGCGTAACGCGCGCTATCCGGCGCGAAGTCGGCCGCGAACTCCTCGATCGCCCCCCTCCATGATCGGTTCATCGCGTCCGGGGAGCGGAGATAGGACCAGTCGAAGACGGCCGGGTTGGCCCGCTGCCAATCGGCGATCCGGTCCGCGTCGAACCGGGCCCGGGCCACCAGCTCGGCGCGTGGCATCGCGTAGGCCGGGTCGAAGAGGGTGACGTAGAGGCCGACGCGCACGTTCCGCCTCGTCGGCACCGAGCGAGTAGTCGGTCGCACCTCTGGAGATGGTCATTTCTGCTCTCCGGAGGTCGTCTCGGTGTCGGCCGGCCGGGCCTACCGCCGGCGCTGATCAGGTGGCGGGTAGTCGGCGTGGCGGTGAACGAGCCGCCACTCACCGTCGATCCGTTTGTAGACGTGGGTGACCCGCAACGTCATTGGGACAGGTCACCACCGTCGACGCGCGCGGTTCCGCGCTCGAAGCCGACGGTGTAGGCGAGGTCGCCGCTCACGTCCACGACGTCATAGTCCGGCACCGTTGCTCCGTCGCTGAACCGGTGGCCCACCCAGTCGAACGTCCGGATCACCGCGCCGTGGCCCTGCTCGGTGGGCCCCCAGGCACCGAAGAGCGTCACGGTATCCGAGGGTGCCCAGCACGCCGCGTACGGGCTGGGGTTCCCGGCGAGCATGCAGTTAAGCCCGTGAGCGACGCGGTCCAGTGCCCGCGCAAGATCCGGGGGTATGTCGGTGGGGTCTGCTGTGGTCATTATGCGCATTCCAGGCTGGGGCACCTCGCGGCTCTGGTTCGGACCTGCTCCGGAAGGCACCGTATGGGCGGCCCGGTGATACCGCACGGCCGTGTCGGGCTCACCGCCCGCCGGTTACCGGGTGAGGCCGTAGCGTGCGATCACCTCGGGTAGCCATTCGGGTTCGCCGAACTGCAGTCCGTACCGCTGCGCCAGTTCGATCCCGGAAGCCGGGTCCGATAGACCGGCCGCGATCAGCTCCGAGACCTCCAGGAAGAAGTTCTCGAAACCCGCCGGGCTGATGATCTCGATCATCCGTGCGGGGACGCGGCCGGCGTTCCACATCGCATGCATCTCCCCGCGCGGCTTCGTGATATAGCCGCCCGCGCCCAACACGACCTCGCGGTCGCCGGACCGGAACCCGATCTCGCCCTCGGTGACGATCGAGTACTCGTCCTCGCGCGTGTGCAGGTGCGGCGCCACCAGCGCACCGACCGCGAACGGGTGCTCGACCACCGCCAGCGCGCCCCCGGTGGCCTCGCCCCACAGCTTGAAGTCGACCCCGATCGACCCCAGCAGGCCCGAACGTCCCTCACCTGGTCTTACGATCGTCAGCGGTGACGGATCCGGTGTGGTCACGGGCTCGCCTCACTCCCAATGGTGGATTGCGGGCGAGCCATCATGGCAGACGTAGGGCGGCGCCCGACCCGTTCCGTCGAGAATCGCGGGCGCAGCCGGTGAGTGCGGTACAGAACCGCTGTGTCAGCGCGTCGAGCTCCACCTGCCCTGCTCCGGTGACGCCTGGCGATGCTCGTCACGGGCTGACCAGCCCCGTCCCCATCTCCGTCACCTCCCACCACGGTGTCGCCACGCGCGCACTTCCCAGCCAGGGGAGACGTAGGAGGAGCGCAACAGGCTTTGCCGCTTGGCGCGGATGCGCGATAGGAGCAGCTCAGCGCTGGTCGTAACGGTCGGGGATGGCGACGTGCAGCACGAAGCCGACCACGGCCACCACGATCGCGCCGAGGAACGCCGCCCAGAACCCGTCCACCGCGAACGGCAGGTTGACACCGTCGGCGATGAGCCCGACGAGCAAGAACAGCAACGCGTTCACCACCAGCCCGACGAGGCCGAGGGTAAGGATGTACAACGGGCAGCCGACCACCTTGATCAGCGGCTTGAGCACCGCGTTGACCAGTCCGAAGATGAGCGCGACGCCGATGAGCGTGCCGACCTGTGCGCCGGTGCCGGCGGCCGACACGCCGATGCCGGGGACGATCAGGGTGGCCACCCACAGGCTGACGGCGATGACCGCCACCCGGATGGTGAGTGCGAGCGCGTCCGACATCAGCCCACCACCGCCGAGCTGACCCGCGCGCGCAGCCGGGAGGGAAGGGGAGGGGTGTTCGAGGGCCTGAGCTGGGTCAAGAACATCGCGATGATCTCCTCAATCGGTCGAGGCCATGATCGCGGTGAAATGTACAGCAACGCCCGCCTCAGGGCGCTGCTGTACATCTCATCGTCTGACCCGTGTCAGCCGTAAACAGGCCGGTCAGGCGGCGCGGACGGCACGCAGCTGGTCCTGCAGGGACCGAGCGGAGGCTGGGAGGCGGGTGGGGGGTAGAGCGGCGAGATCGGCTTCCAGCTTGTTCAGCAGCAGCGCACAACGCCGCGACCGCACGGTGGTTGCCCGGCGCAGCGCGGCGTGTCCGGCGGGCACCGCCCGCTCCAGATCACCGGCCGCGACATGCGCCCGGGCCAGGTACGCCCCGTAGAACACCGCGGAGACGGGACTGCTAGCCGGATCGGTGGCGTGGCGACCGAGGACCACCTCCGCGCCGTCGAGCAGGCTCCGGCTGTCCCGGGAGGTGACTCCGGCAAGGATGAGCCCGCTATCGGCGAGTTGGCCCTCCAGGGCATCCGGGTCGAACCAGCTCAGATAGGACGGAAGGGCGTCCAACGCACCCGGCGTGTCCAGCAACGCGCGAGCCTCGTCGGCAGCAGCGTGGAAACCACGCGCGTTCCCCGCCGCGGCTTGGGCTTGGGCGAACCGGCTGGCGGCCAGCGCCCGCACCACGGCCGGGGCCGACCGCGCGGCCTCATGAGCGGCGTTGGCCAGCTCCACCGCGTCCCGGGCCGCCCGACCCAGACCGATAGCGTCGTCGAACTCACCCCGGGACACCGCTGCCTGGCTCATACAGACCAGCAGGTAGGCAGCCACCGAGCGGTCACCCGCAGTGTGCGCCGCGTGCAACCCACTGATGAAGCACCGCTGAGACAACCCGTGCTTACCCGTGTCGTGCGCCATCCATCCCGCAAATTGCGCCAGCTGCGCCCACTCGGCCAGCAGCCGATCGGCCACCGCATTAGAACTGAACCGAGACTGCCGCAACAACTTGCCGACCCACGTCAGGTGCCGGTGCACGATCCGCAGGTTGTCCTCATGCCCACCCTCGACACCACCCAGGTTCCGGATCCCGGCCGTCATGGCCGCCACCACATCCACCGTCGCCGGCGTCACAGTCATGGTGCCCTGCCCTGCGGCCAGCGCCGTGAACGAGCCACCCCGACCGACAAGGTGATCCACATACCCCCAGGCAGGACCGGTCAACGCGGCCCCACCCACCGCGAGGAAGGTGCGACGGTCCACTCCCATCGAACCTCCCGTGTGACGCAGCCAGTCGTCCAAGACCCCCACCGTACCGGCCGCGGTCCACGGCAGCCCCAGATCGACGTCAGCAGGCACCCAGAGCTCGGCAGGTCGCGCCCGACCCGACCACAACCACTCCACCGACACCTCACGGTCCAACACATCGGAGACCAGGTGCGCCACCACCGTGGGCAGCGGATGACGCGGCACCCGATCCCGATGCACCCACTCCGACACCGTGCTCCGCCCCACATAACCCGGACCGAGCAGACCGTTGACCGCCTCGGCCAACCGACCAGGTGACCACCCCAGCTCCGCCAGCAACGCCCCCAACACCACGTTGCCCCCCTGCTCCACCACCACAGCGACCCCTCCACACAGCCGACGAACACGAACGATCGCTCACCGTAACGAGCCTCACAGACACCCGGTGATCGATTTCTGCGTCGACTCTCCGACCACGACCGGGCAAACCGACACGACGAGCCCGCGCTCGTGCCCAGCGACCGGAACACCGGCCCCTTCCGTCACCCGAACCACGCTTCCACCAGCCTGATCCGACCGAACCGGCCCAGCGAGCTGATCTAGTGGGCAGCACACACCAGCGCCCGGCGAACCGCCCCCCAGCAGGCAGGACTGGCGATGCCGGTACCCCCAACCGCCGCCAGTCCTGCCGCCCACCTCGACCTCACCCGCAGCTGCGGCGTCCCGGGTTTCACGAACCAACGGCAGGTGGACCCAAACCGGCGTCCCGGGCAGCGGCGATGGCCTGAGCGCGGTCCGCCACCCCCAACTTCGCCAAGATGTTCGACACGTGGTTGCGGACGGTCTTGGGGCTGAGGTAGAGCCGGCGCGCGACGTCCTGGTTTCCGCTACCCGCGGCGAGGAGCCCGAGAATCTCCAGTTCACGCGGGGTCAGCTGGGGGAAGGGAGCCTGCGCCGCGGCTCGGCCCATGAGGCGGTCGAGCACGAGGTTGGCCACCCCGGTGCCGAAGACGGCACCTCCAGTGGCCACGGTCCGCAGTGCCTGCGCGATGTCGGTATGGCTCGCGCCCTTGAGCAGGTAACCGCGCGCTCCGGCCTGTAGGGCGGCGACCAGCATCTCGTCGTCGTCGTACATGGTCAGGATGAGAACGGCGACCTCGGGGTGCTCGGCGAGCACCGCTCTGGTGGCCTGCACGCCGTCCAGCTCGGGCATGTGCAGGTCCATCACGATGACGTCGGGCCGGCATTCCGCGGCCGCGCTGACCGCCTCCCGTCCCGACGCCGCGGCGCCGACGAGCTCGAAGTCGGCGAGGGCGGCCAGCACGGCGCGCAGGCCCTCCCGCACGATGGGGTGGTCATCGGCGATCAACACTCGTAACGGTGAGCTCGTCATGACACATCCAGCGGCAAAACGGCGCGGATCCGAGTGCCACCGGCTGGCAGGCGCTCGGCCACGAACGTGCCGCCGAGCTCCTCGGTGCGCTCGCGCATCGACGTCAACCCGACCCCGGGTCGATAGCCCACCGGCAGCCCGCGCCCGTCGTCGGTGACCTCCACGAGCAATCCGGCGTTGAGAGCGAGCCGGATGCTGATGCGAGTGGCCTCCGCATGACGGACGGCGTTGGTGATGGCCTCCGCCGCGATCCGGTAGGCGACCACCTCCACCGCGGCGGGCAGCTCGGGCAGCTCATCGGGTGCCGTGACCACGACGGTCAACGCCGATCCCGCCGATCCGGCCACGAACATGTCGGCGCGGTGCCTGATCGCCCCGAACAGCCCCATCCTGTCCAGAGTAGACGGCCGCAGGTTGTCGACGAGCTGCCGAATCTCCTTCACACAGACCTGCAGCTGCTGCTCGAGCTCGCCGAGCAAGTCCTCGACCCGGTGCGGGTCGCCCGCCAGCAACGCCCGCGCGGCACCGACCTGCATCGTCATCCCGGCCAAGGCCGGGCCGAGGCCGTCGTGCAGGTCACGGCGCAGCCTGCGACGTTCCTCCTCCCGGGAGCGCACCAGCCGCTCCCGGGAGCGTTGCAGATCGGCGGTCAGCCCGACCGTCCGGACGGCGAGCCCGGCGTGCCGAGCGAGGTCCTCCAGGAGGCTGCGCTCAGCGGCCGTGAACGGCTCTGCGGACGAGCGAGGGTTGACCAGCAGCCGCCCGACCACCTGACCCTGGTATGTCATGTCGAACGCCTCCGGTTCTTCGATCCGGCGTCCGTGGCTGGCCACCGGCCGCTCGTCTTCCGCGCCGTCAGCCAGCTGGATCGCGGCGTAGGGAAGGTGCAGGGCGTCCGCGACGGTCTCGGCTACCTGGGCCAGCACGGTCGCGGGATCCACGGCTTGTTCGAGGCGCAGGCTGAGCCGGCTGACGACGGCGTACGGGTCGTCCCGGTCACCGTAGAGCAGGCGGTTCGCCCCCCGTTGCAGCCGCTCCTTCAGCGGGCCGAACACCACCGCGACGACGCCGGCGGCTGCGATCCGCTGCCAGCTCTCGCCGCTGGTGAACACCGCACCGAGAGTGGTCACGGTCCCCACGTATATCGCCACGACGAGCACCGTCAGCGCCGCGTAGACCAGCGATCGGTTGAGGAACAGGTCGACGTCGTACAGCCGGTACCTCAGCATCGCCACGCAGGCTGCGGCCGGGACCGTCGTCGCGGGAAGCAACCATGCCCAGGGCACGAGCGCCAGCTGCCCCGCGATGCCAACCGGGATGAACGCGGCCCCAAGGCCCAACCATTTCAGCTGTTGGCGAGTGTCCCCGGTCGCGCGCCGCCAGCGCACGACCAGGGACACGACGGCCGCGACGATGCTGAGGATGATCCCGACCAGTCCAACCCGGCCAAGAAGTACGGTGGGCGGTAACTCCGACAGCGTGCGTGGGTCGACGAACAGCGGGTCGGCCCACGTCGTGACCGCCAGGAAGACCGCGGCCGTCGCCATCATCACCACGGCGAACCAGGCGACGGCTCGCCAGGACCGGGATGGGAGCCGTCCATCAGGGAACAACAGCAGCACCAGCGGCAGCAGACCGTATGCCGGTGCGGGCAACCAGGCATACAGCCACGCCATCGGCCGGTAACTGCTGAAGCTGGCGCTGAGCAGCGCGACGGCGTTGCTCAGTCCGGCGGCCACGAACAGCCAACCGACCGGGTTGCGCGGTTGTCGGGGCACCACGAGCGCGCCGACGAGGGTGAACGTGACACCCGCGACGACGGGGAAGTCAGCCAGCTGGATGCTCTCGACGGCCGATCCGGTCAGCTGACCGACCACGGCGGCTGCGAGCAGCAGCGCGAGTACGGTGATCAGCGCCGGGACGAAACCGCGCGGCGCAGCAGCACGCAGCGGGTGATCGCCGAGATCGCTCATGGTCGCCCCTCTCCGGCCACTGCTGTGAGATGTCCTCCAGCGACCGTCAGCAGAGTCCGAGAGAATGCGCGAGCCAGGTGCAGCTCAACGCGAGATCGAAGGTCATCCTGGGGTCGTTCATAGTCGTTTCCAGGAGCTCTTCGAAGCTCAGCTCGTCGCTCGGCATTGCTGGCGGCACGTCGGCCAGCGCAGCCGCGTCGGTACCATCCTGGGTCATCTCACCGGCAGCGATGAGAGTCCGGCGGATGCGAGCACGGATCTCCATCTGGTAGTCCGGCTTGATGATCAGATCCAGCGGCTTGCCGTCTGCGTCCACGACGGGTTCAAGACGACGTGCTGAGCCGTCGAAGAACTCGAGCTCGTCCAGACGGAGTCGGCCATTCTGTGGCATCGCCGGGTCCGGCCCGCCTTCCCCGCCGCTGGACAGATAGCGACCGATATCGCTGACCATCAAGGCGACCGTTGGGGCGATGTAGAGAAAGTAGTTCCCCTTGCCCAGGACGATGATGGGCTCCTTCGGGGTCGACGAAGGCGGGGTGGGCTGTGTGGTGTCCATGTCGTTTCTCCTTGGTCTTCGGGTGGAAAAGCAGCGACTGCGGTTGCCCGTCGATCTACATCAGGCACCCCGGGCCAGCCCGCGCTCGGCGAGCAGGCTGCGCAGCTGCCGGAGGCTGCGGGCCCGGGTCGGGCCGAGACTGCCGGCTGGTATCCCCATGCTGCGCGACAGCTCGACATAGGGGGAGGGATCGTCCTCGAACAGCGCGACGACGATGTCGCGCCGACGTGCCGGCAGCTCGGCCACGGCGCTTCGTACCATCAGCGCCGTCTCGGCGTCGACCGCACGCTGGTCGGGCCCGGCGGCGGGGTCGGCCTGGTCCTCGACCACGTCCGCGTCGAGCGTGACGTGCCGGCTCCGGCGCAGGATCCCCAGACATTCACGGCTGACCGTCGTAGCCAACCATCCCCCCAGCCGCTCCGGATCGTCGATGGTGTGCCAGTTCTCCATCAGCCGCAGCCAGGTCATCTGCACGGCGTCGAGGACGTCGGCCTCCTGCAGTCGGAAGGAGCGGGCCCTGGCGAGGACGAGCCGACTGTACCGGCGCACGACTTCTGTCCATGCAGACGGATCTCCCCGACCGATTCCAGCGAGCAGTTCGGTGGCACTCAGTGTGGATGTGGACGACGGACACAGTGTGACGGACATCTGACCCCCCCGGGCTTTCCTGCAGAACCGATGAGGACATCATCGCGAGGAGGACGTCCCGGGGTCTGTAGGCAGACGTCCCGACAGTACCCGGATCGAGGTCGGGACATCGAGCTTGACCGCTCCCGCGCCACCCAGCAGGGTTGCCGGGATGGACGCCGATGTGATCGTCGTGGGTGGCGGGCTCGCGGGCCTGGTGGCGACGGCCGAGCTGGCCGACGCCGGGAAGCGGGTGCTGCTGCTCGACCAGGAACCCGAGTGCAACCTCGGCGGGCAGGCGTTCTGGTCCTTCGGTGGGCTGTTCCTCGTCGACTCCCCCGAGCAGCGACGCATGGGTATCCACGACTCCCCCGACCTCGCGATGCAGGACTGGCTGGGCAGCGCCGCGTTCGACCGCGACGTCGACGACCCGGCAGGCGAGGACTTCTGGGCCCGCCAGTGGGCCACGGCCTACCTCGACTTCGCGGGCGGGGAGAAGCGGGCGTGGCTGCACGGGATGGGGGTGCGCTGGTTTCCCGTCGTCGGCTGGGCCGAACGCGGCGGCCACCTCGCCGACGGCCACGGCAACTCGGTGCCGCGCTTCCACGTCACGTGGGGCACCGGGCCTGCCGTGGTCGCACCGTTCGAGCGGCGGGTGCGGGCGGCCGTTGCCCAGGGGCTGGTCGAGCTCCGGTTCCGACACCGGGTGGACGGTCTGACGGTCACCGACGGCGTCGTCGACGGCGTGCGTGGCGCGGTGCTGGAACCGAGCGCGACTGCGCGCGGCGCGGCGAGCTCACGCACCGAGGTCGGACAGTTCGAGCTGCACGCCCAGGCCGTGATCGTGACCTCCGGCGGCATCGGCGCGGACCACGACCTGGTGCGGGCGAGCTGGCCGTCCCGGCTGGGTCCCGCCCCGAAGGAGCTGATCTCCGGGGTCCCCGAGCATGTCGACGGGCGGATGCTCGGCATCACCGAGGACGCGGGCGGCCGCGTCGTCAACCGCGACCGGATGTGGCACTACACCGAGGGCATCCGGAACTGGGACCCGATCTGGGCCCGCCACGGCATCCGGATCCTGCCCGGCCCGTCGTCGCTGTGGTTCGACGCGCGCGGGCGGCGCTTTCCAGCACCCAACTTCCCCGGTTTCGACACCCTGAGCACCCTGGCGGCGATCACCGCCACCGGCCACGATCACTCGTGGTTCGTGCTCACCCAGAAGATCATCGAGAAGGAGTTCGCGCTGTCGGGCTCGGAGCAGAACCCCGATCTCACCGGCAAGGACATCCGGGCGACGCTCGGCCGGATCCGCCCCGGTGCCCCCGGGCCGGTCGAGGCGTTCAAACGCAACGGGGCGGACTTCGTCGTCGCGGACACCCTCGCCGAGCTCGTCGCCGGAATGAACAAGCTGACCGACGAGCCGCTGCTCGACCTCGCTGACCTGCACCGCCAGATCGCCGCCCGGGACCGGGAGATCGACCACCCGTTCACGAAGGACCTGCAAATCACCGCCATCCGCGGGGCCCGGCGCTACCGCGGCGACAAGCTCGTCCGCACCGCGGCGCCGCACAAGATCCTCGACCCGCGCAACGGTCCGCTCATCGCCGTACGGCTCACCATCCTCACCCGCAAGACGCTCGGCGGGTTACAGACCGACCTGTCGAGCCGGCTGCTGCGTGCCGACGCCACGCCCTTCCCCGGGCTGTACGCCGCGGGTGAGGTGGCCGGCTTCGGCGGCGGCGGCGTGCACGGGTACCGATCCCTGGAGGGGACGTTCCTCGGCGGCTGCCTGTTCTCCGGCCGCCAGGCGGGCCGGGCCGCAGCACTCGCGGTGGGATGAGATCAGGATGAGGGGCTGGTCGTGGAGCGGTCCGCACACTCGGCGGCGCGGGCGGCAAGCAGGGCACGTTCGCGTTCGTTGCGCGTGAGCGACGCCGCGCGCTCGAACTCCACCCGGGCCTCCTCGGCACGACCGAGCTTGACGAGCAGGTCGCCACGCACGCTCGGCAGGAGGTGGTAGGTCCGCAGCGCCGGCTCCGAGGCCAGCTCGTCGACGAGATAGAGGCCGATGTCCGGACCGAAGGCCATCGACAGCGCGACAGCGCGGTTCAGCTCGATGACGGGCGAGGGCGTGCACCGGCCGAGAATGGCGTAGAGCGCCGCGATGCGCCCCCAGTCCGTCTCCTCCGGGGTCCGTGCCCGCGCGTGACAGGCCGCGATCGACGCCTGCAGCGCGTAGGGACCGAACATGACGTCGAGCGCCGAGGCGCGCTCCAGGGCCGCGAGACCCCGGCGGATGAGCAGCTGGTCCCACCGCGCACGATCCTGGTCGAGCAGCAGGATCGGCTCGCCGGACGGAGTGGTCCGCGTGCGCAGGCGGGAGGCCTGGATCTCCATCAGGGCGACGAGGCCGTGGACCTCCGACTCCTCCGGCATCAGCTCGGCCAGGATCCGGCCCAGCCGCAGCGCCTCCTCGCACAGCGCGGGACGCAGCCAGTCCTGCCCTGCGGTCGCCGAGTAGCCCTCGTTGAACACCAGGTAGACGACCTCCAGCACCGACGGGAGCCGAGCCACGCGCTCGTCGGCCTCCGGCACCTCGATGGGCACGTGTTCCTTCGCAAGCGTCCGCTTGGCCCGGACGATCCGCTGCGCCACGGTCGCCTCCGGCACGAGGAACGCCCGCGCGATCTCGTCGGTCGTCAGGCCGCCGAGCAGCCGCAGCGTCAGCGCAACCCGTGCCTCGGTGGACAGCACGGGATGGCAGGCGACGAACACCAGCCGCAGCAGGTCGTCCTCGATGTGGTCGTGGAGGGCTGCCCCATGGTCGGACGCCTCGACCTCGACCTCGCTCTCGAGCTCGCGTCCGAGCTCGCCGAGCTTGTGCTCGAATCGCTCGTTGCGGCGGATGAGATCGATCGCCCGACGTTTCGCCACGGCCATGAGCCAGGCGCCCGGGTTGCGCGGGACGCCCGACTCCGGCCACTGCTCGAGCGCGGCGACGAGGGCGTCCTGCGCAAGCTCCTCGGCACTGCCGACGTCGCGCATCATCCGGGCGAGTCCGGCGATGAGCCGCGCTGACTCGATCCGCCAGACCGCCTCGATCACCCGATGAGTCTCGGTAGTCACGACCCCCCATCAGAGCAGGCCCCGTGACGTGCCGGCAAGGGGCGGACTACCGCGTCTCGGCCGACTGCGCGCGCAGTCGCGCCTCCTGCTCGCGCAGCTCGGGAGTGAACGCGGGTCCGAAGTCGTCCGGCTCGAACACCGGTCGGATCTCGATCTCGGACTCCCCCTGGGTGGGGTTGGGGCAGCGCTTCACCCACTCGATCGCCTCGTCCATCGACCGCACCTGCCACAGCCAGAACCCGGCGATCAGCTCCTTGGTCTCGGTGAACGGGCCGTCGACCACGGTGCGCTCCGTTGCGGAGAATCGCACCCGCACCCCCTTCGAACTGGGGTGCAACCCCTCACCGGCCAACATCACACCGGCCTTCACCAGCTCCTCGTTGTACGCCCCCATCGCGGTGAGGAGCTCCTCGCTGGGGAGGACGCCCGCCTCGGTCGCGTCGTCGGCCTTGATCATGATCATGCAGCGCATCTCGTGTCTCCTTGCTGGTCCACGACCGGTTGTTCCGGCCTCTACGCACGCGTCGAACGGCGGGCGACCCGATCGACACGGGCACCGAAGATTTTTCCGCGTGCCGTCTTCCTCGCCGCCCAGCGCGTAGCTCGTCGGATCGACCTCGCCACGCAGCCCGGCTGCGGGCCGTTGCCGGGACGGAGCAGGATAGGGCCATGGCACAAGTGACGGCGCGAGCGCAACGCACGATCGACGCACCGGCGGAGCGGGTGCGGGCGGCACTGGCGGACTACGAGACGGTGCGGCCGACGATCCTCACCGAGCACTACGGCGATTACCGCGTGGAGGCCGGTGGGCACGGCGCGGGCAGCCGCGTGCACTGGACCCTGCAGGCCACGAAGAAGCGGGTGCGCGACCAGCTGGTCGAGGTCGCCGCACCCGCCGACGACCGCCTCGTCGAGCGGGACACGAACTCCAGCATGGTCACGACGTGGACGGTGACCCCGGCAGGCACGGACCGCAGCATGGTGGCGGTGAAGACGACGTGGAACGGTGCCGGCGGGATCGGCGGGTTCTTCGAGCGGGCCTTCGCCCCGAAGGGGCTGCAGCGGATCCACGACGGGGTGCTGTCCAACCTGGACGACGTCGTCCGGAGCTGACCCTCAGTCCGTGGCGGGCAGGATCGGCACGTCCACCTCGGACGCCGGGCTGCCGATCGCGCTGCGAGCTCGAAGGCCGAGTCGCGGGAGACAGCCCAGCCACCAGAGCACCACGTGGGTGTCGAGAAGCAGGCGCATCACGTACCGACCGGTCGGTCCGGACCGGCTTCGTCGGGATCGATGCCGCGCTTGCGGTAGAAGTCGTCGATGATCTCCTGGTACGCACCGGTCGGCTCGTCGAAATCATCTGAGATCCAGATCTTGCCCTCCCATCCGCCGGGTACCCGCGGCGGATGCTCACGCTGCGTGGGCACCAGCCTCGCCACCGGCCGCCCGTTGCGTGCGATGACGATCTCCTCCCCCGCCTCGACCCGCTCCAGCAGCCGCGACAGGTGAGTCTTGGCCTCGTAGAGGTCCACCTGCTCAGTCACGAGCCGAGAATATGGCGAGCAGCGACAGCCCGTATCGGCGAGGGGACGGTCATCGGCACATCGAACGAGAGCGGGGACATCGTCGCCGTGGCCGGCGAGGCGCTCGTGGACCTGGTCCCGGCGCCTGTCGGCGGCTATCTCGAGGTCGTACCCGGCGGCAGCCCCGCCCACGTCGCCGTCGGGTTGGCGCGGCTGGGGGTGCCCACGCGGCTGCTCGCCCGTCTCGCCGACGACCTGTTCGGGAGACGGATCCGCGAGCACCTCACCGCCAGCGGTGTCGCGCTCGATCATGCGGTCACCGCGACCGAGCAGACGTCGATGGCCGTGGTCGCGGCCGGACCCGATGGCGCACCGAGCTACGACTTCCGGGTGGTCGGCACGGCCGACTGGCAGTGGACGCCCGCGGAGCTCGTCGGTGCCCTCGACGGACCCGTGGTCGCGCTGCACTCCGGCTCGCTCGCGTCGACCATGCCGCCGGGCGCCGCCGTGCTGCGCGATCTGATGGCCCGGGCGGCCGCGACCGCCACGATCAGCTACGACCCGAACTGCCGGCCGCTGCTCATGGGCTCCCCCGCCGACGTGCTCGCCGGGGTACGCGAGCTGCTCGGCGTCGTCGACGTCGTCAAGGTCAGCGCCGAGGACCTCGACTGGCTCTCCCCCGGCGTGCCGCCCGAGGCGGTGCTCGCGGACTGGCTCGGTCGCGGCCCGGCACTCGTCGTGGTGACCCTCGGCGCGGACGGTATGCTGGGCGGCACCGCGGGCGGCGTCTCGTTGCGACGGCCGGGGGTGCCGGTCACCGTGGTCGACACCGTCGGGGCCGGGGACAGCTTCTCCGCAGCGCTGCTCGCCGGGCTGTACCGGAGCGGGCTGCTCGGCGCGAGCGCCCGACCGGCCCTGCGTGCCCTCGCCACCGACACGCTCGGGGAGCTGCTCGACGAAGCCGCTCTCGCCGCCGCGATCACCTGCGCTCGCCGCGGCGCCGACCCGCCCACCATCGACGACCTACTGGTCTGGCCGCAGGTCGTGGACGGCGGGTGACGGCCCCAGATCCGTTCGCCACCCGCCGCCCACGGGCTCAGAGGTACCGGGGTTGTTCAGCGCCACCTGATTCAGCGCCACTTGATACCGCACCCGATCGACGGCTTCTGGTCAGCGTCCACCGGCTCCCCCGCCAGCACGGCGTCCACGGCGGCCCGAACATCGGCCGCGGTTACCGGCCGGTCGTTGCCGCGGCGGGCGTCGTCGAGCTGGCCGCGATAGACGAGCTTGCGAGCACCGTCGAACACGAAGGTGTCGGGCGTGCAGGCTGCGGAGTAGGCACGCGCGACGTCCTGGCTCTCGTCGTAAAGGTAAGGGAACTCCCACCCGTGGCGGACCGCCTCGGTGACCATCTGCTCGGGCCCGTCCTGGGGGTAGGTCGCCACGTCGTTGCTGGAGATGCCGACCATCGCGACGCCGCGGGCGGCGAGGTCCCGGCCCAGCGCCGCGAGCCCGGACGCAACATGCTGCACGTACGGGCAGTGATTGCAGATGAACGTGACCACGAGCACGGGCGCGACGGCAAAATCCTCGAGGGAGACGGTCTTGCCCGTCGCGGGATCGGGAAGGGTGAACGGCGGGGCGGAGGTACCCAGCGGGAGCATCGTCGACTCGATGGCCATGCCGTCGAGCCTACTGGCTGAGCCGGGCGAGGGCCGACCTGATCCCCGCCCGGCTTCGAACCGGTCTGTGACCGACGGTCAGCTCGCGCCCTTGGCGGCCAGGATGTCGACCGGGCGGATGTCCGGCGGTGCGGCGAGCAGCTCACCGGCGATCTGCCCCAGAGCGGCGGCGACCGGACCGGACAGGTGCGCCTGGCGGCCGTCCTCGGTGCCGAACGTGTCGAAGATGCCGAAGGTCGTCTCGCTTTGCCGGATCGCGTACCAGGTCACCGTGCCCGGCTCCTGCTCGACGAGCGCGAGCCCGTCGTTGAGGAACTTCGCCACCTCGTCCTCTTTGCCCGACTTCGCCTCGAGCGTGACGAGCAGTCCTACCTGCACCGACATGAAAGATCCCTTCCTCGATCCATTTCGTACAGCGTGAGGCTAGGCCCGCCAGCCTCCCCGGTCGACCCGAAGCCCTCCCCAACCCGCGCGAGTCGGCACAGGTTGGCGTCCGAGTCGGGCTTAGTGGCACCAGGTCAGGAGCTGGTCGAGCGGCCAGGTGTTGAGCACCCTGCCCGCCGGAACGCCGCACGCAGCGGCCCGCTCGCAACCCGCGCCGAGCCAGTCCAGCTGACCCGGCGCGTGGGCGTCGGTGTCGATCGTGAACGAGCAGCCGGCCTCGACGGCGCGCCGCAACAGCCGTTTGGGCGGATCCAGCCGTTCGGGCCGGGAGTTCACCTCGACCGCGACGCCGTACTCCGCGCACGCAGCGAAGACCGCATCGGCGTCGAACTCCGACTCGGGCCGGCGTCGGTCGCCGGTCACCCTCCGGCCGGTGCAGTGTCCGAGCACGTCGACGTGCGGGTTGGCGACGGCGGTCAGCATCCGTTCGGTCATCTGCGCGCGCGGCATCCGCAGCTTCGAGTGCACCGACGCGACGACGACGTCGAGCTCGGCGAGCAGGTCCGGATCCTGGTCGAGAGCGCCGTCGTCGAGAATGTCCACCTCGATGCCGGTGAGTACCCGAAAGCTCTCCCCCAGCTCGACGTTGACCTCCGCGACCTGCTCGATCTGGGCCCGCAGCCGCTGCGCCGACAGGCCGTTGGCCACGGTGAGGCTCGGGGAGTGATCGGTGATCACGAGGTAGTCGTGGCCCAGCTCGCGGGCGGTCTGCACCATCTCCCACAGCGGTGATCCGCCGTCGGAGGCGTCGGTGTGGCTGTGACAGTCGCCGCGGATCGCCGTCCGCAGGGCCTGCGCGAACTCATCGAGCGGCGTGGGCTCGGCAGCTTCCAGGCGACGCAGGTAAGCGGGCTCCACACCGGCCAGCGACTCGGCCACGCAGCGCGCCGTCACCGCACCCACGCCCTTCAGCCCGACCAGCTCGCCGGATCGGACCAGCCGCGCGAGCTCGTCGGCGTCGCGCCGACCCAGCACCGCCACGGCGGTGCGGAAGGCCCGGACCCGGTAGGTCGACTCGTGGGCCCGTTCCAGCAAGAAGGCGATGCGCCGCAGGTCGGCGACGGCATCCCGAGGTTGGCTCACGACAACGATCGTCGCACGCACGGGAGCACCCAACAGCGGGCAACGGGGCCCACCGGGCGGTGAAGTAGGGACTCACCCGCCAGTTCGTACCGACTCGCGGCACGGGGGGTCAGGGGGCGAGGGGGGTGAGGATGGCGCGGCCGATCATGCTGGCTCGCCAGTCGATGGCGGCGCGTTCGGCCTCCGCCTCGGCCGGGCGGCCCCGCAACGTCCACAGGTGCTCGGCGAGCACCCACGCTCCGTTACGGGACACGGCGGCGGTGAGGGCACCGAGCTCATCGGCGTAGTCGCCGGAGCTCCCGGCGCCGGGCACCATCCGACGCACGTGTTCGGCGACGATGCCGGTGAAGGCCTCGCAGTCGGTCTTCTCGATCTGGCCTAGCGGCCTGCCGAGCACCGTGCACGTGCTCACCAGCGCCGGAGCCAGGTCGTGGTGCACGAGCACAGTGATCCCGGCCAGCTCGAACTGGCACGACGTGACGTCGGCGGCGGCGCGCCGGTCGAGCAGCACGCGCCACGAGCGGGGCGCGGCATCCGCCCGCAGCTCACCGACGGCCTGTAAGTAACGCCGGGTGAGCACGACGACCAGGGCCATGGCGAACTCCGTGTCGGCGAAGGTGCCCCCGGCGGCCAGCCGGTCCCGCATCTCTCGCACGACCCCGGTCCACAGGCGGTTAACGCAGGCGAGTCCGTCGTCGTGGCGGCGCGGACCGCACACCTCGGCACGCGCCTGCAAGGCCTCCAGCAGCCCAAGGGCGGCATCGATCGTGCCCGGCCCTCCCGCGGCCTCCTCGGTGACGGTCACATCAGCCCCTCCCAACCCGGTGTGCTCGACCACGACCAGAGTCGGCGGGGCCACCCGCCTGATACTGCGTCCGGGAAAAAATAAGGCGTAGGCACAGGCCGCCGTAAGGCGTTGTCCAGACGCGCCCGGTGGGCCCTCCGATCGACGCTGTTGCGGTACACATCGCCGTCCACAGGGGGAACCTACGATGCCCGCTCTGACAGCACCGATCGAGACCACCGCACCTGCCTCCACCCAGCCGGTCACCGAGCTGCTCCAGGCGGCCGGGCGCGGGGAGCAGGACGCCTGGAAGGAGATTCTGAACCGATACGGGCGGCTGGTCTCCGCGGTCGTCCGGTCTCACCGACTCCAGGAGGCTGACGCGCGCGACGCCGAGCAGCGCACCTGGCTGCGCCTGGTGGAGAACAACCAGCAGGTGCGCGACCCGGAGCGCCTCGGGGGTTGGCTCTCGACGACCGCGAGCCGCGAATGCCTGCGCATCCTGCGCGACAGGCGCCCCGTGGCCCAGCTCGCCGAGGCCGACGCTGTTCCCGACCCGGGCCGCAACGTCGAGGAGCGCGTGGTCGACCGCGAGACGGCAGCCCAGCTGTGGGCCATCGTCGATACGCTGTCCCCACGGCGGCGCCGGATGGTGCACGCCCTGTTCGCCGACGATCCCGCGCCGTACGCCGATATCGCCCGTGCCACCGGGATCCCGGTGGGGAGCCTGGGCCCGACCCGGGCCCGGGTCCTGGTGCAGCTGCGTCGAATGCTCGACGAGTCCACCGGCGACCGACCCCGCCGGCTCCCCGGGAACCGTCAGCGGTGCGGTCAGGTCTCGGGGTGAGGAGGACGGGGGTACAGGTCCGGACGTGCACGGTAGAGCACGGCGGTGGCCTGTACCCGGGTGTGCACGTCGAGCTTGGCGTAGATCCGGCTCACGTGCACACCCACGGTCTTCTCGCTGATGAACAACCGGTGCGCGATCTCCTTGTTCGTGAGGCCGCCGCTCAGCTCGGTCAGCACCTCCAGCTCCCGGGATGTGAGGCTCTCCAGATCGTCGGCCTCACCGGGCACCGAAGGGTCCGGGACCTCGAGTTCCAGCGCCGGCGCGGGGGGCGGTCCGGCGAGCTCGACCCTGGCCCGCGCAGCGAGCTCGGCGATCTCCTCGAGCAAGGGGCGGGCGCCTAGAGCGCGGGCGATGCTCTCGGCCCGCAGCAGTGCCTCGGTCGCAGCAGAGGACCGCGTACGGAGCGCGAACAGGGCCTCCGCGTGCCGCAGACACGCGTACGCGGCCGCATACAGTTGCTGGCCACGATCCCCGACCTGCGTCATCTGCTCCCACGCCTCCGGGTCGGAGCGACCGTCGGCCCGCGTGTCCTCGGCAGCGCACATCTCGACGAAACCAAGCACAACGTCGCGGATCACCGGCACCGATCCCACGGCACGACGCGCCAGCTCGTCGACGTGGCGGCGTAGTCGGGCGATGACGACCGGAGCCGCCGGTCGCATCCCGAGACGGGTCAGCTCGGCGCGTGCGCGGGCACCGTGCCATACCAGCGGCGCGACGAGCCACACGTCGTCCGAGCCGTGCTCGACGACGTCGAGCCCGGCACCGACGTGGCCCAGGGCTCGGTCCGGTCGGCCGCGCCACATGTCCAGGCCAGCGCGCAGGGTGAGCAGCGGGATGCGGTATCGCGGACCCGCCGAACTCGTCGAGAGCACCTCGACGGCCTCGAGATCGTCCTCGGCCGCCGGGAAGTCCCCGCGGCCGATGCGCAGCCTGGCCCGGGCCAGGCGGAACTCGAGCGCGTCGGCACCGGTCGGCCCGAGGGCCCCGGCCTCCTCGAGCACCGGCCCCTCCTCATCCCACCGACCCAGCCGGAACAGACCGTTGGCCGCGACCGAGAGCAGCGCGACCCCGCAGTTGCGGGCAAGTCCGAACCCGGCGACGCGCACGGCCCCGGCGCGCGCGACCGCGACCCCGCGCTCCAGCTCGTTGAGCGGCCCCGACAGCAGCTCGGCCAGGTTGAGGTAGGCGCGACCGATACCCGCGGGCTCCGAGGCCCGCTCAGCCGCCTCCAACGCCTGCTCCAGCGCCGCCGATCCCGCAGCGGGATCTTCGAGATAAGCCAGGCTGAACCCGAGGTCGGCGAGCGCCCTCGCCTCCTCGGCGACGAGGCCGGCCCGGCGGGCGACCGCGAGCGCCTCCTCCGCGACCGCCCTCGAAGCCGCGAACGCACCGGTCTGCCGCAGCGCCGCGGCGTGCCCGCTGAGCACGTCAGCACGTTCGGAGTCGACACCCGCGGCGGGCAACAGCACCGTCGCCCGCTGGAACGCGGTGACGGCCTCCGCGCTGCGCCCAGCGGCCAGCAGGTACCGCCCGGTCCGGGCGTGCAGCTGGGCGGCGGCACGATCGTCCGCCTCGGTGGTGTCCGCGAGCAGCTCAGTAAGCAGCGCGACGGCCTGGTCGTGGTCACCGGAGCGGTGCGCGGCCTCGGCTGCCCGCTCGAGGCAGCTGGTCCGCGAGACGGCAACGGGCGCGGTCGCGGCTTTACCGACCAGCTGCGCGGCGCGCAGCCAGTGGCGATGCGCCTCGGCGTAGCCGCGCACGCGCATCGCGGACTCGGCCGCGGCGACCGCGGCGACCAGCGCCCGTTCCACGTCGCCAGCCTGCTGCCAGTGATGAGCCAACCGCGCGTCGATGCCGGGAAGCTCGCGCGCCCAGGCCGCCTCCAGCGCCGTTGCGTACCGCCGGTTCAGGTCGATCCGCTCACCGGGGAGGAGCGCACCGAGGACGACGTCGGTCATCAGCCCGTGCCGAAGCCGGTAACCGTCCTCACCGGTGTCGACGATCACGACGCCGGAGTCCACCCCCTCCCGCAGGGCCGCGAGCAGCTGCGGTTCGGGCTCGTCGAGGACCACGGCGAGCAGCCGGTGCGGCAGCGGCCCCTCGCAGACCGCGACCGCGCGAACCACTCGCTGGACTGTCGAGGACAACGTCGCCAGCCGGGACAGGACCAGGTCCCGCAGCGTCTGCGGCAACGCCTTCGGATCCCCGGCCAACGCCGCCCGCAGTGTCTCCTCGGCGATGAACGCGTTGCCCGCTGAGCGCTGCCACACCAGCTCGACCAGCTCCGGAGCGTCCGGCGCCGCCGCGCGGACATAGCTCGCCACAGCCTCCCGCGACAGCGGTTCCACCTCCTCGCAGCGCACCTGACGGTGCCGCTGGAGCTCGGCGATCAGCGTACGCAGCGGCGTCCCGTCCGCCTGCGTCTCGGTCCGGTAGGTCATCACCAAGAGCACGGGTTCGTTCGTGAGATCAGCGATCAGGTAGACGAGCAGGTCGCGGGTCGAGCGATCCACCCACTGCAGGTCCTCCACCACGAGCATGACGACGGACTGCGAAGCGAGCTCCGCGACGATGCCGCGAAGCAGCTCGAAGGTCTGCACGCGGGTCTGCCGACCGTCCGGATCCCGTAACAGCGGCCCCTGACCGAGCAGCTCGTCGAGCTGGGCGGCCCACGGGGCCAGGACCTCCGCCGCCGCCTTCCCCTTCGGTGACCTCAGCAGGCTGCGCCATCCCGAGACGAAGAGCCAGAAGGGCGGACCCTCCGGGATATCCATGGCGCCACCGCGCAGCACGGTGACGCCCTCTCGCCGGGCCCGTGCCATCATTTCCTGCACCAGGCGCGTCTTGCCCACACCGGCCTCACCGCTGAGGATGACCGCCGCCATCCGACCGTTCTGCGCAGACCGGAGCGCCTCGGTGAGCCGGGCGAGGTCGGGCTCCCGGCCGACCAGAGGAGCTGACCTCGGACGATCAGTCACGTCCAGAAGGCTACGGGAGGGCATGGGCAACCGAGCTACGGCAAAAGGATGCTCGTACCGATCGTCGACTGCCCACCACACCTCGTTTTTCCTACACGGGCAGGAACGGCGCTTCGAGCAACCCCCGGCCGAGTATCTCCGCGATGGCGTCGAGCTTACGCCCGGAGCTTCGGCGGGCCCGCCCGCGGTCCCTCGCACCCCAGACCTCCAGCGCCTCGTCCCAGGCCAGGTCGCGCGTGAACCGCACGAGCAGGTCGCTCGCTCGGTTGGCGAAGCGGTCCCAGAGGGCCCCGTCCTCGCCCACGGACAGCACCGAGCCGAACAGCTCCCGCAGGTCGTCCATCTCCACGGCGAAGATGTCATTGATACGGCGGTAGTCAGCGTGCTGGACCCCCTGGTCGTCCGGCGGGAAGGCCTCCCACGTGGCGAGCAGGGCCGGGGTGAGGTCGAAGTTGACGTGCGCGTTCACGCCCGCAGCCGCGAAGTGCACCGGCCGGATGCTCCGGTCGCTACGCCGGTCGAACAGTATCCGCCAGCACTGTGGGGCGGCTTGCGTGTTCACCGCATAGGCCCGCAGTGCGCTGAAGTAACGCCGGGCGAACTCGATGTCGAGGCGGGTCAGGAACGCCACGTCCGCGAACTGCCCAGCCGCGGCCGTCGCTTCGACGTTCTTGGTGATGATGTGGTACAGCTTGGTGAAGCTGGCGATACCGTCCTCTGCCCCCAACAGTGAGGTGGCCGCCGCGTGGTCACGGATGTCCTCCAGCCGCTGGACCACATCTGCGATCGACTGCACGTCCTTGCTCGCGATTCGCGCCAGCTCCTGGGTGCTACCTGTTGACATGCCTGTACTCCCCCGAGTCTCATGTCACGGCCCGCACGCTCGTACAGACCCTGCTGAGGAGGCGTCGCCGGAGCGGTCGAATACCGGCAGGCGCGCACGTCACCCGAATGGTGGGCGAGTCCCGGTCCTTGGAAGCCGCGATGAGGCCAGCGGGCAACTACTGCGGAAGCTCGACGGTCCGGGTCCCACCACCCCAGCCGTGGGACTGGTCCCGGCCCTCCACCACGACGCTGGTGACCCCGGCCGGGATGGTCGTCCCGCTCAGGGTGCGCGTGAACGGCTGCTCGGTGGCGTGGTCGTGGGTCAGCTCCCGGATCCCGAACACCGTCCCGTCCGCCGAACGCACCCGGAACGCGTCGGCGTAACGCTCGGGAGTGTCGTAGGGAGAGCTGACGGTCACGTCGAAGGAGTACTGCGCACCGCTGCGCGACACCGTCACGTCCACGATGTCGGGGAACCGCTGCTCGGCGACGGCTTCCGAGGCACCCGGCGGCGAGGAACCCGGCGGCGAGGAACCGGCGGGCGGGGCCGGCGAGCCGGCAGGCGCAGCGACCGCGCAACCGGCAACCAGCGCGGCGAACAGGGCAAGCATCGCGACATGTCGCACCGGTTCACCGTGCCACAGACCGCGACGGAACCGGCCGGCTGCTGCACATCGTCAGCACCCGGTCACATCTCGCCACGGTGACCTGCCCGCCCGCGGCCCGCCCAGCTCCAGGCGTAGCCCGGGTCCTCGCTCGCGGTGCCGCCCTCGCCGAGCTCCAGCGGCCGGAACGTGTCGACCATGACAGCCAGCTCGTCGAAGAACTCCGCACCCAGCGACCGTTCGACGGCACCGGGCTGCGGACCGTGGCTGTGGCCGCCGGGGTGCAGCGAGATCGAGCCCTGACCGATGCCCGAACCCTTGCGAGCCTCGTAGTCGCCGCCGCAGTAGAACATGACCTCGTCGGAGTCGACGTTGGAGTGGTAGTAGGGCACCGGTACCGCCAGCGGGTGGTAGTCGACCTTGCGGGGCACGAAGTTGCAGATCACGAAGTTCTGCCCGGCGAACACCTGGTGCGCGGGCGGCGGCTGGTGCACCCGCCCGGTGATCGGCTCGAAGTCGGCGACGTTGAACGTGTACGGGTACAGGCACCCGGTCCAACCGACCACGTCGAACGGATGGGTCGAGTAGACATACCGGGTACCGGTGACGGTGGCGCTCCCCCGCCCACCTCGGTGCTTGACCAGCACCTCCACGTCCGTCCCGTCCCCGAGCAGCGGCTCACCCGGGCCGTGCAGGTCGCGCTCGCAGAACGGCGCGTGCTCCAGGAACTGCCCGTAGCGCGACAGGTAGCGGCTGGGCGGGGCGATGTGTGAGTTCGCCTCGATCGCATAGAGCCGCAGCGGATCGGGGCCGGTGGGCACCCAACGATGTGTCGTGGCACGTGGCAGGAGCACGTAGTCGCCCTGGCGGGCGTCCACCGCGCCGAACACGGTCTCCACCGTGGCCGAGCCGGACTCGACGTAGACGCACTCGTCGCCCACCGCGTTGCGATACAGCGGTGACGCCGCCTCCGCGACGACGTAGGAGATCCGGACGTCGGCGTTGCCCAGCACGAGTCGACGACCGGTGACGGCGTCGATCGGTCCCGGCACCGTGTCGAGGCGCTCCGCGGTGTCACGGCGCTCCGCGGTGGGGAACAGCGTGTGCACCATGAGATGCCGCGGCAGCAGCGGCCGGTTCTCGGTGGTGGCCTGCTCGGGCAGCTCCCACGGCGTCGCATCCACGATCGCCGACGGGATGCCCACGTGGTAGAGCAGTGCGGAGTCCGACGAGAACCCCTCCTGCCCCATCAGCTCCTCGGAGTAGAGGCCACCGTCAGGCCTGCGGTGCTGGGTGTGGCGCTTCGGTGGGACCTCGCCGCGCTGCTGGTAGTGCGCCATGCTCGTCCTCCCCGGTACTCGACGGCCGCTCCCCTCACAGTAGGCAGGTTCAGTCCCTCGGACCGCCCGCTACGTAGATCACCTGACCGGACACGAACCCGGCTGCATCGCTCACCAGGAACGCGACGGTGTGGGCGACGTCCTCGGGCTGGCCGGCGCGAGCCACGGGGATCTGCGCGGCACGGGCCGCGAGGTAGGTGTCCCAGTCCTCGCCGAGGCGCTGCGCCGTCGCCTTCGTCATGTCACTGACGATGAACCCGGGCGCGACGCAGTTGGCGGTCACCCCGAACCTGCCCAGCTCGATCGCGAGGGTCTTGGTGAAGCCCTGCAGGCCGGCCTTCGCGGTGGAGTAGTTGGCCTGGCCGCGGTTGCCCAGCGCCGAGGTACTCGACAGGTTGACGATGCGGCCCCACTTCTGGGCGACCATGTGCTTCTGCACGGCGCGCGCCATGAGGAACGAGCCGCGCAGGTGCACGTCCAGGACCGTGTCCCAGTCCAGCTCGGACATCCGGAACAGCAGGTTGTCCCGCGTGACACCGGCATTGTTGATCAATACTGTGGGTGCGCCGACCTCGTCGACCACCCGGGCCACGGCCGCCTCCACCTGCTCGGCGTCGGACACGTCCGCACCGACGGCGACGGCGCGGCCGCCGGCCGCGGTCACCGCGTCGACCGTGGCCCTCGCTGGCGCCTCCTCCAGATCGAGCACGGCGATCGTGAGGCCGTCGGCGGCTAACCGCAGCGCGGTGGCGGCACCGATCCCCCGGGCCGCCCCGGTCACGATCGCCACCCGCGCAGCGCTACCGGTCATCGGATCGGCTTCCCGGCGACCACGGAACAGGCATCGCTAACGGACCTCCGGTAGCGACACCTGCGCCGTGGTCGTCGGGGACGTGGCCGGGATCAGACTCCGAGCTTCTCCGCGGCGAGGCGGCTGCCCTCGACCCTGGCCTTGATCTTCTCGAAGGCGACGTCGCGGGCGTAGTCCGGCGAACCGTAGTTGGGCTTCTCATCGATGGAGAACGGCGAGAACCCACAGTCGTCAG
>JBBSQN010000053.1:0-33799 GCA_038257875.1 Mycobacteriales bacterium
ACTCTTGCGTCGCCGCGACCACCGCAGCAGCGTCTCACGCTCCACATCAGACAAGATCAACGGCGCCTTCGGGCGTCCTCTTCCAGCCATCCCATGATCATACCAAAATATCTAGCGAATTTCAGGCGCAGGACACTAGCGAGGTCCACAGGCACTCTGGTGATCTCGCCGGACAGCCTGTGATCACACTCTCCGTCTTCCTCCACCACCTCCGCACCGGCACGCCGTTGAGGTATGGTTACCCTTAGGAGCCGGAGGAAGGGCGAGCGAAATCTGACCCCGGGCTCAGCAACGATGAAGGCCCGTGAGCACGGCTTCCCGGGTCCGACTGATCCACGGTCTCGAACGGACTAGGCACTACGACATCGGCGGGCGACCATACCCCATTTACGTCCGGAACGGGACGCTCGACTGGGGGAACGCTGCTCCAAAAGAGGTGCAGCTGGGGTTGATGGTGCCGGTGTGACAAAGTCGAACACCCGCGGCACATTTGTCCGGTCAGCGGGAGAGGGGCCGCGCTTCACTTCCGGGCACACGGGTCAGTGCGATGATGCGTTCACGACGCTCAGGATATGCGCGGATCAACGCGTCCCGGTCCCCGAGCCGGAACCGCGTCCAGTCGAACGGCGGGGCCGTCGTCGTCCCGACCAGCGACCACGGCCCTTCCGGGCTCGACCCCTGCCACATCCCCGCAGGCACCACGAGCTGTGGGCGCTGACCTGCCACCAGATCCGGTCCGAGCGCCGGCTCCTCGACCGTTCCGTCGGGGTGCAGCAGGAGCAGCCGCAGCGGTGCCCCGGCGTACCAGTGGTAGGTCTCGGTCGCAGTGAGCACATGCAGTGCAGAGAACATCGGCTCGAGCAGCAAGTAGTAGATCGCCGACGAGTGAGCATCGAGGTGCGTGCGGCGAAACAGCCCACCCTCGTCCGGAAGCGGCTCGAGACCGAGCAGCGCGGCCACCCGTTCGCCCTCACCTCGGTCGTCCGTCATCACCGCCGTCCCTCCGCATCGGAGTGCCCCACGGTACGGCTGGCCAACGAGGTCGCGCTGGACGTTCGTGCGTGACGACCCGGTCGAGGACACGCAGGCGGGCTGCGTCCGTTCAGGTCTGGGGTCTGTCAGGATGACGCGGGTCACGCCCTACAGGCAGGAGGCCGGTCGTGGAAGCGCCGAACGAACCAAACGAGCAGTCCCAGGGCGCGCGGACGTGCACCGCCTTTCCGACGCGTTCGACGAGTGGGCCGTGCCGCCAGCACCTCTGCTCGTGAGCCCGGCACGGTACCCACGCGGGACTCGACCGAGCAGCAACGCGTTCCAGCACTGGGCGGAGAAACACGGAGGATTTGATGACGCCAGACGAACTGCGGTTGCGAATCCGGCGCTGGGAGGATCCGCACACCGAGTTCAAGGATTTTATCGCCGATTCGAAAGAGCTCGCTAAACAGCTCGTATGCTTCGCCAACAGCGACGGCGGTCAGCTTGTCATCGGTGTGACCAAGGATCGTGTGGTCGTCGGCGTCCCGGACACCGACGGTCTCCTGCTCAGCGTCGACCAGGCGGCTTTCAACGGCTGCACGCCACCGATCACCGCGGTACCCGAGATTCTCACGCTCGACGGTCGGGACGTCGTCATCATCAGCGTACCGAAGGGTGCCGAACGGCCGTACGGGACGTGTGAAGGTAGGTACTTTATCCGTTCGGGATCCCGGTGCCGGCAAGCTGGCCGAAATGAACTGCTCCGTCTTTTTCAGGCCAGCGAAGCGCTCTACTTCGACGAGCAGCCGTTACGGCGGCTCGCACTCGCTGATCTCGATCTTGACGCCGTGCTGCGACATCTGCAGTATTCCGGTCAAGCGGACCTCGACGACGACCTGACCAGGCTTCTGACAGCATGGCGGATGGTCAGCGACAACCATCCGACAGTCGGCGGGCTGGTCGTCTTCGGACGTCGTCCCCAGGAGCATCTCGAGTCGGCTCAGGTCGTGGTCGGCGCCCTGGCGGGTGACGATCTCGGCGACGACTTCGTCGATCGCAAGGATCTTTCCGGTGACGTGTTCGCCGTACTCGAAAAAATCGAGGTCTTCCTCGGACTGCATCTTCGGACTCGACATGAGATCACCGGCTTTCAGCCGGAGGTCCGGCCCGAGATCCCGGTCGCAGCGTTGCGGGAAGCGGTGGTCAACGCCCTCGTGCACCGGGACTACACCATCCCCGGACCGATCCGGGTCTTCGTCTTCGCCGATCGCGTCGAGATCCACTCCCCAGGCAGGCCGCCGAACAGCGTTGATAGTGACGCGATGCGGGCGGGTGTGCACGTCCCGCGGAACCCGCACATCTACAGCCGGGTGGCCGCGGGCCAGCTCGCCACGCGCGCAGGATCAGGAATCCGGCGCATCGCTCGACTGCTCAAGGAGGTCGGAAACACCGGGCCGGAGATCAGCATCTCGGATGCTGAAGTCGTGCTCACACTGCCCCGCGCGCGCGGGGGACGCGCTATCTGACCCGCGGTGGCGTCGTGCCGTCGAGCGGTAGCCGCAAGCTCACCACGATGGCGCCACCGACATCCCGCCGTCCACCACCAGGTCGTGCCCGGTGATCCAGCGCGCCATCGACGAGGCCAGGAAGACGCACGCGTCACCGACGTCGCCGCTGCTCCCCAGCCGCCCGAGCGGTGCGGCCCGGCGCCACCGCTCGACACCGTCCGGCCAGGCCTCCTCCAGACCGTCGCGTGCGATGAGCCCCGGCGAGACGGTGTTGACGCGGATTCCGCGGCCGCCGTACTCCAGCGCGGCGCTCCGCGCGAACATGATCACCGCCGCCTTCGACGCCGCGTAGTGGGCGTGCGCGCGAACCGGACGGGAGCCCTCCACCGACGCGATCAGCGTGATCGATCCACCGTCCCGCAGAACCGCCGCCGCGGCCTGCGTCGTCGCGAACGTCCCGGTGAGGTTGGTGTCGACGACCTCGTGCCAGGCTGCGGTGCCCATCGTCGCGAGCTCGGCGACGGGCTGCACCCCGGCGTTCGCGACGACGGCGTCGAGCCGCCCGAACCGCTCGACGGCGAGCTGCATGAGCGCGGTGCACTGGTCGGGATCGGTGACGTCGGCCTGAGCGGTGACGGCCCGGCCGCCGCGGGCGGTGATCCCGTCGGCGACGGCCCCGGCGCGCACCTCGCTCGTCCGGTAGGCGACGACGACCGCAGCCCCGGCCGCCGCGAAGCGCGCGGCGATCCCGGCGCCGATCCCGCCGCCGGCGCCGGTCACGAGCGCGACGGTGTCGGGGAGAGCGGGCAGGACGGGATCCGGGTCCAGGGGCACGAGACGAGTGTGCTCCCCAGGGCCGTGAGGCAGGACCGAGGCCGAGTTGTCCACAGGTTGCGTGAAACGGCCACGGGGCTCGGCGCGCTCCGCCACGCTCCCCCGCATGACGATTCCGAACTCCGCCGACGCCCCGCCCCTGCTCACCGACGCCGACGTACTCCACCGTGTCGAGCAGCTGGTCGGCCCGGCCGTAGCGATCCGACAGCTCTGGATCATGTTCGTCGACGGCGACGGACAGCAGGCACCGGTCATCGTGCCCATCTCCGATCTCCCGCAGCGACCGAGGCCCGATCCGCTCAGCGGCCTGACTCAGGTACTGGCCGGGCTGCGCGACGAGCTGACCACCGACCTCGGTCCCGGCTCGGTGATCCTCACGCTTGAGCGCATCGGCCGGGACGCCGTTCTGCCCGCCGACCAGGAGTGGGCCGATGCCCTCGCCGTGACGTGCGAACAGGCCGGGATGGCGTTGCGCGGGGTCTTCCTCAGCACCGACGGCGGCGTGCGCAGCCTGCGGTGAGCGCGTCAGCTCTCAGCCTCACGGGTCTCAATAGTGATCTCCGAGCGCAGGGTGCGGTGCACCGGGCAGCGGTCGGCGATCTCCAGCAGCCGGGCCCGCTGCTGCGCGTCCAGCTCGCCGGCGAACGTGATCTCGCGGCGGATCCGGTCGACGCGACCTTCGGTCGTCACACAGTCGGCACAGTCCCGGGCGTGGACATGATCGTGGCGCAGCGTCACGGTCACGTCCCCGAGCGGCCAGCCCTTGCGCTGGGCGTACATCCGTACCGTCATCGCCGTGCACCCGCCGAGCGCGGCGAGCAGCGCGTCGTAGGGCGTCGGGCCGAGGTCGGTGCCGATCGGCACCGGCTCGTCGAGCACGACCCGGTGCCGGCCCGCGAGCACGGTGTGCCGCATTCCCTCCTCGGCGCTCCCGGTCACCACGACCGTGCCCTCGGCCGGCGCTTCGGCGGACGGCGGCGCGGGCAGGTACCGCGCCGCCCAGACTGCGACGATCTCCGCGACGAACTCGGCGTCGGCGCGGCGGGTGAGCAGGTGGTCGGCCCCGTCGAGGGCGACGAACGACTTGGGATGGCGAGCCGCGTCGAACAGCTCCCGGGCGTTGCGCACGCCGACGAGCTCGTCGGTCGGCGAGTGCAGCACGAGCAGCGGCCGGCGCAGGCCGGCAGCGGCGTCGCGGCAATGGGCGAGCGCGAGGTCGGCCAACAGCCCGGCCCGCACCGTGAACCGGTGGCCACCGAGCACCACCGCGGCCTCGCCATCGCGCACTGCGGCGTCGGCGGCACCGCCCAGCAGACCGACGACGTGCGCCGGGTCGGACGGCGCCCCGATTGTCGCCACGGCTACCACCTCGGGCAGGTCCGCCGCTGCCGCGAGCACCGCGGCACCGCCGAGCGAGTGCCCGACGAGCAGTGTCGCCGGGGCCACCGTCGCGGTCAGATGCTGCGCGGCGAGCACCAGGTCGCCGACGTTGGAGGAGAACCCGGTACTGGCGAAGTCACCGCCGGAGCGGCCGATACCGGTGAAGTCGAAGCGGAGCACGGCGATCCCGCGGGCCGCCAGCGCCCGCGACACCCGCGCGGCGGCGACGCTGTCCTGGCCGCAGGTGAAGCAGTGCGCGAACACCGCGGAGCCGATCGGCTCCCCCGCGGGCAGCTCGAGGCGACCGGCGAGCTCGGCGCCACCCGAGCCGGTGAAGGTGGTGCGCCGTGACGTCATGGCCGCATCCCACCATCTCGACACGCCCGCGAGCACCGCCGGGGTGGCTGGCGCACGTTCGGCGGCTGAGGCCCCAACGACCACTCCGCCGCAGGGAGATGGTCTCAGCCCCGCGTCAGCAGGGACCGCGCGAAGAACGTCAGGTTTGCCGGGCGCTCGGCGAGGCGGCGCATGAAGTAGCCGAACCACTCGGTGCCGTAGGGCAGGTAGACGCGCACGGCGAGGCCCTCGGCGGCCAGCTCGCGCTGCGCCCGTGGCCGGACACCGTGCAGCATCTGCAGCTCGAACTCCGCCGCGTGCCGGTCGGCCAGATACCGCGCGATCGCGATCAGACGCGGGTCGTGGGTGGCCACCATCGGTAGCCCGCCGCCCGTCATGAGGATCTTCAGGCAGCGCACGAAGGAGCGGTCGACGGCGGCGGTCTCCCGGTACGCGACGGAGGCGGGCTCGTCGTAGGCGCCCTTGCACAGCCGGACCCGCGATCCCGGTGCGGCCAGCTCGCGGCAGTCGGCTTCGGTGCGGCGCAGCTGCGCCTGCAGCACGGCGCCGACCCACGGGTGATCGACGCGCAGGTCACCGACGATCCCGAGCGTCGCGTCGGTCGTGGTGTGATCCTCCATGTCGACGGTGACCGTGGTCCCGACGGCACGGGCGGCTTCGCACACCTGCCGGGCGTTGTCGAGTGCGATCTTGTCGGCGTCATGGGGCAGCGCATGCCCGAGCGCGGACAGCTTGACCGACACCTCGACGCGGTCGGCGAGCCCGGCGTCGTCGAGGCGGCGCAGCAACGTCCGGTAGGCCGCTACGGTGGCGTCGGCGCGGGCGCGATCGAGGGTGTCCTCGCCGAGGTGGTCGATCGTCACCAGCCGGTCGAGGGCGATCTCGCGGGCCACGGCCACGGCCTCGTCCACCGTCACGCCGGCGACGAAACGGTCCACCACCGGTCGCGTCATCGAGGTGTTCTCGGCGAAGGCCCGGGCCGCCCCGGACCGGGACGCCGCCAGCAACGCGCTCCTCATCATGACGGCAACGCTAGAGCCACCCGGTCGCGCGCGGTTCGTCCACGTGGACAACCCACACCGCTCATCGTCGTAGCATTGGCTGATGGAGGCGTCGCTGCGCCAGCTGCTCGCCGCGATCGGCGAGCCATTAGGAGACGTCCTCGTGGCACCGGCGGGCCTCGACGTCGCGGTGGGCGGCACCGCGATCGTCGACCCGGACGACGACCCCGGCCACCATGAGGGACAGCTCGTCCTCGTGATCGGCGCGCGCGGGCGTGCGGCCGGGCGCACGGTGCGCGCCGTCGCCGGCCGGGGAGCGGTCGCGGTCGCGGTCAAGACCGGCCCAGGCGAGGTCGCGGAGCTGCGGGCGATCGCCGCGGACGCGGGCGTCGCGTTGCTCGCGGTGCGCCACGGTGCCCGCTGGGACCAGCTGGAGCAGCTCATCCGCGACGTCGTGGACGACGGCGGGATCCCCGGGGACGACAGTCCGGGCGACCTGTTCTCCCTGGCCCAGACGATCGGCCTGCTCACCGGTGGCATCGTCACGATCGAGGACACCGCGAGCCGGGTGCTGGCCTACTCCCGCTCGGACGACGACGCCCCCGACGAGCTGCGCCGCCGATCGATCCTGGGCTGGCAGGGACCGGTGGAGTACCTGCGGATGTTGCGCGAGTGGGGCGTGTTCGACCGGCTGCGCAGCGGTGAGGACGTGGTCCGGGTCGAGGAGCACGCCGAGCTCGGCATCCGCCGCCGGCTCGCCGTCGGCATCCACGCCGGGGTCCGCCAGCTCGGCGCGATCTGGGTACAAGAGGGCGCGGCTCCGTTCGCCGATCGCGCGGAGAGCGTGCTCGTCGGCGCGGCGCGGGTGGCCGCCGGGCACCTGATCCGGCGACGCTCCCAGCAGAGCCCCGGTGCGCGGTGGAGCCGCGACCTGGTGGTCGGGCTGCTCGACGGGCGCACGAGCCCCGACCTCGTGGCCACGACGTTCGGCCTCGCCGAGGACGCCGCGACGGTGGTCGCCGGGTTCGCGGTGCGGGCGGCGGAGGGCTCCACACACGAGTTCGGCCTCGTCGAGCTGGCCGACGTGGTCGCGGTGCACGCCGCCACCTACCGTCGGGGTGCGCTCACCGCCTCGGACGGCGCGCGGGTGTACGCGGTGCTCCCCGCCGTCCCGGCAGCGGGCACCGAGCCGGCGCTGCGGGCGATGTGCGCCGAGGTCGTCACCCGCACCCGGCGCCGGTCCGGCGTGCGCGTGCAGGCGGGCCTCGGCTCGACAGTGGCGCGGCTCGCGGACGTACCGGAGTCGCGGGCGGAGGCCGACAGGGTGCTCGACGCGATGGGGGACCGGCCGGGTGGCCCCGACGTCGCCGTCATCGGTGACCTGCGCGCGGAGATCCTGCTGGACCGCACCCTGGACCTGGTGGCGGCGGCACCCGAGGTGCGGGATCCGGCCGTCGCCCGACTGCTCGACTACGACGCCGAGCACGGCACCGACCTCGCCGGCTCGGTGGTGGCCTACCTCGACGCGCTGGGCGACGTGCGCGCGGCCGCGGCGCGGCTGACCGTGCACCCCAACACGCTGCGCTACCGGGTACGGCGGGCGGGCGAGGTCGCTGGGCTGGCGCTGCACGATCCGCGGGCACGCCTGGTGCACCACCTGCTCCTGCTCGCCGCGCTTCGTCCGATCGGACAGCATCGCCGCGCCAACGCTGTCCGTCCAGACGAACCGAGGGGCGACCGCGCTTCCTAGGGTTCTCTCATGGACGCCCTCACCAGCACTCCGGTGCCGCGCAACGAGCCGGTCCGGGACTACGCCCCCGGTGCCGCCGAACGTGCGTCCCTCGAGGCCGCGCTGGCCGCGCAGGCGGGCGAGCAGGTCGAGCTGACCGTCACGATCGACGGTCGGCAGCACCTGGCCGGCGGCGCCCGGATCGACGTCGTCGCCCCGCACGAGCACGCCCGCGTCCTCGGGACCACGGCCAACGCGAGCCGCGAGGACGCCAAGTCCGCGGTCGAGGCGGCGCTGCGGGCGGCGCCGGACTGGCGCGCGCTGCCCTTCGACGAGCGCGCCGCGGTGCTGCTGCGCGCCGCGGACCTGCTGTCGGGCCCATGGCGCGACCGGCTCAACGCCGCGACGATGCTGGGCCAGTCCAAGACCGCGATCCAGGCCGAGACCGACTCCGCCTGCGAGCTGGCCGACTTCTGGCGCTTCAACGTGGCTTTCGCCCGCCGGATCCACGAGAACCAGCCCAACAGCGGGCCGGGTGCGTGGAACCGGATGGACTACCGCCCGCTGGAGGGTTTCGTCTACGCGATCACCCCGTTCAACTTCACCGCGATCGCCGGCAACCTGCCCACCGCCCCCGCGCTGATGGGCAACACGGTGATCTGGAAGCCGTCCCCGACCCAGGGGCTCGCCGCCCACCTGACGATGCGGCTGCTGGAACAGGCGGGCCTGCCGCCGGGCGTGATCAACCTGCTCACCGGTGACGGCCGGGACCTCTCCGACGTGCTGCTCGCCGATCCCGCTCTTGCCGGGATCCACTTCACCGGCTCGGCGGCGACGTTCGGGCATCTGTGGCGACAGGTCGGCGCGAACATCGCCGGCTACGCCACCTACCCACGGCTCGTCGGCGAGACCGGCGGCAAGGACTTCGTGCTCGCGCATCCCAGCGCCGACCTCGACGTGCTGCGCACCGCGCTCGTGCGCGGCGCGTTCGAGTACCAGGGCCAGAAGTGCTCGGCGGTTTCGCGCGCATTCGTGCCCCGCTCGGTGTGGGGACGGCTGCGTGACGACCTCGTCGCCGAGGTGGAGGCGCTGCCGATGGGCGACGTCGCCGACTTGCGCAACTTCCTCGGCGCCGTCATCGACCGGCGCGCGTTCGACAAGGTGACCGCGGCGCAGGAGATGGCGCACACCGACCCGACGCTCGACGTGATCGCGGGCGGCACGGCCGACGACTCGGTCGGCTACTTCATCCGGCCGACGATCGTGGTCGGCTCCGACCCCACCCACGAGCTGTTCTCGACCGAGTACTTCGGCCCGCTGCTCGCCGTGCACGTCTATGACGACGGCGCCTTCGAGCAGGTGCTCACCCAGGTCGACCGCGGCGCCCCGCACGGCCTGACCGGGGCCGTGATCGCCCACGACCGCGCCGCCGTCGCCCGGGCCTCGGAAGCGCTGCGGTTCGCCGCGGGCAACTTCTACGTCAACGACAAGCCTACCGGTGCCGTCGTCGGCCAGCAGCCCTTCGGCGGCGGGCGTGCGTCGGGCACCAACGACAAGGCCGGGTCGATCTACAACCTGCTGCGCTGGGTGAGCCCGCGGGTGATCAAGGAGACCTTCGTGGCCCCGACCGCGTCGGCGTATCCGCACCAGGGCTGAGGTCGATCCGAGTCCGTGATCACCGGTTCGGCGCACAAACCGTCAGATCTGACCGGGTGACGCTCCCAACCGGCGATCATGGTCAGCGGGCGAGCACGTCGCGGACCACCGGCAGCGCACGGTCCAGGTCGGCGCGGTCGGGTCCGGCGTAGCCCAGGACGATCCCGGCGACGCCGGGTGGGCCGTCGTGGTGGCGGGCCAGACCGTCGAGGAGCACCCCGCGGGCCGCGGCGGCCGCGACCACGCTCCGCTCGGCGACCGCGCCCGGCAGCGGGACGACGACGTGCGCACCCGCCGCGTCACCGGTCACGGTGGCACCCGTTGCCGTGACCGCAGCGACAATGGCGGCCCGCCGGCCGGCGAGCTCCCGGCGCAGCCGGCGCAGGTGCCGGGCGAGGTCACCGTGCGCGGCCAGCGCGGCGAACACGCGCTGCCCGGCGCGGGCCGGTCGGGCCCCGGTGCGGTCGCGGTGGTCGAGGACGGCGGCGCGCACCGCGGGCGGGGCCACCAACCAACCCACGCCGAGGGTCGGGGTGAGCAGCTTGCTGGCGGTGCCCAGGTGCGCGACCACGTCCGGGCCGAGCGCGGCCAGCAGCGGCAGCGGCGCGACGTCATAGCGCAGCTCACCGTCGTAGTCGTCCTCGATCACCAGGAACCCCTCGGCGCGGGCCCGGTCGACGAGCGCGACGCGGCGGGCGGCGGAGAGTCGGGAGCCGAGCGGGTACTGGTGCGCGGGCGTGCAGTAGACGGCCCCGAGCCCGGCCGGGAGCGCGTCGACCACGAGCCCGGCCGCGTCCACCGGCACCGGCACCACGACGAGCCCGGCGTCGCGCACCGCGGCGGCCGCCCGCTGGTACCCCGGCTCCTCGACAGCCACCAGCCCGCCGGGCGCCACGGTACGCGCGAGCTCAGCGACGGCCGCCGTGCTGCCCGCGGTGGCCAGCACCTGCGCGGGATCGGCCGCCAGCCCACGGTGGCGCAGCAGGTGCTCGACCACCGCACCGCGGAACGCGGGCAGTCCGATCGGATCCGGTGCCGCGTCCGGCGCCGGATCGGCGGCCGCTCGCCAGGCGCGGCGCCACGCCGCCCGGTCGAGCACCTCGACGCACGGCGTCCCGGCGCGCAGGTCGATCGCCGCCGAGCATGCGGTGTCGCGCAGTTCCGGCGCCGCCGCCGGCCCGGGCGCGGCAGCCGGGACCGCAGGCGCGCCGACGACAAACGTCCCGGACCCGCGCCGCCCCATCGCCCAGCCTTCGGCGAGGAGCTGGTCGTAGGCCGCGGCGGTGACGGTGCGGCTCACGCCGAGGGCCGCGGCCAGCCCGCGTGTCGAGGGCAGCCGGTCACCCGTGCGCAACACGCCGCTTGCGGTGGCCGCCCGCAGCGCGTCGGCGAGCTGCACCGCGAGCGGGCGCTGCGCGGTCCGGTCGAGAAGCAGGGGTGGCAGCAGCTCCACAAGTGGCCTTTCACACTTCAGCTGGACTGGCCATTCCAGGATGCCACTGGCTGTCGCAGGCTGAAGGGGTGCCCACTCCGCTGTCCTCCACCCGCCGCAGCACCCCCACCCGCCTCCGTGAACGTGCCCGCGCCGACCGTGCCGACCTGCACGCCGTGCTCGACGCCGGGCTCGTCTGCCATCTCGGCATCGTGCGCGACGGAGCACCGGTGGTGGTGCCCACCGGCTACGGGCGCGTCGGCGAGGTCGTCTACGTCCATGGCTCGACGGGGGCGGGCTGGCTGCGGATCGCCGACGGCTCTCCGGTCTGCCTGACGGTCACCCACCTCGACGGGATCGTCTACGCCCGCTCGGTGTTCCACCACTCGATGAACTACCGCAGCGCCGTCGTGCACGCCACCGCGCGAGCCGTCACCGATCCCGGCGAGCGGTGGATGGCGCTGCGCGCGATCGTCGAGCAGCTCGCGCCCGGCTCCTGGGAACACGCGCGGGAGCCCGACGCGCGCGAGCTCGCGGCCACCGCCGTGCTGGCCGTCGATCTCACCGAGGCCAGCGTCAAGGTCCGCAGCGGCCCACCGGGTGACGAGCCCGCCGACATCGCCGCAGGTGGCCGGTGGGCAGGCGTCCTCCCGGTGCACACCGCCTTCGAGACGCCCGAACCCTGCCCGACACTGGGTGCGGGCACGCCGACCCCCGAACACATCCTCGCGCGCCGACCCGAGCCCTGACCACCACCCGGGGCGAGAAGGTCACGGATCGGAGTCAACGGTCAGGGCGCTCCCGCCGCCACGGCGGACGGGTTCGGCCACCGCGATCACCTCACCGCCATCGAGGAACTCCAGGGCGGTCACCACGCCGATCTCCGGGGTCGCGGTGAACTGCTGGCCGCGCGCCGTCAACGCCCGTCCGTACCGGTCGATGAACGCGGGCTCGGCCTCCGTGGTCTCGGCGTTGCGCTGGCTGGCCCGCGGGGCGGCGACGGCCTCGGCGAGGTCCATTCCCAGCTCGAGCCGGTGGAGCAGGACCTGCAGCACGGTGGTGATGATCCTCGGGCCACCGGGCGAGCCGAGCGCCAGCAACGGCTGGCCAGCGTGCAGCACGATCGTCGGAGCGATCGAGCTGCGCGGGCGCTTGCCCGGTGCCGGCAGGTTCGGGTCCGACGCGGCGCCCTGGGTGGGCGCGAAGTTGAAGTCGGTCAGCTCGTTGTTGAGCAGGAACCCGCGGCCCGGCACGACGATCCCGCTGCCGCCGGTCTGCTCGATGGTCAGCGTGTAGACGGCCACGTTGCCCCACCGGTCGCTGGTCACCAGGCTCGTGGTGCTCGGACCCTCGACCGATCCGGCGCCGCCCGCCCCGGCGGGCACCGGGCAACCGCGGTAGTCCCCGTCGGGCACGCCAGGAGCCACCGGGCTGGTCGCGGCGTGCAGTGGATCGACCAGGCAGGACCGCTCCCGGGCGAAGCCGTCGGACAGCAGCTCCGCCAGCGGCACCGGCACCTGATCCGGATCACCGACGTAGCGGTTGCGGTCGGCGAACGCCAGCCGGGTGGCCTCCAGGTAGGAGTGCAACGCCGAGACCGGGTCGGCGGCGGCGAGGTCGAACCGGGACAGGATGTTCAGCGCTTCACCGACGGTCGAGCCACCGGAAGACGGCGGGCCCATGCCATAAACGTCGACCCCGTCGTAGCTGACCAGGGTGGGGGTGCGTGGGACCGCGCGGTAGGCCGCCAGATCGGCGGCGGTCATGAGTCCGGGCCGGGCGTTGTAGAGATCACCGGCGACCAGAGGCGGCTGCCGCACGGTCTGGACGATCTCCTCGGCAAGCTCACCGCGGTAGAGCCAGTCCACGCCGTGCCGGGCGAGCTCCTGATACGTCTTGGCCAGGTCCGGACTGCGGAAGGTGCTGCCAACCGCGGGCGGCTGCCCACCCGGAAGCAGCAGCGCGGCCGTCGAACTAAAATGCGCGAACCTGGCCGCGTTGTCCGCTGTCTGCTGCTCGAACGTGGCATCGACGGTGAACCCGTTCTCGGCGACCGCGATCGCCGGACGCAGCGCCTGCGCCAGACCGATCGTCCCGAACCGGTGCAGTGCGTGCTCCCAGGTCGCCGGAGTTCCGGGCACCCCGACCGACAGCCCGCTGGTCACCGCCTCGTCGAAGGGCAGTGGCGCACCGGTCGCCGGATCGAGGAAGGCGGTGCTGTCCATCGCCTGCGGCGCGGTCTCGCGGCCGTCGATGGTGAACACCCGGCCGGTAGCGGCCTGGTAGTACACGAGGAACCCACCACCGCCGAGGCCGGCAGAGTAGGGCTCGGTGACCCCCAAGGTCGCGGCGGCCGCGACAGCGGCGTCGACGGCGTTCCCGCCGTCGCGCAGGATCCCGGCCGCGGCCCGGCTCGCGTCGGCGTCGATGGTCGACACCGCACCGCCGAACCCGGTGGCGAGCGCCCCACCCGACGCGGCAGCCCTCGACGGGGTCGTGGTCGGGGCCGCCGTCAAGGCCACGACAAGCGCGATCGTCACCACGATGTGACGGCACACTCCCACAACAACCTCCGGCCAATGGCAGACCCCGGTCAGCACGCGCGCCAACCAAATGCTGATCACGACCAGCGTAGCGGGCGCCAGCCCCTACCGAAGCCGTTCGGCTCAGCTGCTGCCGATCACCTGCCGCGTCCTGGACCATGGACGGTTCGGGCGGGGTGAGGAGTGACGGGTGGTCGGCGCGGCAGCGAAGCGGGGAGTGACACCGGGGCCTGCCCCGCTGATCGGGGTCGACGACATCGCCACACCGTCGTGGGCGCAGGGCTACGAGTCCGCGGCCAACGCCGGGCTGCTGGCCGTGGCGCGGGCGGCGCCGCGCACGGCGGCGATGGCGGTGCGCTGGGCGTGGGAGACCTCGCCGCGGCTCACCCTGCTCACGGGCCTGGCGCAGCTCGTCGCCGGCGCGGTCACCGCGTTCGGGCTGCTCGCTACGGCCAACGTGTTCACCCAGCTCCTGGAGCAGGGTCCGACGCCGGAGCGGGTCCTCGCGGCGCTGCCCGCGCTCGCCGTCGTCGTCGCCGCCCTCGCGGCCCGCGGCCTGCTCGACGCGTCCATCGCCGCGGTGTCCGGCGAGCTGGTGCCCCGCGTGGAGCAGCGCGCGCAGGACCGGCTGCACGCGGCGGTGATCGAGGTGGAGCTGGTGGCCTTCGACGACGCCGACTTCGCCGAGCTCGTGGAGCGGGCCACCATGCACGGTCCGGACCGGGTGCGGGAGGTCGTCCGCGACACCGGCGACCTGCTCGCCTCCCTGGTGTCGGTCACGGCGGCGACCGCCACGGCCGGGGTGCTGCACCCGCTGCTGGCGCCGGTGGTGCTGCTCGCCGCGGCACCGCACGGCTGGGCCTCGGTCCGGTCCGCCCGGCTCATGTTCGACTCGATCGTGCGCATGAACTCGCGCCGCCGCCGCTTCAACGTCACCAGCAACCTGATCACCGACCGGGACCCGGCCGCGGAGGTGCGGGCGTTCACCACCCAGGAGGTGCTGCTCGGCGAGCACCGCCGGATCGCCGACGAGATCACCGCCGACGCGGTGCGGCTGGAACGCGACCGCACGGTCGTGCAGCTCATCGGGCGCACGTTCGCCGGTATCGGCACCGCACTGGCCTACCTCGTGCTCGGCCTTCTCCTGGTCACCGGCGTGCTGGAGCTCGCCCTGGCCGGTGCCGCCGCCGTCGCCATGCGGACCGCCTCGGGGGCGGTCTCGCGCACCATCTTCGAGACCAACCACCTCTACGAGGCGAGCTTCTTCCTCGACCTCTACCGCAACTGCCTGGCCGACGCGGCCACCCGGCGCCGGGCCGCGGCGACCGCGCAGCTGCACGGCGATCCTGAGGTGATCGAGCTCACGAATGTCTCGTTCCGCTACCCCGACCAGGACGAGCGGGCCGTCCACGACGTGAGCCTCACCGCGCGCCGCGGCGAGGTGATCGCGCTGGTGGGCGAGAACGGCTCCGGCAAGTCGACGCTGGCCAGGCTGATCACGGGGCTGTACCTGCCCGAGCAGGGCACCGTGACCTGGGACGGCGTCGACACCGCGACGGTCACGCCGCGCGAGCTGCACGCCCGGGTGGCCGTGGTGATGCAGGACCCCGTGCGGTGGCCGATGACCGCGGAGAGCAACGTCCGCATCGGGCGGCTGGACCGGGCCGACCCCGGCGGCGCGGCGCTCGCCGAGGCCGCGCAGCGCTCCGGCACCGACACGGTGATCGCCGAGCTCGCCGACGGCTGGGCGACGGTGCTGTCGCGGGGGTTCCAGACCGGGCGCGATCTGTCCGGCGGGCAGTGGCAGCGGGTCTCGGTGGCCCGCGGGCTCTACCGGAACGCGCCGCTCGTGATCGCCGACGAGCCCACCGCAGCACTGGACGCCCGCGCCGAGCACGCCGTGTTCACCACGCTGCGCGGGCTCTCGGGCAGCACCGGCGATCGGATCACCGTGCTCGTCACGCACCGGCTGGCAAACGTCCGCCACGCCGACCAGATCCTGGTCCTGGAGCGGGGTCGGCTGATCGAACACGGCCGCCACGAGCAGCTGATGGCGCGCCGCGGGACCTACCACGAGTTGTTCACGCTGCAGGCCCGCGCGTACGCCGACGGAGCCGGTGAACCCGATACCGTCCCGGTATGACCGAGCTCGTGCACCTCGACGTCGCCGCGGGCGTCGCGACGATCACGCTCGACTCCCCCGCCAACCGCAACGCGCTGTCCGCCCAGCTGCGCCGCGAGCTGCTGGTGCACCTGGACACGGCCGTCGCCGACGGCGCCGCGCGGGTGCTCGTCCTGACCCACACCGGGCCGGTGTTCTGTGCCGGCATGGACCTCACCGAAGCAAGCGCGCCCGAACAGGGCGGCATCGAGCTCTCCGCGATCCTGGAGCGGATCTGGACCTCGCCGACACCGGTCCTCGCCCGGCTCACGGGCCCGGCCCGCGCCGGTGGGGTCGGGCTGGTCGCCGCGTGCGACATCGCCGTGGCCGCCCACGACGCCACGTTCGCGTTCAGCGAGGTCCGGATCGGCGTCGTCCCGGCGATCATCTCGGTACCGGTGCTCCCGCGGCTGCGCCCGCACGCAGCGCACGAGCTGTTCCTCACCGGCGAGACCGTCGACGCCCGCCGGGCCGCGCAGCTCGGGCTGGTCAACAGCGCGGTACCCGAGGTCGAGCTCGACGCGGAGGTCACGCGGTACGTCGCGATGCTGCTCCGGGGTGCCCCCGGCGCGGTGGCCGCGACGAAGGCGATGCTGCGCCGCGAACGCCCCGCGTCGATGACCGACCAGCTCCGCGAGATGCGCACCCTCTCGGCACGGTTCTTCGCCAGCGAGGAGGGCCAGGAGGGCATGCGCGCGTTCCGGGAGAAGCGCCCGCCCTCCTGGGCGCGCACCGAGCAACCCCGGCGGTGAGCTCCGCGGTCACCGCCGCCGGCCCGGGAGCTGCGCCATCGCGAGGTCCACCAGCCTGTCCAGCGTCGCTGACGCGGTCCAGCACAGCGGCACCAGCACGAGCACGGCCAGCACCACCTGCAGCGGGAACGGGAGCTGGGTGAGCCACAGCTCGACCGCGTCCCACCAGTCAGCCAGGGCACGCTCCACGCCGCACACGATAGCGGGGCCGACATCGGGCTAGGTTGGCCGACATGTTCGCCGTCTACGCCGCGCAGCCCAATGCCGACGCTCCGCTGGAGTCCCTCACCGTGGGCGAGCGCCCCGCGCCCGAGGTGCCCGACGGCTGGGTCGCCGTGACCGTCGCCGCTGCGAGCCTGAACATGCACGATCTCTGGACGCTGCGCGGCGTCGGCATCACCCCCGACCAGTTCCCCATGATCCTGGGCTGTGACGGCGCCGGGACGCTGCCCGACGGCACCGAGGTCGTCGTGCACTCGGTGATCGGTGACCCGTCGTGGAGTGGCGACGAGACCCTCGATCCCCGGCGCACCCTGCTCACCGAGCGCCACCAGGGCACCTTCGCCGAGACGGTGGTCGTCCCGGCGCGCAACGCCGTCCCGAAGCCCGCCGGTCTCACCGCGGTGCAGGCCTCGGTGATGGGCACGGCCTGGCTGACGGCCTACCGCATGCTGTTCGTGAAGTCGGGCCTGCGGCCCGGGCAGACGATGCTCGTGCAGGGCGCGTCGGGTGGGGTCTCCACGGCGCTGGTACAGCTCGGGCACGCGGCCGGGATGCGGGTGTGGGTCACCGGTCGCACCGAGGGCAAGCGCGCGCTGGCGCAGAAGCTGGGCGCGCACGCCACGTTCGGCTCCGGCGAGCGGCTCCCGGAGAAGGTCGACGCGGTGTTCGAGACCGTCGGCGACGCGACGTGGTCACACTCGATGCGCGCGCTCAAGCCGGGTGGCGTGCTCGTCGTCTCCGGTGCCACGAGCGGGCCGAACCCGGGTGCGGACCTGCAGCGCCTGTTCTTCTTGCAGCTGCGTGTCGTCGGCTCCACGATGGGCACCCGCGACGAGCTGGCCGACCTGCTCGCCTTCGTCGCGAACACCGGGATCGCGCCGGCCATCGGGCTGGAGCTGCCGATGGAGCGAGCCACGGAGGGCTTCCAAGCGATGCTCGACGGCGACACTGCAGGCAAGATCGTCTTTACTCGGTGAGGACGCGCTGGTCACCCCGCCCGTGCTACTTTCCGACCGAAAGCTACATCCGATCCCTTGGAGGACGTACAGTGTGCGATCGTGTCTGAGCCACCAAGTCGAAGGGCGCCAGGAGCAGGTTACGCCTCGGCGCCGCGCATGACAGGTCTGGTCGAGCTGCTCGACCGGTTGGACCGCGCGGTCGCCACCGCGCTGTCTCCGGTCACCTCGGCGGAAGGTGTCAGCAGAGACGGCTGGCGCGTGCTGTTGATGCTCGCCCGTGGCGGCGGCCGGAGCATGGGCGAGATCGCCTCGCACACCGTGCTGCCGGCACCGACGGCCACCCGTGTGGTGGACCGGCTGGTCGCGTCCCAGCTCGCCTACCGGCTCACCGACCCGGGTGACCGTCGCCGCGTCCTCGTCCACCTCGCCCGGGACGGGCGCGCGCTGGTCGAGCGCATCTGCGGGCGCGTCGAGCACCGTGCCGGGGAGGCCCTCGGATTCCCGCACACGCGCAAGCGCGCCCAGCTCGCCGATCTCCTCGCCGCCCTGGCCAGTCAAGGTGGACACGGCTGACCACCCCGACCCGGCTCCCCACCACGATCACCGCGCCGCCGCCGTCCGATCCAGAGCACCGCAACGTTGACCGACGCCACCAGGGCGACGTCGGTCACGTCAGCCTCGTCGGGACGAGGTCACCGGCACTCAGCGCCGGGACTTCGCCGCCTTCGGCGCCACCAACCGCGCGCCCGCCCACTCGTCGCTGACGCTGACGTTCGACGTCTGCGACAGGCCCGCCGTGGGCGCGGCCTCGGCGATCTCGCTGGGCTCGACGTGCCTGGCTCGCCCGGTCTTCGGGGTGAGCACCCAGATGACACCGTTGTCGGCGAGCGGGCCGATGGCGTTGATGAGCGCGTCGACGAGGTCGCCGTCGCCCTCCCGCCACCACATCAGGACCAGGTCGACCACGTCGTTGGCGTCTTCGTCGAGCAGTTCGTCCCCGGCCTTCTCCTCGACGGCGTCGCGCACCGCCTCGTCGACGTCGGAGTCCCAACCAAGTTCCTGGACAACCATGCCCGGCTCGACGCCGAGCTTGCCCGCGATGTCGGACGACCGTCCGGCATCATCCGCGGCAACCACGCCTGTACCCCATTTCCTCGTCCCCCGCCCGCGCGGGCACGCACGGGTCTGCTTCATCGGTTGCGGAATACGATCACGTGTATCGACCCGCGCGCAACCGCTGTCACAAGATCGCGCGTTGAGGGGCACGATAGGGGATGACCAGACAGCTACTCAGCTCGAGCCATGCAGGGAGATCTCGTGACCGGCCAGACCACCGACGGCAGCACTCGGACACCAGCTGCGGGGCCGCGGCACGTGCACGTCATCCGCGACGGCCTTGCTGCGCACCTGCCCGACATCGACCCTGAGGAGACCACCGAGTGGCTGGACTCCTTCGACGCGGTTCTCGACGCCGCCGGCCAGCAGCGCGCCCGCTACCTGATGCTGCGGATGCTGCAGCGCGCCCGCGAGCGCCACGTCGGTGTCCCCTCGCTGACCAGCACCGACTATGTCAACACCATCCCCACCGACCGCGAGCCGTGGTTCCCCGGCGACGAGGAGGCCGAGCGCGCCTACCGCCGCTGGATCCGGTGGAACGCCGCGATGATGGTGCACCGCGCGCAGCGGCCGGGCATCAGCGTCGGCGGGCACATCTCGTCCTACGCGTCCTCGGCCACCCTCTACGAGGTCGGGTTCAACCACTTCTTCCGGGGAAAAGATCACCCGTGCGGGGGTGACCAGATCTACCTTCAGGGCCACGCCTCCCCCGGTGTCTACGCCCGCGCCTACCTGGAGGGGCGACTGTCGCAGGACCGGCTCGACGGCTTCCGCCAGGAGCTGTCCCACGGTGGGCCCGGGCACGGTCTGCCGAGCTATCCGCACCCCCGGCTGATGCCGGACTTCTGGGAGTTCCCCACCGTCTCCATGGGGCTCGGCCCAATGAACGCGATCATGCAGGCGCGGTTCAACCGCTACCTGCAGGCCCGGGGCTTCTCGAACACCGACGACCAGCATGTGTGGGCGTTCCTCGGCGACGGCGAGATGGACGAGCCGGAGTCCCGTGGCCTGATCCACATCGCCGCCACCGAGGGTCTGGACAACCTGACGTTCGTCGTCAACTGCAACCTGCAGCGCCTCGACGGCCCGGTCCGCGGCAACGGCAAGATCATCCAGGAGCTGGAGTCCTACTTCCGCGGGGCCGGCTGGAACGTGATCAAGGTCATCTGGGGCCGGGAGTGGGACGCCCTGCTGCACGCCGACCGCGACGGGGCGCTCATCAACCTGATGAACATCACCCCGGACGGGGACTACCAGACCTACAAGGCCAACGACGGCGCGTTCGTCCGCGAGCACTTCTTCGGTCGCGACCCGCGCACCAAGGAGCTGGTCGCGCCGCTGTCCGACGACGACCTCTGGAACCTCAAGCGCGGCGGGCACGACTACCGCAAGGTCCACGCCGCCTACGCCGCGGCACTGGAACACCACGGCCAGCCCACCGTCATCCTGGCAAAGACGATCAAGGGTTACGGGCTGGGCTCGCACTTCGCCAGCCGCAACGCCACCCACCAGATGAAGAAGCTGTCGCTGGCCGACCTCAAGGAGTTCCGCGACTCCCAGCGCATCCCGATCTCCGACGCCGACCTCGAGCGCGAGCCCTACCTCCCGCCGTACTACCACCCCGGCGAAGACGCCCCGGAGATCCAGTACATGCTCGCGCGCCGCCGGACCCTGGGCGGGGCGCTGCCCTCACGGCGGGTCACGGCGAAGCCCCTCGTGCTGCCCGGCGACGCGGTCTACGACATCGTCCGCAAGGGCTCGGGCCGCCAGGAGGTCGCCACCACCATGGCGTTCGTGCGGCTGCTGCGTGAGCTGGTGAAGGACTCCGAGATCGGCGACCGGTTCGTGCCGATCATCCCCGACGAGGCGCGCACGTTCGGGATGGACTCGATGTTCCCGACGCAGAAGATCTACAACCCGAACGGGCAGCAGTACACGTCCGTGGACGCCTCGCTGATGCTGGCCTACCGCGAGTCCGAGCAGGGCCAGCTGCTGCACGAGGGGATCAACGAGGCGGGCTCGGTGGCCTCGTTCACCGCGGCCGGCACGTCCTACGCCACCCACGGCCAACCGATGATCCCGGTGTACGTCTTCTACTCGATGTTCGGGTTCCAGCGCACCGGTGACTCGATCTGGGCGGCGGCCGACCAGATGGCGCGCGGGTTCCTCATCGGCGCCACCGCGGGGCGGACGACCCTGACCGGCGAGGGGCTGCAGCACAACGACGGGCACTCGTTGCTGCTGGCGGCCACCAACCCCGCCGTCGTCGCCTACGACCCCGCGTTCTCCTTCGAGGTGGCCCACATCGTCAAGGACGGGCTGCGCCGCATGTACGGGGAGGGCACCGAGACCCTCGCCGGCGAGAACCTCCTCTACTACCTGACCGTCTACAACGAGCCCTACGTGCAGCCCGCCGAGCCCGACGACCTCGACGTGGCGGGTCTGCTGTGCGGCCTCTACCCCTACGCCGCCAGCCCGCAGTCCGAGGGCCCCCAGGTCCGGCTGCTGGCCTCGGGCGTCGCGGTGCCGTGGGCGTTGCGGGCCGCGACCCTGCTCGCCGAGCAGTGGAACGTGGGCGCCGAGGTCTGGTCGGTGACCTCATGGAGCGAGCTGCGCCGCGACGGCGTGGCCGCCGAGCGCCACAACCTGCGGCACCCGGACTCCGAACCCACCGTCCCGTACGTGACCCGCGCCCTCGGTGCCAGCGGCACCCCGGTCGTCGCGGTGTCGGACTGGATGCGGGCGGTGCCCGACCTGATCCGCCAGTGGGTGCCGGCGCCGTTCACGACGCTGGGCACCGACGGCTTCGGCCTGTCCGACACCCGCCCCGCGGTCCGGCGGCATTTCAACGTCGACGCCGAGTCGATCACGGTGGCCGCGCTGGCCGCGCTGGCCACGCGCGGGGAGCTCGACAGCGATGCGGTGACCGAGGCAGCGGCGAAGTACAAGATCGACGATCCGCAGGCGGCGGGCCCCCAGACGACCGACTCCGGCGTGTCCTGACCCACGACGCCGGAAACACAACGTTCATTGGGTCTCGGCAGGACGGCCAGGACACGATACGCTCCGCGCGACGCCGAACTCGCCGAGAGCGTGAACGGTGTCCCGACCGGAACGCGGACCGTCGCGGCCAGTTGGCGCGATGCCGGGGGCGAGTGCCCCGGCACCAGGTACGAGGAGAGAAAAGAATGTCAGAAGGCGCCGTCAAGTGGTTCAACAGCGAGAAGGGCTACGGCTTCATCGCTCCCGACGGTGGTGGCGCGGACGTGTTCGTGCACTACTCCGCGATCCAGGGCAACGGCTACAAGAGCCTCGAAGAGGGCCAGCGCGTGTCGTTCGACATCGAGCAGGGCCAGAAGGGTCCACAGGCTACGATGGTCAACGCGATCTGAGCGCGCCGAAGTAGGTTCCCCGGCGTCGGAAGTTCCGGCGCCCCTACCTCGTCGCCTCGGGCTCCCGTGGTGCCGGTCCGCCGATCCGGCGGATCAGCTCAGGGTCGGCTACATCTCCCGGACGAGGGCTGCGTTGTTCTCCTGACGGGCAGGAGATCGCGCGGTCGTCGCCGTGGCTCGGCATGCCGAGGTCACGCACGAGGGAACAGGCATGCCATGCTGCCCGACGTGACGGGAGCGGGTGTGCGGCCGGTGCGGGCCGCCGTGTGTCCTGCGACGCTGCGCCGTCTCGAGTTCGCTGCGGGCGGGCTGGCGGCGGCGTGCCTCACCGCGATGCAGGAGCGCCAACCGTGGTTCGCGCGGCTGCCGGCCGACCAACGGGCTGGCGTGTTGCTGGTCACCCAGACCGGTGTCGTCAACTTCGTGGCGTGGCTCGGTGAGCCGGGCGAGACGATCCGGCTTACCGCTGAGGCGTTCCGGATCGCCCCGCGCGACCTGGCGCGGCAGCTGAGCCTGCGCCAGACCGTCGACCTGGTCCGCATCGCCACCGACGTGTTCGAACAGCACCTGCCGCCGCTGGCGGCCGACGAGGCCGAGTATCACGCCCTGGTCGAGGCCATCCTGCGCTTTGGCCGGGAGATCGCCTTCGCCGCCGCCACCGTCTACGCGGGTGCCGCGGAGACCCGCGGCGCGTGGGACGCGCGCCAGGAGGCGCTCGTCGTGGACGCCGTCGTGCGCGGTGAGGCGGACGACGCGCTGGTCTCCCGCGCGGCGGCACTGGGGTGGGACACGACCGCGGCAGTGCGGGTCGTGGCCGGCGCCCCCGCGGCCGACACCACCGAGCAGCTCCTCGGCGAGCTGCGGCGCCAGGCCGCGCGGGCCGGGCGTTCGGTGCTCGTCGGGGTCCAGGGCAGGCGACTGATCGTGATGCTGTCCGAGCCGCCGGACGGTGCGTCAGCCACCGTGGGATCGCTCGGCGTGCTCGTCGACGGGTTCGACGCCGGCCCGGTCGTCGTCGGCCCGGTCGCGACCGACCTGGCCGCCGCCCACGGGAGCGCACGCGAGGCCCTGGCCGGGTTGCGGGCCGCCCCCGGCTGGCCGGACGCCCCGCGACCGGTGGCGGCCGACGACCTGCTGCCCGAACGGGCGCTGTCCGGTGACCCGGACGCGCACCGTCGCCTCGTCGAGACCGTCGTCGCCCCGCTGGCCGCCGCGGGCGGGGAGCTGCTGCGAACGCTCGCCGCCTATCTGGAGGGCGGCGGGGTGTTGGAGGCGTGTGCGCGCACGCTGTTCGTCCATCCCAACACCGTGCGCTACCGGCTACGCCGTGTGAGCGAACTCACATCCAGGCTTCCGAGTGACCCGCGCGACGCGCTCGTGCTGCGGACAGCGCTCGTCGCGGACCGCCTGGACCGGGCCCACCGTTGATCCACTTGTGGACGGCGTCTACAATTGGGCAGTGTGACCGGTATAACAGCCACTGTAGGCGACCCGCTTTTGGAGGAAACCTCCAAAATCGGGTCGTCGAGTTCGTACCTGCCAGGCATGCCCTCGATGGGCACACACAGTGTTCGCTGTGCGGCGTGATTGCGCTGCTCGCCCCCGGTCAGGGGTCCCAGACCCCCGGCATGCTCACCCCGTGGCTCGACGACCCGGCTAGCGAGGAGACCCTCGCCGAGTGGTCCGCGGCCACCGGGCTCGACCTGCGCCGCCTCGGTACCACCGCGGCCGCCGACGAGATCACCGACACCGCGGTCACCCAGCCGCTGATCGTCGCCGTGACGCTGATCGCCGCTGCCCGGCTGGCCGCGCGCGTGGAGCTGCCAGCGGCGGCCCCCGCCGCAGGTCACTCGGTCGGCGAGCTCGCCGCCGCGGCGGTGGCGCGCGTCCTCTCCCCCGGTGTCGCCGTCACTTTCGCCGCCGCACGGGGCCGCGAGATGGCCGCCGCGTGCGCACTCGAGCCGACCGGGATGAGCGCGGTCCTGGGCGGGGATTCCGAGGAGGTGCTCGCGACGCTGGCGAAGCTGGGACTGGACCCGGCCAACCGCAACGGGGCGGGTCAGATCGTCGCGGCCGGTCCGGTCGCCGCGCTCGCCGCACTCGCCGAGAACCCACCCGAGCGGGCTCGCGTGGTCGCGTTGCCGGTCGCGGGCGCGTTCCACACCCGGTTCATGGCCCCCGCCGAGGACGCCTTGCGTGCCTACGCAGCCGGCATCTCCCCCACCGACCCGGCCCGGCCGCTGCTCTCCAACACCGACGCCGCAGTGGTCACCGACGGCACCGACGCGCTCAGTAGGCTGGTCGCACAGGTGACCCGTCCGGTCCGCTGGGACTCCTGCATGGCGGCGCTGCGCGAGCTCGGCGTCACCGCGGTGATCGAGCTGCCGCCCGCCGGTAAGCTGGTCGGCCTGGTCAAGCGGGAGCTCAAGGGCACTGCCATGCTGGCTCTGAAGACCCCGGACGACCTGGACGCGGCCGTCGACCTGATCAACACCCACGCGCGTGACGTCCACGGAGCGCGCATCGACACTGGAGCAACCCGATGACCGTCCGCCTGCGCCTGCACCCTGCCGTCCCCGGCGCGCGGCTCCTCGGCCTGGGCAGCGTCCAGCCCGACAACGTCGTCACCAACGACGATCTCGCGCAGCGGATGGACACCAACGACCAGTGGATCCGCGAGCGGGTGGGCATCCAGAGCCGTCGCATCGTCGCCGACGGCACGCCACTGGTCGAGATGGCCGCCGATTCGGGGGTCCTCGCGGTCAAGGACGCCGGGCTGACGCCGGGCGAGATCGACACGGTGATCGTCGCCACCTGCACGATGCCCACCCCCATCCCGAACGCCGCCGCCCAGACCGCCGAGCGCATCGGCATCCCCGCGCCCGGCGCCTTCGACCTCAACGCCGCCTGTGCCGGCTTCTGCTTCGGTGTCGGCACGGCCGCCGACCTCGTGCGCGGCGGCACCGCGAACAACGTGCTCGTGATCGGCGCGGAGAAGCTCTCGGACTGGCTGGACTGGTCCGACCGCTCGACGGCGATCATCTTCGCCGACGGTGCCGGAGCGGTCGTGGTCGGCGCCGCGCCGGACGAGGCGTCCGTCGGCGTCGGCCCGGTGGCCTGGGGCAGCGCCGGTGACATGGCGCAGGCGATCCGCGTGCCGCCGGAGACGGGCGCCCTGCAACAGGACGGCCAGGCCGTCTTCCGGTGGGCGACCACGAAGGTCGCGCCCGTGGCGCTGCGGGCGATCGAGGTCGCCGGCCTCACCCCCGCCGACATCGACGTGTTCGTGCCGCACCAGGCCAACCTGCGCATCATCGAGGCGGTGGCCAAGCGGCTGCGCGCCGAGGGCGCCCGCGAGGACATGCGGGTGGCCGACGACATCGTGCACGCCGGCAACACCTCGTCGGCGTCGATCCCGCTCGCCCTGGACCACATGCGCGCCGACGGACGGCTGCGCTCCGGCGACACCGTGCTCCTCGTAGGCTTCGGCTCGGGCCTGTCCTACGCGGGGCAGGTCGTCATCTGTCCCTAGGGACCCCGAGTTTCCCATCAGAAGGAGTAACGACCCGTGTCTGACCCCACCGAGATCCGCAGCGGCCTCGCCGACATCGTCGAGGAGGTCGCCGACATCGACGCCGACGAGGTGACCGCGGAGAAGTCCTTCGTCGACGACCTGGACATCGACTCGCTGTCGATGGTCGAGATCGCCGTGCAAGCCGAGGACAAGTTCGACGTGAAGATCCCGGACGACGAGCTGGCCAAGCTGAAGACCGTCGGTGACGCGGTGCGCTACATCGCGGAGAACAGCAGGTGACAGCTCCGCGCACCGAGGTCGTCGTCACCGGGCTCGGCGCGACGACACCGCTCGGCGGGGACGTCACGTCGACCTGGGAGGCGCTGCTCGCCGGACGCTCCGGAATCCGACGTATCGACGGCGACAACGAGTGGATGGACCGCCACCAGCTGCCGGTCAAGATCGCAGCGCCGCTCGCCGTGGCACCCACCGAGGTGCTCCCGCGCGTGCAGGCCCGCCGGCTGGACCGCTGCGAGCAGATCGCCCTCGTCGCCACCGCGGAGGCGTGGGCCCACGCCGGGGCACCGGAGGTGGAGCCCGAGCGCCTCGCGGTGGTGATCGGCACCGGCATCGGAGGCGCGGTCACGCTGCTCGACCAGGACGACCTGCTGGAAAGCAGCGGGCTGCGCAAGGTCTCGCCGCTGACCGTCCCGATGCTGATGCCCAACGGTCCCGCGGCCTGGGTCGGCATCGAGCTCGGCGCCCGCGGCGGGGTGCACGCACCGGTGTCGGCGTGCGCGTCCGGCGCCGAGGCGCTGGCGTGGGCGCTGCGCCTGCTGCACGACGGCGAGGTCGACGTCGTCGTCGCCGGCGGCACGGAGGCCTGCATCACCGGCATCACCGTCGCCGGCTTCGTGCAGGCCCGGACGCTGAGCCGGCGCAACGACGAGCCGGAGCGAGCGTCGCGGCCCTTCGACGTGGACCGCGACGGCTTCGTGCTCGGCGAGGGCTGCGGGATCATGGTGTTGGAGCGGGCCGAGTTCGCCGCGGCCCGCGGTGCCACCGTGCACGGTCGCCTCGCCGGGGCCGGGCTCACCTCCGACGCCTACCACATCACCGGCCCCGAGCCCGAGGGTCGCGGGCAGGCCCGCGCGATCTCGGCCGCGGTCCGCAACGCCGGCCTCGACCCGTCCGACGTCGAGCACGTCAACTGCCACGCGACCTCCACCGTGGCCGGTGACGTGGGCGAGAGCCGCGCCATCCGCAAGGCGCTGGGCGACCATCCGGTGCTCACCGCACCGAAGTCGGCGCTGGGCCACATGGTCGGTGCGGCCGGCGCCGTCGAAAGCATCATCACGTTGCTCTCGATCAAGGAGGGTGTCATCCCGGCGAGCCTCAACCTCGACCAGCTCGACCCCGGGATCGAGCTCGACGTGGTCACCGGCGAGCCCCGCAAGATCGACCTGAACGCCGCGGTGTGCGACTCGTTCGGTTTCGGCGGGCACAACGCCGCCGTCGTGTTCACGAAGGTCTAGCAGGCCACCGCCACCGAGCTGCCGCCCCGGGTGACGTCGATCCGGGGCGGCGTGCCGGTCATCGGCAACGTCACCCGCCAGCAGATCCGCTCGACCGGCAGGTCGGCCGGTGCGTCCTCGACATCCTGCGCGCTGACGAACCGCACCCGCACGAGCAGCTCGCCGTCCGGACCGTCGTCGATGCGGTCAACGCGGGCGGGTCACGCCACCGCTCGTAGTCGCGGGTGTTGATCCCGTCGAAGTGGCGCAGCAGCCACGCGCGCACCGCCGCACGGGGGACCGGCCTCAGCCGACCTGATGCAGCCAGGTGGCCGGGGCGCCGTCACCCGCCCACCGGAACGGCTCGAGCGCGTCATCCCACGCCGACCCGAGCAGGTCGTGCACCCGTACCGGCAGCTGAGCCGATGACACCTCGGCGAGCAGGGCACGGAGCTGGTCCTCACCAACCATGATGTCGCCGTTGGCACTGGTCCGCCCCCGCCACAGACCTAGGGTCGGGACGTAGCAGAACCGCTCGCCGTCGACGCCGGAGCTGGGTTCCTCGGTCACCTCGAACCGCAGCATCGTCCAGGCCCGCAGCGCCCCCGCGAGCGCCCCACCGCTGCCTGCGGGTCCGGTCCAGGTGCACTCGGTACGCAGCTGGCCGGGCACCGCGGGCTGTGGGGTCCACTGCAAGGACACCGCGGTCCCGAGCACACCCGAGATCGCCCACTCGACGTGCGGGCAGACCGCAGTCGGCGACGAGTGGACGAAGACCACGCCGCGTGCTTTCACTGCAGACCTCCACCATCGACGAGGAACGTCTTCCCCTACGTCCTCGCGTCGTGACGGCCTACTCGAGCGACCGGGCCCCTCACCCGGTTCCGGTTGTGGCGATCAGTGTGCCTGTTCGGTGCCGCGGTGGCCAGCAGGGGGTACGTCGGGCGTGTCGGGGCTCAGCAGCGCCGCGAGCCGTGGAGATCAACAAGGTGAAACGTCGGGCACGCATGGAGTGCCGAGCGCTGAGCTCACCTGAACGAATTTCAAGGCGCCGTCAGACTCCACCTGCAGGATGACAGTCGCCTTGTTCACCGGTTTACCGAGCGGGTCCAGAGAGATCCAACCACTCGCTCCGGGGACAGCACCCGCATCGTGCAACCGCTTGAACTCCTGACTGACCAGGTCCGGCGTGTCGTTGATTCCAGCCCCCTGATCAGGGCGAACCGCGGCGACCGCGGTGACGATGGCATCGTATCCCATAATCGCTCCGGTATCCTCTAATGTTTCACCCGGAAAGACATTCTTAAAACATTGATCACAGGTTGAACTCAGTTGCCGCGTTGCCGCTGAAGGGAAAATTTCCGGCGAGGCTTCCCAGGAATCGGGATGAGTCTGAGCCGTGTAAATCACCGACGCATTGGCGTTCAGACCTTCGCGTAGTTCAGGACCACCCAGCGCAACAATGGTAGCAAAATCGACCGTATCGCCATGACCCATGACTCTTATTGGCACCTCCAGACAAGGACGCCTCGGCAACGCCTGAACAAAAGATTCCAGCGCAGAGCTGCGACCAGCGAAGAGGATTACATCTGGTTCTTGCTGACAGATGTTCCGAAGCATTCGACTCATCGCGTTCGCAACACCACCGAACTGCGAATTATACGACTCGGACGGCTCCACCACCATGTGGGTGTCATCTTCGAACGCTTTTCGAAATCCCTCGTCGACTGACTTGAGAAAGATATCTGCAGGGAGGCTTATTCAGGACGCGCGTACGGTTCAGCATCACCGCAGCTCAGACGTGGTGGAGCATGATCTACTTCTCGCCCGTGAATAAGCCTCAGGGTTCTCGTCACGTACAATCAGCGCCCTGCTTGTGCTGGGCTTCAGATAGGCTGCAGCAGCTGCTGCCTGGTCGCTTGCGGGGGAGGCCATCCTCGCGAGCCCACCTCGCACTGCCAATGCTTCCGGATTCAGCTTTGTCAAGCTGTCACCGGCCAGCCGAGAAGTCACCACGGGAACACCCCCGGATCTCAAGGCGTCGATGGCTTCTACCGTTCCACTCAAGGTCTTACCTGTCGCCACCACTGTTACGAGCCGTTCCGGCCCTTCGACCTTGGCCAGCAGGGCCGGAACTACTCGTTGCCATTGGCTTGACTGGTCGCCGGGGTTGGCGACCAGCAGCCGGACCAGCGGTTCTTCGCCCAACGTCTTGGTTTGGTTAGCCTGCAACTGAGCAATATGGGCACCTTCGAGCTCGTGCCGCAACCGCGACACATCCGCTGGTCTGTCCGAGGCCTTTGGCAACGGGAGGAGGTAGGCGATGCTCACCGAACGCGAAGCTGGAGACTCGACGCGCTCGTCCTCCTGCTCGACGCGCTCGTTCTCCTGCCGGATCTTGTCGAGCACGCCTGCCAGGTCCGCGTTCAGCATGACCCGTCCGTCCGTCACACCGATGCACTGATCGTCGACGCGCTCCACATCGGGACCACATGAGATCAGCGGCGTGACGACGAAAGTCCACACTAGGGCACCCAGAAGCACCAGTGACAACCCGATCGTGGTGATCTTCACCCATGGCTTTGTTCTGGAAAAATTTCTAATCCTGAACACGAGGCTCCTCAACGCCTTTCAGAACGAGTATCGGTTTGACAGCTCAGTCGTGGTGCCACCGCTCCCAACAGTTGCGGAACTCCTCGGCTTTCTCCAGCAGGAAGAAAAAGGCATGCGAGTGGCGTGCGAGACCCTCGAGCTCTCGGGCGATGACGATGCACAGGTGATGACCGGGGTCTCCCAGCGGGTCGGTGTGCAGCTGTAGCGCGGCCACCAGCTCCACCAGCGTCGCCGGCTCCGCAGGACCGTCGTCGACCTTGTTGACCAACCGCAGCCAGTGACGCTGGGAGTCCACCTCCCGCGCCGGATGAGCAAGAGGCGCCTGCGTGATGGCGGCCAGGATGCCGTACCACGTCACGGTGTCCTCGCTCGCGAAGAGCATGCTCATGTGCTCCGCTACCGCAGATACCTCCCCCAACGCCAAGCGGTGATACATCGCGCTGGTCATGTCGCCCCGTTCCTCGGCGTGAGCTCGCAACTGCTTGTGCACGTCGTCCCAGGTCGGCTCGCTCTGGTCCAGGGGCTCTGCGAGCAGGTGCACAACCCCGCGCCGCAGGAACGGATGAAGCGTCGCCAGATCCGCGTCGCCGGGTCCGTGCGGATATCGCACCCACAGGTCACGGGACCGGAACTGGCTCATCATGTGGGCCACCGGGTCAGGCTCATCTTGCAGGACCGCAGCGAGCGACCGCTCCCCGAAATCCCGTGCCGCCGCGCTACGCGCGAGCGCACGGTGCATCTCGACCGACCACACGCCGATAAGCAGCCGTCGGACCTCCTCGGCCAACGACGATGTGCCGTCCTCCGTGACCGGTCTGCTGAACACGCTGCGGACATCGACGTTCTCGGCTCCGGACCGTCGGCGTTCCAGCGCCATGGTGTCCAGCACGAGCCGCATACCGCCGAGGTGACCGTCGGTGAGCCGATGGACGAATCGGAGCACTTTGTCGGTATCACCCAGAATGCCGGTCACCTCGACCTCGGGTCCGTATGGCGGTGAACCACGGCCAGTGAAGCTCACCCTCGCCTCGTCGAGGGTGAGCCCGCCGAGCTCCACGGGATACAGTGCGGCCCATCCGTTGTTCGCGGCCCGGCCGGCGCTCCAGTCTCGATGGGTCGCCTCAGCCACCTTCCGTACGACCCAGCGCTCAGGATGCTGATAACCGGCGGACGGAGACCGGGTCGACGCAGCGGACACGATGAGCAGCGGATCCCAGTCCTGCCGCTGTGCCGCCAGGACGTCGAGGAATCTTCGAGTGCCCTCCGAGTCAGCTTCGTCCAGCACCGCCAGACAGTTCTCGTCCCTGGCGAAGATTTGAAGGGCAGACTGCTGCGAGTACTCGTCTCGGAGATCGGCCAGAAACGCTCGGCACAACACCTCATCGACCCGCTCCCGCAGCTGCGGGTTGGCCTCCTGCTCTGCGAGCCTGACGAGAGCATCGATCGGATCGGCGAAGTGCTGGCCGAGCCCGTCCTGGTACCATTTCCTGCCACGGCCACCAAGCGCGAGCGCGGTCTCGACGACGGCCCCCAGCCCCTCCACCGCCAGTCCCAGGAAGAACTGCGTGCCCCGGTCCGCACCGACGACGTCCGACAAGCTGGCAGCGGTCCCGCGGGCCAGGTTCCTCAGGCGTTTACGGTCAGGGATCGTCCTCCTGATCATCATCGACCGCGTTGCGGCCGGATCATCGATGTTCACCGGACCACGTATCGCCGCCACCCCGAGGAAGAGCCGCGGGAACTTCAAGCGACCGAAACCCTCGACACGGCAGCCCAGATGGAACGCGAGCTGCAGGGCGACCTCGTGCGGGCGCAGCGTGCCCAGCTCGTGCTGGTTCCGGCGGACGTACGGTCTGCCGAGGTAGAAGTGTTCGTGGATGTAGTCCAGCAGCTCGGACTTCCCGCTCCTGCGCGGGCCCCAGAGCAGGACGATCGGCAGGGGCCGCCGGCGGTCGGGCTTGGCAGGACGGAGACAATGATCAACCAGTTCAGAGAAAGCGCGCTGATCCGCTGTGTCTGGCATGGGGCCCCCTGATGCAGTCCTCGGCTCCGACGCTCGTGACTCCCCGTCGTTCACGCTGGACCCGATGAAGGGAGTGTCCCATAATAAGGTGACTCACCGCAGACGGTTCGTCGATGAACCTTGCGGAGCGTGCGCTGGCGGGGGGAGGAGGATGGCCCCTGCTGCGGAATTTCACCAGCCCGGTAGGCCGGACGATCAGGCCGGGTCCGACGGCTGCCGGACGGTCGGGTCCGGGAGCGGCGTGCCGCCGGGCGGGGTCGGGCGGTCCAGCGGGTCGGCGGGGTCGACCGGCTCCCTCGGAGCGTCCGCCGGAAGCTCCCCGATCGCGCTCAGCACCGCCCGCACCACCTGGTTGACGCTGCGCCGCATGGTGTCGACCTCGACGGTCGCGACCTCCCGGTACAGCGGCACCCGGGCGTCGAGCAGGGCCTTGAACGTGGCTCGCGGGTTCACTCCGGCGAGCAGCGGCCGCGCGGTGGACATCCCGGTGCGGCGCATGCCGTCGGCCAGCCCGACGCTCAGGTGCACGACGCGGTGGCCCCGCAGCAGCTCGCGCGTCGACGCCGCGAGAACCGCGCCGCCACCCAGGGCCAGCACACCGTCGGTGCTGGTCAGCGCCTCGGCAACGATCTCGCGCTCCAGCGCCCGGAAGGCGTCCTCACCGTCGTGGAGGAACATGTCCGCGATCGAGCACCCGGCGCGGGCGACGATCAGCGCGTCGGCGTCGGTGAACTCCACGCCGAGGCGGCGCGCCAGCACCCGGCCGACCGTCGTCTTCCCCGCCCCGGGCGGACCGACGAGAACCAGCACGGGACGCCACTGCGCGCTCACGGCGCGGCGTCGAGGTAGGAGCGCAGATTGCGGCGGGTCTCGACCAGCGAGTCGCCACCGAACTTCTCCAGCGCGGCGTCGGCCAGCACCAGCGCGACCATCGCCTCGGCCACCACCCCGGCGGCGGGCACCGCGCAGACGTCGGAGCGCTGGTGGTTGGCCTGGGCCGGCTCGCCGGTGGCGACGTCGACGGTCCGCAGCGCGCGGGGCACCGTGGAGATCGGTTTCATCGCCACCCGGACCCGGACCGGTTCGCCGTTGGTCATGCCACCCTCGATCCCTCCGGCCCGGTTGGACAGCCGCGCCACCGGGTCGCCGGGGACCATCTCGTCGTGCGCGGCGCTGCCCCGCCGCCGCGCCGTCCGGAAGCCGTCGCCGATCTCCACACCCTTCATCGCCTGGATACCCATCAGCGCGCCGGCGAGCCGGGCATCCAGCCTGCGGTCGGACTGCACGTAGGAGCCCAGCCCCACCGGCAGCCCGTAGGCGATCACCTCGACGACGCCGCCGAGGGTGTCGCCGTCGCGCTGGGCGGCGTCCACCTCGGCCACCATCGCCTCGGTGGCGGTCGCGGAGTACGCCCGCACCGGGCTGGCGTCTACCCGGTCACGGTCGCCGGGACCGGGCAACTCGTCGTCGGACGCCTCGGCCGCCCCGAGCGCGACCACGTGCGACACGATGTCCGCGCCGAGTGCCTGGGCAAGGAACGCCCGCGCAACCGTGCCGAGCACCACCCGCGACGCCGTCTCCCGCGCGCTGGCCCGCTCCAGTACCGGTCGGGCGTCGTCGAACCCGTACTTGGTCATGCCGGCGAGGTCGGCGTGCCCGGGACGGGGCCGGGTGAGCGGGGCGTTGCGGGCCCGACCCGCGATCAGCTCCGGGTCGACCGGGTCGGCCGCCATGACCGTCTCCCACTTCGGCCACTCGGTGTTGCCGATGCGCACCGCGACCGGACCGCCCTGGGTGACGCCGTGCCGCACCCCGCCGATCACCTCGAGCTCGTCGGCCTCGAACGCCATCCGCGCGCCCCGGCCGTAGCCCAGGCGGCGGCGGGCCAACTCGGCGGCCAGCTCCTTGGTGGTGATCTCGACACCGGCGACCATGCCCTCGAGCACGGCGACCAGCGCGGGACCGTGGGACTCCCCGGCGGTGATCCAACGCAGCACGAGGACAATGGTCTCACTCCCCCGTGTCACCCCGATGGCGTGGGGGGGGGCCGGGGCGGCCCCCCGCCCCCCCCCCGCGGCCGCCAGGGGGGGCCCGGGGGGGGCCCGGGGCCGCGGGGCG
>JBBSQN010000054.1:0-33238 GCA_038257875.1 Mycobacteriales bacterium
CCCCCGCCCCCCCACCCGGCCGCCCTTTGGCGCGCCCCCACGAAGGTGTGCGAGGTGAGGCATGGCATCGGGTTTCCCGCACCTGTGGACCTGTTCGACCACGTCGGGCCGTGGACCGAGGAGGACTTCCTCGACTTGCCCGAGGACCGGCGCGTCGAACTGCTCGACGGCGAGCTCCTGGTGAGCCCGGCCGCACGGCACCCACACCAGCGGCTGTCCTTCCGGCTCGCGGCGGTGCTGGACGCCGTGGCGCCAGCGGGTTTCGAGGTGCTCGAGGCAGTCAACGTCCGGGTCGCTCCGGGGCGGATCCTCATCCCGGACATCGCCGTCATCACCAGTCCCGGAGCTGACGTCACCGTGTCTGAGGCCGCCGAAGTCGCGATGGTGGTGGAGATTGTGAGCCGGGGCAGTGTGGTGACCGATCGCGCGGTCAAGCCACAGCTCTATGCCGCCGCGGGCATCCGCACTACCTGCGCGTCGAGCTCGGTGACGGCGGCCTGACGGTGGTCGCCTACGGGTTGTGCGACGGCCGCTACGTCGAGGTCACTCGCGCCGAGCCCGGGCAGCGGTTCCACCTGACCGAGCCGTTCGTCGTCGACGTCGACCTCGCCGACCTGGCGTCCCGAACCCGTCCGGTCGATGGGAGTCCCGCCCAACGCGAGCCGCCTCCGCCCGAGACGCCGACGGGTAACTGATCAGTGTGCTCGCCCGTGGCATCGCAGCATGGTCAATACGTTTACCTTACTGTATGCGTATGGCGCGGGTGCGGGTGAACATCACGGTTCCGGCCGAGCTGCTGCGGCGGGCGCGGGTCGCTGGTCTGAACGTGTCGGCCGTGGCCGCTGCCGCGCTAACCGACAAGCTGGACTCGCGAGCCAAGATCGCAGCACTCGACACCTACCTCGCCGAGTTCGACGCCGAGCTGGGCCCGATCTCGGAGCCCGAGCGGACCGAGGCCCGGGCGGACCAGCTCACGCCCGTTGCCCAGGGCTCGCGCAGCGCGTGACGCTCGTCCTCGTCCCCGACGGCGTGACCGGCCTTGGCGTGGCAGCGGGCACGACTGGCCGAACTGCTGGAAGAGGGAGTGCAACGCACCTACCAGATCACCTCAACGAGCCGTGTTGCTGTAATCGCTCGGTCTTTAGTCACTAGTGGCAACTGGAGTTGCGCCGCCGTCGCAAGGATGAAGCGGTCGAACGGATCGCCGAGGTCTTCGAGCGGTACCCGCTCGAAGTGATCCATCGTGGCAGCATCGATCGCCACAACATTGAACTTCTCGTCAGGATCGAGCACCGTCCGTCGCAATGACTCAAACGCTCCCGGCGTAAGGGCTCGCCGGCCTTGCTTGTGCGAGGTGTACCAAAGGCCACCGATGGTCGCTGTTGAGACGACTATGCCGTCCGTGTTCTCGGCCTCGCCTAGAGCTTCGAGCGCCGGGTCTGAGAGCTGGTCCGGGGTGAACAGATAGAAGAGTAGAGCGTGGGAGTCGACAACGACCTTCACCCGGGCTGAACGCCTCCGTAGAGTGCTCGGCGCTCTGCCTTGCACTCGTCGAGAGCTCGGATGAACTCGTCGATCACCTCGGGCGGCACGGTGCCAGCCAGTCGGCCGGGACCGAGATGACGCACTTGCTTGGGTGTGTCATTCTCACTGACGATCAGGCGGAGATGAGCACCTGGACGAACCCCAAGTCGAGCCAGCTCGGCGGCGGGCACGCTGCCGTCGTCAGCTACGATGACGTCGAAGCCGTCGTCACTGGTTGCTGCGGGCGTTCTGCTCATGGTCGTTGAGCTTACCGCCCCAGGTGTGGCGTCGTACACGTTCGTTGAGCATCGCGCCCGCGCCCGCTCTCCAGCAGCGGTGCGGGTCCGGACGGCGCCCGGTCGTTGGGGGCTCGGCCGAAGGCCGCCGCTGTCGCACCTCGTCGGCAGCTTGGTTAGCTAACGGCTGTGGACGCTAGAAGGCGTTGTCGAGGATCCAGCGCAGGATCGCGTTGGCGGCGCCGGTGAGCAGGCCCCGTAGGGCTGCTGCGGCGAGGGTGAGGCGTTCGCGGCGGGTGCTGCGGTGGTGGCGGAGCATCGTGTCTCCCGGGGTCCGAGGGCTGGTGCTGGTGTGCTGGCGAGGACCACGGTGAGGGGTGGGTAACGGGCTGTTGCTGTGTTGCGACAGCCTGGAGGTCGCTTGTTGGTGGGATGCCTGGTCGACACAGGAGCGCTGGTATGGGCTGTGGACAGGGGATGCGATGAGTCGCGATGACACCTCGCCCGTGGGTGGTGCCGGGGCGGACGACGGTCCAGGCACGGGTCGGCCGCGCAGGCCGAAGTCCGTTACCTGGCCGGTGTTGCCTCCTGGTCCGCTGTGCGATCTCAAGGATCTGCTCCGCCAGCTGTACGAACGCGCCAGCCCGATGACGTTGGACGAGATCGAGAGCGCAGTCGGCAAGGATGACGGTCTGCCTGGTGCGCCGTCACGAGACACGATCCACCGCTGTTTAAGCGCACCGGGGGTCCCGGCCAACCAGCACGACGTCGTGTCCATCGCCACAGTGCTGGCCCGCCGAGCTGGGTGGGACCCCGATGATGCGGCTGCCCGAGTCCGTGACAAGTGGGTGGCCGCCCGGGTGGAAGCCACCACCCCTGCGATGGATCCCAGGCTGCGGGAAAAGTATCTGCAGACGGTGGCGGCGTGTTATCGGGTGCTGGATCTGGCGGCGTTGAGCCCGGAGGCCCAGGACGAGCAAGTGCCGGTGTTGTTGCGGCAGGTGTTCGTGCCTCAGCAGGTCCGCGCGGACCCACCCCCGGTGGAGTTACCGAGGGATCTACGCCGCCGGCTACTGGAGCAGGGTGATCTCGACCCGGATGAGCTGCCTCCCGATCTGGATACGGAGAAGCTGGCCCAGGCCCGAGAAGCCCACCGTAACCAGCAGCCACAACCGGTGCTGGAGGTGGTGCTCGACTCGGCGCGACGGTTGGTGGCGGTGTTGGGGGATCCGGGTGCGGGGAAGTCGTCGCTGTTGCGGTGGCTGGCGGTCAACCTCGCCTCCCCTGACCCGGCTCCGGAGCTGGTCGAGTGGGTGGGGTGGTTGCCGGTGTTGGTAGAGCTGCGCACCTACGCCGATCCGGGGTGGCGAACCGGACGGTGGGCCGATGCGACCCTGCTGGACTTCATCGACTACCGCGCCCAGGAAGGCCTCGGGCTACCCCGCGATGTCCTGGAGGGCTACCTGCGTCGCGGTGGACGAGCGGTGGTGATGTTCGACGGCCTTGATGAGCTGTTCGACTCCCGAGATCGGGACATGGTGGCGCGGAAGATCGCCACGTTTGCCGCGACCTACCCGCAGGTGCGGGTGATCGTGACCTCCCGGATCATCGGGTATCGCCGCGCTGTCCTGGACGGGGCCGGGTTCACCCTGCACACCCTGCAAGACCTCGACACCGACCAGGTCGCGGAGTTCGTGCGTTCCTGGTACAACATCGCCTACCACGCCAACGCCAGCGAGGCCAGCCATCGCAGCAACCAGCTGCTCGCGGCGTTAGACCGGTCGGCGTCGGCGCGTGACCTGGCTGGCAACCCCATGCTGCTGACCATCCTCACCGTTCTCGGTCGCCGCCGTGAACTGCCCCGGGAACGTCATCGGATCTACCAGCACGCCGTCGAGGTGCTGGTGCAGCATTGGGACGCCACCCGCGCCATCCGTGACACCCGCATCCCGGCCGAGGTCCTCGAGGCGATCGACGAGGAGGACAAGCGGGAGTTGCTGCGCCGAGTCGCGCGGCGGATGCAGGACGGGCGCGGCGGGATCGGCGGCAACCACATCCACCGCGACGACCTGCTCGTCGAGTTCCGCACATATATCACACAGCGCTACCAACTCGCCCCGGACCAGGCCAAAACCGTAGCGAAGGCAATGCTGGAGCAGTTCCGCGACCGCAACTTCATCCTGTCCCGGTTCGGGCCCGAGCTCTACGGGTTCGTGCACCGCGCGCTCCTGGAGTACTGCTGCGCCGACGAGATCACCTACCGACTCAAGGAGACCCAGGAGATCAACGCTGATGACCTCGCCACGGAGGTGTTCGGAAGCCATGCCACCGACCCCGTCTGGCAGGAAGTCCTGCTCCTGGTCGCCGGGATGATCCACGACCGGTTCCTGACCAGGGTGATCGATCACCTGCTGACCCTGGCCGACACACCGGCGGCGCGGCTACGCCCGGATCAGATCGGGCGACACTGGATTCTCGCGCTGCGATGCCTGGCCGAAGCCCGCACACCCACCGCGCTCGTTGCGCAATCAAGCGCGCTCATCAATGGCCTGATCGCCCTACTCGTCAGCGCAGCTCAACAACTTCACGCCAACCAGTTCAGACCGGTGTTGTCGGAACTCGACGTCGTCAACGAAGCAACAGCGGTACTCCGCGAAGTAGCTTTTCCGCGCGCCAGCCGCGACCAATATCTGAGCTGGTATCAGCATGTCCCCTATCCCCCAGATTCACTATTCATAACCACGACGACTTTCCAGAGCCTGACTACGGCGGCGGCAACCGCGTTGCTGCCACACAGCGAGATACTCGAACGCCTCCTCCGCCAGCGCGCCACCACCGCCCAGCATGGAAACGTCCGACGGGCTGCGGTGCAGGCTCTCGCGACCGGGTGGCCCGACGACCAGACCCGCCAGCTGCTCATCGACCGCGTCACCACCGACGAAGACGAGGACGTCCGACGGGATGCGGTGCAGGCTCTCGCGACCGGGTGGCCCGACGACCAGACCCGCCAGCTGCTCATCGACCGCGCCACCACCGACCAGCAATGGGACGTCCGACAGGTCGCGATCCAGGGCGTCGAGGATGGTGACAACGCCGAGTCGGCGGGGGGTCTCGATCTGATCGACGAGTAGTCGGATCGTCTCGTCGTCGAGACGGTGGGATGTGCAAATGAGCCGCGCCAGTTGAGCGGCATCGGCCCATAGAGGTCGTCGTGTTCGGCCTTCAGTAGCACTCGTGCCGGTAACGCGTCACAGTCGCGTTCTGGGAGTGGCTCCACCGCTGCTCGCGACCGCGTCCCCTTCGTCCCCCGGCGTGGAGGTCGATGCAAACTGCGCGTGTCAGCCCATGAGCAGGGCTTCCTCGGCGGCCGGGGCAGGAGGTGGGTTACTCGGCGGGAAGCTTCCCGCCGGCGCGTCAGACCGCCCGGCTGCGCACCGCAACCGGCCGGGCGGGTTCGATCGCCGCAACCGCTGCCGTTGTCGCTGCCGTGGCGGCGGCCGAGCGAGACCCGATAGTGGTTACCAGCGACCCAGACGACCTGGCCGCGCTCATGGCGAACGTGTCGCCAGCTGTGACCATCCTGCGCGTCTAGCGATCTCGTGACGCGTGGATGGCACGGTCCCCCGACTCATCGTCGGCGGGCGTGCGGACCCAGCGCGGCGAGGGGGTCCGATACGGCCTGGAACCCGGTGCGCCAGTGCCAGGACAGGCTGGCGCGGTTGCCGGGGGAGACCGAGCTGTGCAGCTGCTCCACACCCGACCGGTGAAGTGCCTCTACGACGGTGGCCAGCAGCCCGGTGCCGACACCGTCGCAGCGATGGCCCGAGCGCACCGACAGCCAGCTCAGGTGCGGTACCGGAACATCCGCGTCGCGGTAGGGGAGCTCCAGCAGCACGACGCCGATGATCTTTCCGTCCTCCTCGGCGAATGCGCCAGCCGGCGTCGCGAGACGGATGAACGACGAGTCGAGGCCGTCGCGGAGCCATTCGGAAGCCGGGTCGTCGTCGACGGTTCGGTACGGATCCTCGGCGCGCCAGAACTCGGTGAGGAAGCTGCGCAGCCGCTCACCGTCACCGAGGGGGTCGGCGAGCCGGACGGTGTGGCGCTGTCGAGCAGGCACCGGTAGCCGCACCTCGCGGCGCAGACAGATCGGGTGCGGACGGTAGCTCAGCTGCGCTGTCCCGTCCCAGTACTCCCACTTCCAGTCGGGATGCCGGGGGATCCGCCGGTAGGGCTCGAACGACATGGGGATCTCCATGGCGACATCCTGCCGCGCTGCTCGGTGGTCGCGGTCAGAGACTACTGCGCCCAGATGCATCTGGTATAAATTGCGGTATGAAATCCGAGTATCCGTCACCGGAGCAGGTGCTCGACGACCTGGGGGACAAGGTCGCGCAGGGCCTTGCGCTCATGGTGGGGCGTACACGTACTGACCTGGAGACCTACCGCAGGACCTTCCCAGCGTGGGTCGCCGACTCGACCGACCGTGGGTTGCTCAACTGGTGCCACGACCGTGCCTGGGTTCACGCCCTCAGGATCTTCGACGGGGTTCCTGAGGTGTCGTCCGTCGACCAGCCGCCGACGCGAGAGCTCTACGTCGGCACTCGCTACCGGCTGCGGGTGAAGAAGCACGACGTCGAGGGTGGCGTCTCCACGTTCCTCACCCAGGGCGCCTTGGACTTCCTCGAGCAGGAACCCGTGACTCTCGATGGTCTCGAGGAGATCCGACTCATCGCCGGGTACCGCTGGGATCCAGAGCGGCGCGAGCTCGGAGCGGCGGTCATCTCCTTGCGCGACGGGCATGACCACGTCATCTGGATGTACGAGCTCGATGAGCCCGCTGGCGGCGTCGGCACAACCACGACGCCGATCCTGTCGCCGACAGAGCCGAGCGTTCCGGAGATCGAGATGCCGTCCGATGGCGAACATGGCAAGGCCGCCAAAGGGACTGAGGGCCGGTGAACCCGCTCGGCGAGGCACTGGAGACGGTTCGCCGAGCGCAGGGCCTCACACAGGCAGAGCTGGCCGAGAAGGCCGGAATCACGCAGGCGGCCTTGTCGCGGTACGAGAACGATCTGCGCGAGCCGGAGGTCGATGCGCTTCAGCGACTCGCGGCTGTGTTCGGTGTGACCGTGCCGTTCCTCGAGCAGGCTGGGCGGGCCCGCGGCGGCATGGCCATGGATGCGCATATGCGTCGCCGGTCGACTGCGCCACCCGGGGTCTGGCGGCGGCTGGAGGCCCGGCTGAACGTTTACCGATGGCACGCCAGTCATCTGTTCGAGGAGGTGTCCCTGCGCGCCGAACAACACGTCCCGACTCTCGACCCGCTCGATGTCACACCCGAGCAGGCCGCACGGTTCGTGCGGGCGCAGTGGCGCATGCCCGTCGGGCCGGTGCGGCGCCTGGCGCAGTGGCTCGAGGCAGCCGGGTGCCTGCTCATCGGTGAGGACTTCGGAACCAGCCGCGTTGACGGTCTGTCGCAATGGATAGGCGACTATCCGGTCATCCTGTTCAACGACGCCGTCCCCGTCGACCGGCTGCGTCTCACGCTCGCGCACGAGCTCGGTCACCTGGTGCTGGACACCGACGCACTCAGCACTGACGACGTCGAGGCCCAGGCCAACACCTTCGCCGGTGAGTTCCTCATGCCGTCCGAGGTCATCCGGTCGTCGTTGCGCAACCTCAAGATCGGTCACCTGCTCGACCTCAAGCGCGAGTACGGTGTCTCGATACAGGCCATCGTCGAACGCGCCTACTGCTTGGAGCTGCTCAGCCCCACTCAGCGCACCAGCATGTACAAGATGCTCAGCGCGAAGGGTTGGCGGACACGCGAACCCGGGAGTGAGGATATCGCGCCGGAGCGTCCGGCTCTGGCGGAGTCGATCGGCCAGGGTCTGAGCGCCCGCGGGCTCACTGCACAGGATATCGCGAGCATCGCCGGATTCTCCGAGCCGAGCCGCAACACCGTGTTCCGGACCGGTGGATTACGAGCCGTCTGACTGGTCGGGGTCCGCCGGCGTCGCGCTCGCCACCCCGGCCGCCAGCATGTCGGCGATGGCGTCGGTGATCGGTGCGCCCGTGTCGGTCTCCAGCCGGTCGTGCTGGCCCGCGCTGTCCGACCCCAGGAAGACGTGGCGACCGTCGCGGTCGACGGCGAGGTCGATGGCCGCGTAGGTGAGCCCGAAGTACGTCAGGTAGTCGCGGAGACCCTGTTCGACGGCGGCGGGCAGCGCGGCCGGCTCGTAGCGTCCCGACGGGTAGCCCGCCTCGGCGTCGGCTCCGGCAGCCGTGGACCCGGCGCCGAGGGCCGCGGGGAAGAGCTGGTCGCCGACGGCGATCACCCGGACCCGGTGGTCGAGGTCGATCGAGTTCTGGAACCGGTGAGCGGTCAGCTCGACGCCGGCGAGCTTGTCGAAGTCGCAGCCGCCGGTCCGCCAGGTGTAGTGGATCAACGGCTGATCATCGACGACGTCCGAGCCGAGCGGCTTCTGCGCCACGCCGAGCCGGCTGGCGCGGGAGAAGAAGTGCACGGCCAGCTTGGTGTTGGTGATCAGGGTTGGGGGGACGGTCAGGCCGCAGGTCGCCGCCGTCACCAGCTGCAGGGGTGGGTACTCCGAGGAGACGGCGCAGTCCGGCTCGTTCATCCACGGCACGTCGAGGGTCGCGAGGATCCCACCGAGCCCGAGCCGCGCCTCGGTGGATGCCTGGGCGCGTTCGGCGGCGGTCATCCGCTGCGGGAACTCGAACGTACCGGGATCGCGGTACCAGATCGACCGGATGGCCGACAGCTCGACGCCGTCGTGCGGGGTGGTGAGCACGCCGATCCACCGGCGGTCGGCCAGCACCGCGGCGATGTCGAGCTGCAACGGGAACCAGCGCAGCTCGGCGCGGAACACCGGGACGTCGCGAGCGTACAGCGCCGCCACCACCCGATCGGTGGAAGTGTCGCGCTCCTGGGCGAGCATCAGCACCGTCATCGTGCCTCCCGGCTCGGGTCCGCCGTCTCCGGCAGCGTCTGGTCAAGGTCGGCGATGACCTGGTCGAGGTGGCAGTACGGGCACTCCCGGATCGAGAGGATCGCCGTCGCGGGCAGGCGACGCAGCCCGAGCAGGGGTGAATCGGGGTCCGTCGAGGGGTGGGTGGGGTCGTAGGGGCGGAGGGGGCGGCGGGGGAGCGCTGCGTCGAGCGGGTCATCGGATTGGGTCATCGGAGCCTCCACTGTCGGTGAACTGGCCAGTGGGCACGCTACAGCAAGGAATTTCTCTTTGCGTATCGGCTGTTGGAGTGGTCTCCTACGGTCCACATCGCTCGGCGTGGGAGCCGAGCGGACGAGGAGGTGGTGCAGTGAGTACGCCCCAACCGGCGCGCCGGGTGATGCGGTTGCAGCTGGGCGTCCTGCTGCGTCGGTACCGGGAGGCGTGCGAGCGCGTGCCGAAGGACGTGGTCAAGGCGCTCGACTGGTACCCGTCGAAGGTGTCCAAGCTGGAGAGCGGCGGGGTGACGATCAGCAGCGCGGAGCTGGACCGGCTGATCGACCTCTACGGGGTGACCGGGACGGATGCGGACCGGGTCCGCGAGCTGGGCCGCGAGGCGCGGCGGCGCGGCATCACGCAGCCGGTGCAGGAGTGGGCGCAGACCTACGTCGAGCTGGAGCGGTCCGCGGACGAGGTCAAGTCTCATCGCGGTGAGCTGGTGCCCGGGTTGCTGCAGACGGTCGCCTACGCTCGGGCGCTGCTGGCCACCGGTCCGTGGACCTTCTCCCCGGAGGAGCTCGACATCAGGGCGGCCGACCGGGCGCGCAGGATCGAGCCCTTTACCGGCGAGGGCGGCACGAGCCTGTGGGTGGTGCTCGGTGAGGCGGCGCTGCACCGTCCGGTCGGCGGCGCGGCCGCGCATCGCGAGCAACTCGCCCACCTGCGGCAGGTCGCCGAGCTACCCCGGGTGACCTTGCAGATCCTGCCGTTCGACGTCGGCGAGCACACCGCGCTCGGCATGGACTTCACCATCCTGGAGCTGGTCGACCCGTCGTTCGGGATCGTCTACGAGGAGGCGCTGACCGACGCGGTGTACCGCGACGCCACCGACGACATCGAGCGCTATAGGGTGGCGTTCACCAAGTTGCAGGTGGCGGCCGCGAGCGAGCGGGAGTCCGCCCGGATGCTGGAGGCGCGGCTCCGTCACCTTGCCTGAGGTGCGTGGGAGGTGCGCGGTGGGCTCGACCGATCCGGCCCTGCTCCGCTGGCGGAAGAGCAGCCGGAGCAGCGGTGGGGCCGACAACTGCGTCGAGGTGGCCGAGGCCGGCGACAGCTACGCGCTGCGCGACAGCAAGCAGCACGGCCACGGCCCGATCCTGACCTTCACCCACGCGGAGTGGGCGGCGTTCGTCGAGGGCGTCAAGCTCGGCGAGTTCGACCCCCGCTGAGCCGGTTGCTGGAACGATCTCGGATACACGTCACCAGCCAGCCAGGCCGGTCGTGGTCGGTGTTGAGGTGGCGGTTGCAGACCACAGGTACGGCGACCAGAGACCGTTCCGGACGGTCACGGGTTGATCATCCGAAGCCGGTAAATGATCCCTCGACGCGGTGTCCGCCTATGCACTACTCGATGCCCGGCCGTGTCCAGACATTACTTGATCTTAAGGAGTTCTTCGTGTCTGCATCGCCTCCCGCCGCCGTGGCCGAACGGACCCTCGTCGTGCCGGCAGGGACGACGGCTGCCGACGCGGTGGCTACGGCCAAGTTCCCCGCGGCGGGGCCGAACGCAGTCGTGGTTATCCGGGACGCAGACGGCCAGCTGAGGGATCTCGACTGGGTTCCCGAGATCGACGTTGAGATCGTGCCTGTGGCGATGTCCAGCCCGGATGGACTGAAAGTGCTGCGTCACTCGGCCGCGCACGTCATGGCGCAAGCGGTGCAGGATCTGTACCCAGAGGCGAAGCTTGGTATTGGGCCGCCGATCGAGAACGGCTTCTACTACGACTTTGGTGTGCTCAAGCCGTTCCAGCCGGACGACCTCGAACGCGTCGAGGGTCGGATGCAGGAGATCATCAAGGCTGGCCAGCGGTTCAGACGGCGTGCTTTTCCGTCGCTGGACGCTGCGAAGGCCGAACTTGCCGATGAGCCATACAAACTGGAGCTTGTCGACATCAAGGGAGATGTCGACATGGGCGAGGTCATGGAGGTCGGCGGTGCTGATCTGACGATCTACGACAACGTTGACTCGAAGACGGGCGAGACTTGCTGGTCTGATCTCTGTCGGGGCCCGCACCTTCCGTCGACTCGTCTGATTCCGGCGTTCAAGGTGATGCGTAGCGCCGCCGCCTACTGGCGCGGGGACGAGAAGAATCCGCAGCTTCAGCGCATCTACGGGACGGCGTGGCCGACACGTGACCAGCTCAAGGAGCACTTGCGTCTGTTGGCGGAGGCCGCGAAACGCGACCATCGCCGCATCGGTGAAGATCTTGATCTGTTTGCTTTCAGTAAGGAGATCGGCAGGGGTCTCCCACTGTGGCTGCCGAATGGAACGATCATCCGTGATGAGCTGGAGCAGTGGGCTCGGCAGACCGAGCAGAAGCTGCGCTACAAGCGGGTGGTGACTCCGCACATCACGCAAGAGGAACTTTATTATCTCTCCGGGCATCTTCCCTACTACGCCGATGACCTGTACGCTCCCATCGATATCGAGGGTGAGAAGTACTACCTCAGGCCGATGAACTGCCCGCATCACCACATGGTTTACAAGGCCCGGCAGCACAGCTACCGGGAGTTGCCGTACAAGATTGCCGAGTACGGGACCGTGTATCGGTTTGAGCGTAGCGGTCAGCTTCACGGCATTATGCGTACACGCGGGTTCACCCAGAACGACGCGCACATCTACTGTACGTATGACCAGGCCAAAGACCAGTTTCTCGAGGTCATGCGGATGCACGACGAGTACTATCGCACGCTCGGGATCACGGACTTCTACATGGTCCTCGCCCTGCGTGACCCGAATAACAAGGAAAAGTACCACGACGACGACGAGATGTGGACCACTGCCGAACAGATCACACGTGAAGCGATGGAAGAGTCGAGGATCCCCTACGTCGAGGAGCTCGGCGGGGCCGCACACTATGGGCCGAAGGTCGACTTCATGATCCGGTCGGTGACCGGCAAGGAGTTCGCCGCTTCCACGAACCAGGTAGACCTGTACACCCCGCAGCGGTTCGGGCTGACCTATCACGACTCGGACGGTACGGAGAAACAGGTCGTGGTGATCCACCGGGCACCGCTGGGTTCCCATGAGCGGTTTGTCGCGTACCTGACCGAGCACTTTGCCGGGGCTTTTCCGGTGTGGCTGGCACCCGAGCAGATCAGTGTCATCCCGATCGTGGATGATCTTATCGATTACGCCAACGACGTGACGTCCGTTCTCCAGGAGGCGGGGTTCCGGGCCGACATCGATTTTAGTAGTGGCCGTCTCAACGCCAAGATCCGGGCCGCCGTGACGAGGAAGATTCCGCTGGTCGTGGTGGTGGGCCGGCGCGAGGCCGAGCAGCGCGCGGTGACCGTCCGGGACCGGTCCGGCAAGGAAACCCCGATGTCCCTGGATGACTTCGTGACCCATGTGGCGGAACTTGTGCGCAGCAAGAGGTTGGATGGTGCTGGCCACCTTCGTCCGCAGACGCAGGCATCCGCTGCCCCGGACGCCTGACGACGTTGAGGGTTCGGCTGGCGGTGAGCGCAGTTCCCGCCGGTCACCTCGTGCGGACGCGCTCTCTGCCGGTCCGGTGATCTACCCTTCAAGGATCAGGGAGGAACTGGGGTGACGTCGTGGCGTTATTCGACGGGAAGGGCGTGCCGGTGTCAGGTTGAAGACGGGGCTGCGAAGGCCATGCTCGAACTCTGACCCCCGCCGCAGGGAGCACACCGTGACGACCGAGGACACCCGCCTGCTGCTTATCGACCTGGAGAACATGGTCGGCACGCCCGGCCCCCGGGAGCGCCCCCTGCGCGCCCGCGTGAGTGCTTTGCTGGCCGCCGCCGGCCCGGTCCACCACGCCGTAGCTGGCTACACCACCACCGAGACAGGGCAGGACGCGGTGGCCTCGATCCTGGCCGAGCTCGGCGTCGCCCCGTTGCGCACCGCTCCCGGCCCGGATGCGGCCGAGCTGGTGCTGCTGGCTCCTGCCCGCCGGGTCCACGACGCGCTGGGCTGCCGGAGGTTCTTGGTCGCCTCGGCCGACCGTCGCTTCGCCGAGCTCGCCGAGACCGGCCTGGGACGGCTGGACGTGCTCGCCTGGGAAGGACAGCCCGTCGCCAGCAAACTCGCCAAGGCAGCCCGCCAGGTACGCCGCATCCCCAAACCCACCGGCACCGGCACCGAGCAGACCGAAGACGAACCACGTCCGGTGGCCACCGAGCACCCTCACCGCGAGGTCCACGTTCGGCGCAACGACCGTCGGGTGGAGCTGACCACCGCGGTACTCACCGCGACCGCCGCCGGTGCCGCGCTGGCCGTGAGCACACGCCTGACCGACGCACTGCTGGGAGTCCTATGCCGTCGCTGACCACGAGACCAATGTGGGCACGGGACGGACCGAGGCTGGGACGCGGTCACGGTGCCGACGAGCTGGATCTCTACAGTCGGTAGTCTCGGCACTGCACTGGAGCGCAACAGGAGATGAGGATCAGATGCCCGTCAGTTTGAAAAAGGGTGGCAACATCAGCTTGACCAAGGAGGCCGCGAAGACCCCCGGTTCATCCCCGCTGACCGCCGTGACCGTCGGTCTCGGATGGGATGCCCGTACCACGGACGGGGCGAAGTTCGACCTCGACGCCGTGGCTGTCGGCGTGGGTGCCGACGGCAGCGTGGTCGACCAGGGTTTCGTGTTCTTCAACAACCTCGTCGGTGTCGGCGGTGCCATCGAGCATACCGGCGACAACGTGACCGGCGAGGGCGAGGGCGACGACGAGCAGATCAAGGTCGACCTCTCCGGGCTGCCGGCCGAGGTCGACAAGATCGTCATCGCAGTGATCATCTTCAATGCGGAGGAGCACGGTCAGAACTTCGGTCAGGTGCGCAATGCGTTCGTCCGCGTGGTGAACCAGGCCGATGAGGGTGAGATTGCCCGCTACGACCTCAGCGAGGACGCCTCGACGGAGACCGCGATGGTCTTCGGCGAGCTGTACCGTCACGGTGAGGAGTGGAAGTTCCGCGCGATCGGCGACGGCTACACCGGCGGTCTTGCGGCGTTCGCCAAGGACTACGGCGTCGCCGTCTGATGAGAATCCGCGAGTAGGCGCGCCGTTTGTGGTCCTCGCAGAGTCCATGGGCCCTGTGAGGACCACAATGAGCGTGCGAGGACATCGTCAACGCCCGGCGTGGGGTCGATCACCGCAGGTCAACCGGTTACCTTATGACTTTACTGGGGCTCTGCGGTTAGTCCGGTGACGGTGGTGGCGAGGAGACCGACGACGGTTTGGTAGGTTTCCGGGGGCCGTCCGCGCCGGTTGCCGGTGATGCGGGAGAAGAGCCCCCGGCGGTCGATCGGCTCAACACAGCGCTGTGGATATGTTGCCGCGGCGGTGTCGGTACCGGCCGCTACCGTCATCCCGGCGGGAGACGCCCGCCAGTACGTCGACACGGGAGGGGGCCGCATGCGGCTTGTAGTCGTGGAGGGCATCGACCGGGACGATATCGCGGGCGCGGTGGCCCCCGGCACCTACGAGAAGGGCGTGCGGTACGCGCAGCAGCGCGCGGTCGTGCACATGGAGTGGTACGGCGCGGCGAACACGCTGCAGGCCATGGTGCGGGGAAGCGCCGGTCAGCTGTACACGACTGAGGTCTACTTCACATCCCGGAATGACTCGGATCTGGAGTTCGAGGGGGGCGAGTGCAGCTGCCCGGTCGGGGGCGACTGCAAGCACGTCGTTGCGGTGGCGCTCACCGCCACCGGAGCCACGAGTCCCGGTCCCGTGAAGAAGGTGACGAGCCGGCCTGCAGCGCCCTCGGCCTGGGAGCAGTCCCTGGGATCGCTGCTCGAACCGGCGCGGCGAGGCTCCGAACCCCACTCCGACGGCGTGGAGCTGGCCATCGAGTTGACCCTGTCAGCTGTTGCCTCGCAGCACCCCCGGACCGGCGGGACGGGTCCGAAGCTGCTGGCCCGGCTGGTACGGCCGGGTCGGTCCGGTTGGGTCGGCGGCGGGATGAGCTGGAGCAGGCTCACGTCGTCGCCCTACAACTTCAGTGACTGCCGCGCCTCCCACGTGCGGTTGCTCCAGGAGTTGTACTCGCTGTACCGATCGCGCACCGATCAGTCGGGCTACTACTCCTACCGGGAGGACAAGACGATCGATCTGGCCGCCTTCGAGAGCCGGCAGCTGTGGCCCATCCTGGACGAGGCCGCGACGATCGGCCTGCAGCTGGTGCACGCTCGTAAGCGGCTCGGTGCGGTCGAGAAGTATGGCCAGGGCGAGCTGTGCCTCGACGTGACGGCCGGGGAGGCCCCGGACTCGCTCGTCATCGCGCCGGTGCTCCGGGTCGACGGGAACGACGTGGCCGCGGTGCCGGTCCGGTTCATCGGCACCGAGGGCCACGGCGTGGCGTACGTGTCGGGCGCGCATGCGCGGGGCGAGGACGTCGCCGACTGGCACATCCGGCTGGCGAGGCTCGCCACGCCCGTCTCGCCGCAGTTGCAGCGGATGGCACTGGGGAGCCAGCGCCTGCACGTGCCCGCCGGGGAGCAGGACCGGTTCCGTGACGAGTTCTACCCGCGCCTGCGGAGCCGGGCCGCGGTCGTCTCGTCCGACGGGTCGTTCACACCGCCGGCGATCTCGGAGCCCACCCTGGTGCTGCAGGCGTCCTACGGTGCGGGCCACGATCTCGCCGTCAGCTGGGAGTGGGCCTACGAGGTGGGCGACGCGCAGGTACGTGCGCCGCTGACGCCGTCCGGTGCCGACGACGAGTACCGCGACCTCGTCATGGAGCGGGCCGTGCTGGACGCGCTCGACGTCCCCCTCGACCGGTTCGGGCTGCGCGGCGACGACGCGGGGCAGGGCCTCGCGCCGCGCACCGACCTGGGTGGCCTGGACACGATGCGTTTCACCACCGAGGTGCTGCCGCTGCTGGCCGACGTCCCCGGGGTCGCCGTCGAGGTCAGCGGTGCGCCGGCAACCTATCGGGAGGCGGGCGACTCGCTGCGCATCGGCGTGTCGACCGACGAGGTGGCGGGCGAGACGGACTGGTTCGATCTCGGCGTCAGCATCACCGTCGAGGGCCGCGAGGTCCCGTTCGCCACCGTGTTCATGGCGCTGGCCGCGGGCGAGTCGGACCTCCTGCTCGCCGACGGCGCCTACTTCTCCCTGCAGAAGCCCGAGCTCCAGGCGTTGCGCAGCCTCATTGAGGAGGCGCGGGCGCTGCAGGACGCGCCCGGGGGTCCGCTGCGGATCAGCCGCTTCCAGGCGGGACTGTGGGACGAGCTGACCGAGCTGGGTGTGGTCGACCGGCAGGCGAAGGCCTGGCAGCAGCAGGTGGCGGGGTTGCTGTCGTTGGAGGAGGTCTCGGCGACGGAGTTGCCGGCGACCCTGTCGGCGCAGCTGCGGCCCTACCAGCGTGACGGGTTCGGCTGGCTGGCGTTCCTGTGGAGGTTCCGGCTCGGCGGCATCCTCGCCGACGACATGGGGCTGGGCAAGACGCTGCAGGCACTGGCGCTGATCTGCCACGTCAAGCAGGCCGACCCCACCATGAGCCCGTTCCTCATCGTCGCGCCGACCAGCGTCGTGCCGAACTGGTCGGCTGAGGCCGTGCGCTTCGCGCCCGACCTGCGGGTGGTGTCGATCTCGGACACGATGCGGCGCCGAGGCCAGGACCTCGACGAGATCATCGCCGGCGCGGACGTAGTGGTCACCTCGTACACGCTGTTCCGGCTCGACTACGAGGCCTACTCCGCGGCGGGCTGGTCCGGTCTGATCCTGGACGAGGCCCAGTTCACGAAGAACCATCAGTCGAAGGTCCACCAGTGCGCCCGGCGGTTGCCGGCGCCGTTCAAGCTGGCGATCACCGGCACGCCGATGGAGAACAACCTCATGGAGCTGTGGTCGCTGCTGTCGATCACCGCCCCCGGGTTGTTCCCGAGCCCGACGCGGTTCAGTGAACACTTCGCGCGGCCGATCGAGAAGCAGTCCGATGTCGAGCTGCTGGGCAAGCTGCGGCGGCGGATCAAGCCGCTGGTCAAGCGTCGGACCAAGGAGCAGGTGGCGGCCGACCTGCCCGTGAAGCAGGAGCAGGTCCTCGACGTGGAGCTGGCTCCGCGCCACCGCCAGATCTATCAGCGGCACCTGCAACGGGAGCGCCAGAAGGTCCTGGGCCTGATCGACGACGTGAACCGCAACCGGTTCACGATCCTGCGCTCGCTGACCCTACTGCGCCAGCTCAGCCTGCATCCCGGACTCATCGACGCCGAGCACCAGCACCTGGGTAGCAGCAAGATCGACGTGTTGCTCGACCAGCTCGGTGAGGTCATCGACGGCGGGCACCGCGCACTGGTCTTCAGCCAGTTCACCGGGTTCCTCGGCCATGTGCGCGAGCGGCTCGACGACGCGGGCATCGGGTACAGCTATCTCGACGGCAAGACCCGGAACAGGGCCGCGGTCGTGAATCGGTTCAAGGACGGAACCGTGCCGGTGTTCCTGATCAGCCTCAAGGCGGGCGGGTTCGGGCTGAACCTGACCGAGGCGGACTACTGCTTCCTGCTCGATCCGTGGTGGAACCCGGCGACCGAGGCGCAGGCGGTGGACCGCACGCACCGCATCGGGCAGACCCGCAACGTCATGGTGTACCGCCTCATCGCTCGCGACACCATCGAGGAGAAGGTGCTGGCCCTGGCGAACAAGAAGGCCGAGCTGTTCTCCGGTGTCATGGACGACGGCAACGTCTTCGGCTCCAGCCTGGACGCCGACGACATCCGTGCACTGCTCGCCTGACGGCGGAAGGATCGCTCGGGCGCTGGACGCCGATCTGACCGTCCGGGTATCGCCACGCCCGCGCGTCGCATGACCTGTGCGCTGACCGGCGAGGGCTGGCTCACGTTCTGCTCTGCACCACGCCGGCGTTGGGGATCAGGTCTCGCTCCACCAGGGCGTATGCCTCGGCCAGATCACGGATTCCTGCCGGGCTGTTGCCGACGGTCGGAGCCGACTTGATGATCGCCTGGAGGATGCCCGCACGGGCCTGCTCGCTGAGGCTCTGGTCGTTCATGCCGGACGACGCTACTCGCCGGAGTCACCCGGAGTCACCCGGAGCGATCGTCCTGACGGCCGCCGCCGCATCGATCACCCGGCTACGGGCACGGGACGGCCAGATGCCCACATTCATAGTGGCTGGATGACCACAGATCAGTCGGCCAGACGCCCAGCACGGCATACTGACGGGGTGGCCGGTCCTCGCGATCTTGTCCCCCGCCGAGCGGAGGAGCTCATCGTCGAGGCGTTGGCCGACACCCGCGTGGTCATGATCAATGGTGCTCGACAGTCCGGTAAGAGCACTCTGACCCGGCTGACGGCCGGCCGGCTCCCCGGCACGGTCATCCGGCTGCTGGACGATCCGGCGACGCTGCGCGCCGCCACCGACGATCCGACCGGGTTCGTCGAGCACGACGGGTTGATGGTCATCGACGAGGTCCAGCTCGCTCCGGGGCTGCTGCGGCCCATCAAGGTCGTGGTCGACCTCGACCCGACGCCGGGTCGGTTCCTGCTTACGGGTTCGTCGCGCATCCTCGCGCTGCGCAGCCTTCCGGACGCCCTTCCCGGACGCATGGAGATCATCGAACTGTGGCCGTTCGCGCAGGGCGAGCTTGCAGGAGGGGCCGATCGGTTCATCGATGCCGCTTTCACCCACGGCCCGCGGCTCGAGCGCTCCTCCGAGCTGCGTCGCCGTGACTACCTGGAGCGGCTCGCTGTCGGTGGCTTCCCCGAAGCGGTCCGGCGCACCCCTCGCCGCAGGACCGCATTCTTCGACTCCTACCTGTCCACCCTGGTCGAACGTGACGTGCTGGAGCTCGCCAGCATCGAACGACATGGTGAGCTGCTGAAGCTCCTCGCCCTGCTGGCGGGACGCGCCGGCGGGCTGTTGATCCCGGCCACACTCGCTGGGCAGTCCGCCATTCCGCGGACCACGCTGATGCGGTACTTGGACCTGCTGTCCGCCGTCTTCCTCGTCAAGAGTGTCCCGGCCTGGTCGTCGGGTGACACGCACCGAGCCGTCGGCACGCCCAAGCTCGCCTTCGTCGATATCGGTGTGGCGTGTCACCTGCTCGGCCAGGACGCCCACCGGCTCGGCGAGCCGGGCGGAGCGGCCGGCCCGATGACAGCGAACTTCGTCCTCATGGAGCTGGCCAGGCAGCTGACCTGGTCGCAGGAGCGCGGACGCCTCTACCACTACCGCACGAAGGACGGCATCGAGGTCGATGCGGTCATCGAGACACCGGATGGTCGGGTGGTCGGCGTCGAGGTGAAGGCTGGCGCGACCGTGCGCACGGCAGACCTGGCCGGCCTGCGCCACCTCGCCCGTCAGGTCGGGGATCGATTCGTGGCCGGCTATGTGCTCTACACCGGTCAGCAGACGCTGCCGTTCGGGGAGAAGCTCCGAGCCCTGCCGCTGGACGCGCTGTGGCGCCTCGCGCCCTGACGTCGTGGGACTACGCTGAGATGAATTGATCATGCGGCAGGGAGAGTTGATGCGCGACCAGAGTCAGCACGTTCGGGCGCTCGAGACGTTCGTGTCGACGCCGTTGGACGCGCTGCTCCGTCCCGCCACCGAGATGGAGCCGGCGGAACACGCGCTCGCGCTGTTCCGCTCGACGGTGGCCCGCGTCCCCGCCTACCGGGCTTTCCTGGCCGAGCACGGGGTCGATCCGGCCGGGGTGCGGACCATGGCGGAGTTCCGAGCCCTACCGTTGCTGGCCAAGGCCAACTACCTGAACCGGTATGCCCTGACCGAGCTGTGCCGCGACGGTGACCTGTCGGGCTGCGACATGGTCGCGGTGTCGTCCGGGTCGACCGGCGAGCCGAGGTTCTGGCCGCGCTCCGCGGCCGACGAGCTCACCGTGGCCACCCGCTTCGAGCAGGTCTTCCACGACAGTTTTGCCGCCGACCGCCGTCGGACCCTCGCGGTGGTCTGTTTCGCACTCGGCACCTGGGTCGGCGGGATGTTCACCGCGAGCTGCTGCCGCTACCTGGCCACGAAGGGCTACCCCGTCACGGTCGTCACGCCGGGCAGCAACACCGAGGAGATCCTGCGGGTGGTGACCGCCCTCGGCGGAGAGTTCGAGCAGGTCGTGCTGCTCGGGTACCCGCCGTTCCTCAAGGGTGTCATCGACACCGGGCGCGCCCGCGACGTGGCATGGGCGGACTACGACATCAAGCTCGTGCTCGCCGGTGAGGTGTTCAGCGAGCAGTGGCGCAGCCTGGTCGGCGAGCGCACCGGCGGCCGGGAGCCGTGCTACGACTCGGCCTCCCTGTACGGCACCGCCGACGCCGGCGTGCTCGCCAACGAGACACCGCTGTCGGTGTGTATCCGTCGCTTCCTGGCCGATCACTCGGACGCCGCGCGCACGCTGTTCGGACAGTCGCGCCTGCCCACGTTGGCCCAGTACGACCCGACCAGCCGGCTGTTCGAGACCCACGACGGCACGCTGGCGTTCTCCGGCGACAACGGCATCCCGCTGGTCCGCTACCACATCGCCGACACCGGCGGGCTCGTCGGCTACGACGAGATGCTGCGGTTCCTCGCCGAGCTCGGCTTCGATCCGATCGCCGAGCTCGGCCGCAGCCGTGACGAGGTCCGCGGCGTCCGACGGCTGCCGTTCGTCTACGTCTTCGGCCGGTCCGCGTTCACGGTGTCCTACTTCGGCGCGAACATCTACCCGGAGAACATCACCGTCGGGCTGGAGCACTCCCCTGTGGACGGGTGGGTCACCGGGAGGTTCGTCATGGAGTCCACGGAGGACGCCGACCGCGACCGGCACCTGGCGATCGCCGTCGAGCTGGCTCCCGGCGTCGAGGGCACCGCACAGATGCAGCAAGCAATCGCCGAGACGATCCTGACCCAGCTTCGGCGGCTGAACAGCGAGTTCGCGCACTACACCCCGTCGGACCACCAGCTCCCGCGCGTGACGCTGCATCCGACCGGTGACCCCGAGTACTTCCCGGTCGGGGTAAAACACCGCTACACCCGCGGATAGCGGCCGACGAGGTCACGCGCCAGCCGGGGCTTCCAGGCCGGACCGCGCAGGTGGGTGGCCGGGTGTGGCCGTGTTGCTGGGTGCGAAGCCCGCTCCGGCGGACCTGGCGGAGGCCGAGCTTGGGCCTCTCCCCGCCAATACGTCCGTGGCACCAGCGGATCCCGGTGGCTGAGGTGGCCGAGGCGTTGGACCACTGGTCGGGTCTGCTCGGGCTGGCCGGCGTGGCCGACATGCGCGACGTGCTGGCCGTCGAGGTCTGGCTGCATCGGCTGCGTGGTTCGGTCGCGGCGATGGCGGCCGCGCTCGGGGGGCTGGACGCGCTGGTGTTCAGTGGTGGGGCGAGCGGGCGGCCGGGCTGCGGACCAGGGCCGCCGACGGCCTCGGCTTCCTCGGCGTGGTCGTGGACCCGAACCGCAACGCCGCCGCCGAAGGTGTCGGCGACGGCGATGGGGACGTCGACGTCAGCGCCGCGGGTGCGGGCGCGCACACCCTCGTTGTGCACGCGCGCGAGGACGTGGTGATCGCCGGGCAGGTACGGGCGATGCTCGCCGACTGATCCGGGTGAGCGCGCCCGACGGATCGGTCGTGATCTGGCGACGGTGCCGGTCAGCGAACAGGTCCACTCCGTCGCTGGTGCTGGCCCACCACTGCCGCGGTGCGCGCACCGCGCAGGCCACTGCCTGACGCAAGGGGACCCGTCTAAGGGTGCTTGGCTACGGTGAGCAGCACCACGGCGGCCTCGAGCGCCTCGAGGCTGTGCAGAGAATTCGGCACGATCAGCAGATCGCCGGGTGTGCCGTCCCACACGGTGTCTCCGGCGGCGAGTCGGACGCGCCCGTGCAGGACGTGCAGGGTGGCTTCGCCGGGGTTCTCGTGCTCGTCGAGCTTCTGACCGTCCGCGAGGGCGATGACGGTTTGGCGCAGTACGTGTTCGTGGCCGCCGTACACGGTCTGCGAGCTTCTCCCGCTCGACGCGTTCTGCGCGAGGGCGAGTTGGTGACGGGCCAGGGCTGTCAGCGACGACTTCTCCATCGAGGCGCTTCCTTTCGTTGGGGTCCACCGTGCACGGGCCGTGCGGGGAGTGTCGCGGTCGGGGCGCGTCCCGGACATGATGTCCGCGATGGTGCATGATCACTCGTGGGCCAAGGTCTCGGCGCCGCGCCGGGCGTGCGCCCCTCGGCGGTTCCGGACGGGTGGGTCCTGGGCAGGGTAACGGGCGCCGAGGCGTTCGTGCGGCCCCAAGCCGGGCCGCGACGTGCTCGGCGTTGGTGGGCGGCCCGTCGCGGTAGCGTCTGGCAGGCGTAGCGCGGTCGCCCCCGGTTCCGCTCGTCTGGACACCTGCCTGACCAGCCGAGGCTGACGGCGCAGAGTCTCACCCTGCAGGCTTGGTTCTCGGGGTCACGTGGGTGGGCAGGCCGTCTCGGGGCTGGTAGGTCATGGCGTAGCGGCCGCGGGCCGGGCGATCGGTGGCCAGCTGCAGGTCGAACCGCTGTACGAGGGCGGATAAGGTGAGCAGGGCGATCGTCAGTGCCATGGGCTCGCCGATACAGCGTCGTTGCCCCACGCCGAACGGGAAGTAGGCGGTGCGCCGGGCGTTGTTACCGGCCTCCGGAGAGAACCGGTCGGGGTCGAACTCCTCCGGGTTGGGCCAGTGATCGGGGTCGCGATGGGCCGCGTACGGGGAGATGATCAGCTGTGCACCGGCGGGGATCGTGCGGTCGCCGAGCTGGTCGGCCTCGACCGCGGATCGGAAGTACATCGGGAACGCCGGGTACAGCCGCAGGCCCTCGGCCAGCACCTGGCCCAGGTAGGGGAGCTGCTCCAGGTCGCTCACCGCCGGCACCCGGCCGTCGAGCACCTGGTCGATCTCCTCGCGCAGGGTCTTCAGGGCGTGCGGGTGCCGGGCGAGCAGCAGGTAGCAGGTCCACACCAGGCTGCTCGCCGTGGACTCGTATCCGGCCATGAACAGGGTGAAGATCTCGTCGCGGATCTGCTCGACGCTCATCGCCTCCCCGGAGTCGGGGTCGCGCGCGTCCAGCAGGCTGTCGAGCAGGTCGCCGCGCGGGCCCTCGGCCCGGCGGTCGTCGATGATCGCGTAGATCTCCGCACCCAGGTCGTTCACGGCCCGGCGGTAGGCGGTGCGCCCCGGCACCGGCACCCAAGCGGGCAGCAGGAACGCCGGCAACTGCTTGGCCATCCCGGCGAACACCGCGTCGGACAGGTCGAGGAGCCGCTGGGTCCGCTCCGGGCCGATGCCGGTGCTGAACAGCACCTCCAGGATGATCTCGACGTTGAGGCTCATGAACTCCGTGAGCAGGTCGACCGGGCGGTCGGTCTCCCAACCCGCCATGCGCTGCTGCCAGGCCTCGACGGTCACCGACGCGATGCGATCGCGCTGGGTGTGGGCGAACGCGGGCTGCATCAACCGCCGCTGCCGCTTCCACAAGGCACCGTCGGCGGTGAACAGCCCGCTGCCGAGGGCCACCCGGATGCCGTCCATGATGCGGCCCTTGGTGTAGTTGCCGGCGTTGGTCACCAGCACTCGCCGGATGAAGTCGGGGTTGCTGACGACGTACACCTGGAGGCTTATTCAGCGATCTTGATCGGAGGCGTATCTCCGCAGCTCAACCGCGGTCTTACAAGATCCACACAACTCTCCTGAATAACCCTCCTGGACTGGCCCGATGCGCATCCGCGCCAGTCCACCGTCCGCGAGCGCGGCTCGGGTGCAGGCGTCGACCGGGTCGCGCACCAGAGCGGGCAGCAGGCGTGGTCCTCGCAGCCTCTTGGGGCTGGGGATGGTCGTGGTCACCGGGTGGGCCTCCTCAAGAGTGCACTGCACGGCATGACCGGCCCGCACGCGGCCGGAGTGGCAGGCAGGGATTCTTCCACCTCGGAGTTTACGGAGTGACAGCGGGCAGATGCGTCCTGTTACTGGTAGGTAAGATCTCGGGCTGGAACCGGCGCTGGATTACATACTCGCCGCAGCTCGTAACCCGGCGTAGCGCTGCTTGAAGGCGCTGTCCTTGTTGAGCGGATCGTGGGCTTCGTCCGGAGCCGTCTTGCTGGCAACACCTACCGAGTTGAGCACCCCGAACATGCGTACCAGGTGAGCGATGCGGACGTCGTTGGGTTCGGTAGGCCGTCGATCATCCGTCAGGGCGAGCGCGACGGTGCGTTCCAGCCACCACAACTCGTCGTGCAGCTCGGCGAGCTTCATGGCCTCGACCAGGCGGTATCGGATCATAGCGGGCTGCTGACCGCGCAACATCCCGATCGCGTGCTCGCCGAGCGGGAAGAGTCGGTCATGGTCGCGCAGGTAGGTCAGCTCGAGTGCGTAGGAGTGTCCGAAGGTGCAGTACTGGCAGCCATTGATCAACGAAACCAGGATGCAGAGCAGGTGCGTGCGCACCCCACCGAAGATCTTGAGGGTGCGTTCGTAGCGCGGCATGTTCCAGGCGAACCACCCCAGAGCTCGGAGGGGACCGAGCTGCGTGACGACGGGCGCCATCAGGTGCGGCGGGAACCCCCACAGCCGCTTGCCGACGCCTTCCAGCACGGCCGTGGCAGCACGCCTCAACGCGCTGGAAACCATCCGAAGTCCCTATAGCTAGATCGTTTAGAACCCTAGCGTAGCCCCGTGCCCACGTGGGACATCCAGCCTCGAACCCGGCCCGCGTCAGCCACTCCCCTGTCGTGGCTATCCTCCTCACCCTCGGTTTCCCGTGGGCGACACGTCGGGCCCGGAGGTGGGAGTACCTGCTCAGGACGGTGCGATCGTGGTGGTACCGCCCTGGTTGGACCGGGTTGATGAGGTACGTCGTAGGTGCAGATGAAACAGTGCAGCCCATGATCATCAGCCGTTGGTGTTGCACGTCGGTGGCGTCGTACTCGGTCTGGACCAGGCCCGATTGCTCGCCACCGTCGCATGTGTACACGGCGTTGGGTCCAGTCTACGAGCTCATCTTGTTGACGTTCGGGTCGGTCCTACCGGGGCAGCGCACTATGCGCCGTCAGGTAGCTTCGGCTCGCTGGGCGGCAGCTGACTGATGTTGGCCGTCGTCCGTTCCGCGGGCAGTCGGACCGCGATGGCGTAGGCGTAGGCGGTCGGCGCTGAACACGACCAGGACTGCGGGCCCCAGACCAGGTTCAGGGGCCGTCGCCGCCGTTGAGGATCAACCCCGGGTCCGCCGGCTCACCTGGGTCGACGTCACCGGGGTAGCTGACCACCCCCAGCCCGATGACCCAGATGGGGAACCAGGAACCGGCTCTGAACTCCAGTGGTGGCATCCGGTCACGGGCGACGGCGGAGTAGCTGGCGAAGACCACAGCTGGCGGCGCAGCACGCCCACCACCAGCGGACCGGCGCGGAAGGAGATCGCGAAGGCCCGAGGTGATGAAGCCCGATGAACTGCCGCGGCTGTTGAGCCGGGTCAGTCGTCGAGGGGTGCGGCGGAGACAGAGCGCAGGGGAGGGGTGCCTCACCTAAACTCATGCCCTCGATAGTGTCAAGGGCTGTTGGATGCACCGTGGGCCTGCGCCACGGTCGAGCGGCCGACGCGAGCCATGGTCGGCTGGCCTGGATCGGCTCTCTCACGACCGACGACGAGCACCTTGCGACCCGCGTCCGTGACGTTCGAGAGCCGGGTTCAGGGAGAAGTGATCCTGGTCAGCTGGTCGAGCGCGCTGCGAACCTGCCGCTCGGCGCTGCGGACCTCCGGCGCATACGCGCGGGAGGCGTGATCACCGAATCGGGACCGAGCACCGCCTCCGGCACGGCGGACGGGTCCGAAACAGCGATCACTCCGCTACGTCCGCCCGTTATCGTGTTCGTCGCGGCGGGACCGGCCGGGTCTGGGGGCACCATCGGAGTCGGTAGGGTCTGCGCGATCTACACGTGGACCGGGTACGGGAGGCGGCGATGGGCCGGGGATCCTCGCAACCACGGCGGCATCGGATGCGCAAGGCTGTCCGCCGCGAGTCGGCGCGGGCATGGATCGCCTCGGGCGCTGTAGTGAGTGTCAAGGCCTACGCCAGGCGGTACGGCGTCGACCGCTACACCGCCCGGGAGGACCTGCTCGCCGTCGGCTACCGCTTCCCGCCCGGGGACAATCGCTGGTCGGTCCGCCCACCAGCGGTACCGAAGAAGCGGAAGCCGGTCGAGTCCCTGGACATCGACTTGGACTGGGTCTACGTCGGCGACCAGCGCATGTTCGTCGTGGGCTACACCTCCGGTGGTGCCCCGTTCGGTTACGTCGAAGGCCTGGATGACACGGAGGGTGACTGGTGGTGAGCGGCAGCGCACAGCCCGGACTGGGGCCGTTCCTGCACGATCTCGAACGGTTGCTGGCGGACCTGCCCGCCGCAGAGCTGCACCATGCGCTGCTCGAGCACGCCTCACGGCTCCCGCGCGACGAGCGCGCCGCGTTCCTCGCGATCTTCCAGCGACCCCCGGACGCGGGCCACCACACGGACCCCGAGCTGCGCACGGACGTGGAGTCGTTCCTCGCCGACATCGCGGCGGGTACCTACGTCGACGAATGGAGCTACGACCCCGAGTACCGCGACAACCGGGCTTTCGGCGACGAGTCCTGGAAGATCGAGATGGCCGGACTGTTCGACCGGGCCGACGCGGCGTTTCTGGCAGGCGAGGTGGTATTGGCCCGCGACGTCTACCGAACGTTGCTCGAAGCGTTGCTCGACGGCGGCGGTGACGAGAGCGGCTTCCCCGGTGCCGGCCTCCCCGAGACGCTGCTCAGCACGGACATCGTCGAGGCGAAGCAGCGTTGCCTGCGCTGCATCTGGGAGGCCGAGCCGGTGGCCACCCGGGTGGCCGCGCTGTTCGAGGCCGTCGAGGCGCTCACCTTCATCGGCAGCGGCATCACCCTGGCTGTGCTGGACGCCGCTCGGCGCGACCCGCTGCCTGATTTCGACGTGGTGTTGCCCGACCTGTTCGCAGCGCTGCGGGGGGCCGACCTGACCAGCTTGGAGTTCGGGGATGAGGCCTACACGATGCTGGTCGAGGCGAGCGAGCGCCTCCACGGCACCGACGGGCTGGCCGACCTGGCCCGCGAGCCGGGCCCCCGACAGGCTCAGGCCTACTGCGACTGGGTGGACGCCCTCGTCCGGGAGCGGCGGCCCTCCGACGCCGAGCAGGCCGCCCGCGAGGCGCTGGACCGGCTCGGACCCGAGGACCGTTGCCAGGCGGCGCTCGCCGAACGTCTCGCTGTGTTCGCCACCCTGCGCGCGGACGGCGACGGGGTGCTGAACGCCTGCGTGCAGGCGTGGCGGTCCGACCCCACGCTGGCACGGCTGCTGCGGCTGGTCGACGTCGCCAGCGCGCTGGGCCGCCGTACCGAGGTGCTCGACGCCGAGGCCGATCTCACCTATGAGCACCCGCTCGCCGGCCGGCCCGCGTTGGCGGCGAGCGTGCTGCTCCTGGCCGGACGCGTCGATGCCGCCCGAGTGCTGCTGGCGATGGAGGATCCGGGTATCTGGGGCAGCTGGTTCCGTCCCGGACCGATGGTCGTGGCGGCGCTGCTGATTGGTGCCAGCGGTGCGGCGAGTCACCCCCGCTGGGACGGCCTGCTGCTCCGCGAGCTGCTCCACAAGGCCGACTCGATCGACCGGTTGGTCGAGTCCGGCGCCGTCCTCGGGCCGTTCCTCGATGCGCTGTCGGTACCCGAGGAGGTCGCCTCGCGGTTCCGCGGTCTCCCGCGCGACGAGCTGTTGTTCTCCGCGCAGCTGCTCACCGCGCTGGCCGAGTACCCGGCAGGGCCCGAGCAACGTGCCGACTGGCTGGAGGACGCCCGGGATCACGTCTACGCGTGCGTGGACGCCGTGGTGAGCGAGCAGCGGCGCGGCGCCTACCAGCAGGCTGCGCATCTGGTCGCGGCCTGCGCCGAGGTTGACGTGATCATCGGCGACGCCGTGACAGCACAGTGCTACCTCGAGGGCGTGCACACCCGCTACCCACGGCATGTGGCGTTTCGCCGCGAGCTGCGCTCGACGCTCAGCCGCTCCCCGCTGCTGCGATGACTCCATCTACGCAGTGCGGATCGTGCCACCTGTTTGGTAGCTGTCGTGGAGGTGTGTGATACTACTGAGTACTCAGTGATGGCGACACCGGAGGGGTGGGTATGACGAATCGAGCCACCTGCGACGTCGAGGTTGGTCAGCTGAACGAGCAGGACGCTCTTGAGGTCTTCAACGGCATCGCTCGCCGTGAGCTGGGCATCAGTGGCTCCGAGTTCCTACGACGGTGGGATACCGGTACCTACCAGACGACCGATCGGGACGACATCGATGGACTTTCCGAGGTCGTAGCGGCCATATCGTTGGTCCGTTAGGCGACACGCACCGAGCACAGCAGGCTCATGCCCGGGCGAACACCAGCACATGCTGTAGAGGCGTTCCTCGAGCCACTCCGCGACGCCCTTAGGGTGCTTGACGGGGTCGCGAAGCTCCTGGTCAGCCCAAAAGGTGGGTTCCGCAAGGGCGAACGATACTCGTGGATGCTCAACGGTGCCGACGGCATGGACCTGGGGTGTCGTTGGACGCTTCATCGCCGCGATGGAGTTCGAGATCATCGATACGGACCCGACGAAGAACGAGTTCGGCCACCCGTTCCGGGTGACGACGCGGAGCTATCACTACAAGCTGCGCGGACGGGATGACGTTGACCTGTGGCGGATGCACTGGCATCCGGAGGGACGCAGCTGGACCACGACGCCCCACCTGCATCGTCCGCCGGACCTCAAGCAGCACTGGCCTACAGGGCGCCTGACGCTCGAGAACGCTATCGGGTGGTGCGTTCAGTCCGGTGCGTCTGTGACCTGCGACAGTGCTCGACAGGCACAGGAGCGGCTCACGCTCATCGAAGCTCCGCACAGGTTATACCGTTCCTGGACGTGAGCAAGCAGGGCCGATCCACCGTGGCGAAGTAGCTATGGAGTGTTGCGGCCAAGCATTGTGGATCCTATGTTCTCGTAATGACTGATTTTCATCTTGCCATTCCTGCTGGCCAGGCGTGGTTCTGGAGCGAGCGGTGGCAGCAGCTGGAGCGAGCAGCGGACGCTGATATCGTCGCTGGCCGGGTCGTCGTCACCGACGGGCCCGACGAGTTCCTCGAGGAGCTCGACGCGGCGACATGACGTTCTGCTGGCCTCACCAGTCGGGGCTGATACCCGTGGTGAAGTGGAAGTTGCCGTCGCCGACGGTCTTGCGCAGGGTTCGCATGATCGCGTTGGGGTTGTCGTCGGGTCCGGAGATGTAGTTCGGGACGCCGTCGCGTCCGAACGTGATGGCGCTGGTCTCCTGCCAGGCCCCGAGCTGGGCGGCGGTCGCGCGGAAGTCCGCATGCGGCTCGAAGCCGAGGGCCCGGGCGTGGTCGACGGCGCCGAGGACCAGGTGCTGGGCGAGATCCAGTGGCGCGTCCAGGGGCGGCTGGCCGAGGTGGATGCTGTTGAAGAACATCTCGAGGAACCCCGGCAGCTCGCGGTCGTTCATGATCCGGGGACCGATGGTGTTCTTCACCCCGAGGCAGAAGACGTCCACGAGGTAGCCGCAGACCGTGAGCCGTTGTGGCTTGTGCCGGCGGGCGACCACGACACAGGCGAGGCCTTCGGCTCCGGGGTTGTTGCTCGGCCCCGTCGGCCAGTCCTCGTGCCCGGAGACGGTGAGCCTCGTGTTCCAGCCCCGGCTCACCCAGCAGCCGGTCACGGCCGGTTCGGGCGCGGCGGCCGCCTCCTCTCGGGCGAGGGTCCGCACGATCGGCGCGACGGCCGCGGGCCGCAGGCCGAGAAGCCGAGCGATCTCCTTGGGGGAGCGCCCCTCCGCGCGCAGCCGCCGCACCTGGTCCACATGCTGTTCCGTGCTCGTCACGCCAGAAGGTGTATCAGACAGCGGTGCAGGCGCCCGAGGCACCGTTCGCGTCCGGCGTCACCGGGCCGGTCGGCGCTGCGTCACTCCTGGTCTGGACCCGGACCGCCCCTGACGGTGAGCACCCCACCGACCTCGTGGGTGAGCCACGCGAGGACCGTGGCGTCGTCCAGGGTCAGCGGGACCGCAGGCCCCGACCAGCTCAGCCGCGTCGTCGGCCGGTGTGCGAGCGCGTCGCGCAGCGTCTCGGCCAGGCCGGGGGTGGCCCGCACGGTCACCCCCTCGTGGCTGACGGCGTGCGCATCCGGCGCAGCGCCAGCCGTGTCGGTCCCGGTGCGCAGCACGTAGCCGCATCCCTGCCGATCGTCGTAACCCGTTACCACCACTGCGCGTCCCCCCTTGCTGGACCGCTGAGGCTCCGCATGGCGGACCCTATCCGTGCTGGGCGCACCACGTCTGGGTGCTGCCGCACGGTGCGTTCCGGCTCGTCGCGGTGGGTGAGCGGATTCACGTGTGGTGCGTCCGCCCTGCGGATACCGGGTGGTAACGATGCCCGCATCAACTGCCCGCCGTGCCGGACCGCAGCAACAGATGGCAGAGTCGAGCCAACAGTTCGGCAGCAAGCCCGACCCATCGCGGCACGTCCGCACCGGCAGGAGGTCGAAGAGGTCGATGAACATCGTCGTACTGGTCAAGCAGGTGCCGGACACCTACTCGGAGCGCAAGCTCTCCGGCTCCGACCACACCCTGGACCGGGACGCCACCGACGCGGTGCTCGACGAGATCAACGAGCGCGCGGTGGAGGCGGCCCTGCAGCTGAAGGAGGCCCACGACGGCGAGGTGACCGTCGTGACGGTGGGCCCGGACCGCGCCACCGACGCGATCCGCAAGGCGCTGTCGATGGGTGCCGACACGGCGGTGCACCTGTCGGACGAGGCGCTGCACGGCTCGTGCGCGGTCCAGACCGCGAAGGCGCTGGCTGCCGTGATCACAAAGACCACCGGCGAGTTCGACCTGGTGCTGGCCGGCAACGAGGCCTCCGACGGCGGCACCGCCGCGGTGCCGGCGATGGTGGCCGACCTGCTCGGGGTGCCGGTGCTCACCCACGCCCGCGAGATCACCGTGGACGGGTCGAGCATCACCGTGCGGCGCGAGACCGACGACGGCATGACCCACTTGCGTGCCGAGCTGCCCGCCGTCGTCTCCGTCGGAGAGAAGATCAACGAGCCGCGGTACCCCTCTTTCAAGGGGATCATGACCGCGAAGAAGAAGCCGGTCTCGGCGATCACGCTGGCCGACGCGGGCCTCGACCCGTCCGAGGTCGGGTTGGCCACCGCGACGAGCACGGTGACCTCGTCGCAGCCGAAACCGCCTAAGAGCGCGGGGGAGAAGATCACCGACGAGGGCGACGGCGGCGCGAAGATCGCGGCGTTCCTGGTCGCGCAGAAGCTCATCTGAGCCGGATCGACGTCAGGAGAGGTAACAGACATGGCCGAGGTACTGGTCCTCGTCGACCACCTCGAGGGTGAGGTCAAGAAGACCACCTACGAGCTGCTCACCGCCGCCCGCACGCTGGGCGAGCCCTCCGCGGTCCTCGTCGGCACGCCCGGGACCGCGGCCAAGCTGGCCGACGGTCTCACCAAGCACGGCGCCGAGAAGATCTACGTCGCGGAGTCCGAATCCACCGACTTCCTCTCCCCGGAGGTGTCGGTGCTGGCCGCGCTGGTGGAGTCCACGTCGCCGGCCGCGGTGCTGATCGCGGCGTCGGCCGACGGCAAGGAGATCGCCGGGCGGCTGGCCGTGCGCACGAGCTCGGCGCTGCTCGGCGACGTCGTCGCGGTCGGTGCCGACACCATGACGCACTCGATCTTCGGTGGTGCGTACATCGCCGAGTCGAGGTCGAACACCGCGCACCCGGTGATCACGCTGCGCTCGGGGTCTATCGAGATCGAGGCGACGGCCGGGGCGGGCGCGGAGGAGACCGTCGAGGTGCCCGCCGCGACCAGCCGCAGCGCCACGGTTACCAGCCGGGAACCGATCGTCGTCGGCGACCGTCCGGAGCTGACCGAGGCGAGCGTCGTGGTCTCCGGCGGGCGCGGTGTGGGGTCGGCCGACAACTTCGGGGTCGTGGAGACGCTGGCCGACTCGCTCGGTGCGGCCGTCGGGGCCTCGCGCGCCGCGGTGGACTCCGGCTACTACCCGCACCAGTTCCAGGTCGGGCAGACCGGCAAGACCGTGTCGCCGCAGCTCTACATCGCCCTGGGCATCTCCGGCGCCATCCAACACCGGGCCGGGATGCAGACGTCGAAGACGATCATCGTGGTGAACAAGGACCCGGACGCCCCAATCTTCGAGATCGCCGACTTCGGCGTGGTGGGTGACCTGTTCAGCGTCACGCCGCAGCTCTCGGACGAGATCGCCAAGCGCAAAAGCTGAGGTTCCATGGACCAGCTCGTCCACGTCGTCACCCGCCGACACCTCCACGAGGAGTCGGCCGACCTCGCGTACGGGCGTACCAGGCCGCCGGTCGGGCGGGTCGCGGCCGTGGAGGTACTGCGGCAACGCCAGCATGGGTGGACGGATGCGTCTCGACCGCGACTTCAGCGAGTTCATCGCATTGTGGTGCGACCATGACGCGCGTTCTTGGTCGGCGGCTACGCTGTCACGGCGGCGCACGGGCACCCGCGTTACGCAACCGGAGATTCCGACGTCTGGGTGCCGGTGGAGATCTGGACAACTCCGCATATCTACTGTGTGCACTCGGTCGTACAGCTGGTTTACCCATCATTGCGGATCGATCTCCTCATGTTTGTCGACGTGTCTCGTTCGACGAGTGCTACCGCGACAGATCGAACTCCCGTCGACGCGCCTGTTCCGTTTATCGGCCTGGATGACCTGCGCCGGAACAAGGTGGCGCGCGCACGCTCGCAGGACGTCGCCGATCTGGACGTTCTCGGCAGCTGACGCCTTTGTCAAGCGTGCGCTCCGCTCACCGCTGACACGCCCCGCTTTACCGACTATTAACCGGAAACTGTGCTAACGGACTCCTGTCCCATTCCGATGTAGGCCAGCGACGGGTCACCGAAGAATCCGCAGACGACCTCCGGGAGTTGTTGCAGACGCTCCAGGGCGCGGGTGACGAGTCCGAACAGCTCGGAACCGCGCTGGATCCCGGCGCGGCCGACCTGGTCGTTCTTCACGTTCTTCCACACCCATTCGTCGGGATTGAGCTCGGGTGAGTAGGCGGGCAGGAAGAACAGCTTCAGCCGCCCCTCGAGAGAGGCCACGTAGTCCTAGACGATCTGAGCCTTGTGGACGGAGAGGTTGTCGAGGATCAAAAACACCGGCCCCGGGGCATCGTGGACGAGTTTCGTGAGGA
>JBBSQN010000055.1:0-33145 GCA_038257875.1 Mycobacteriales bacterium
CAACCGGCTGTCCAGCAGTGCGCGGAGGAGCTCCAAGTCGTCGCTGTCGTGCGTCGGCTGGTCGAGGGTTCCTCCTCGCGCGGCGGTGTCCACCGAGCGGAGCACGAGCGGACCGGCGAGGGCACGCTCACACGTGCCGACAGCGAAGATCTCGACGGGATGGTCGGGATCGGGGCGGCACCCGAACTTCTTCTGCAACCGCGTGAACGCGGCATTGAGGCCGTCTCGCTGCGCGGCGTCCGGCTCGCTGCGAACCAGGAGGAACGTGTCGATATCGCTCGCCGGTGTCGCGGTGCCGCGGGCGACCGAGCCGTAGACGAAGGCGGCCTCCAGCTCGAGAGCAACCATGGCCGTCGCAGTGACGACACCGGCGACGATGTCCGTCACCAGGGACTCGGCGTTCGCTGTTGTCACGAGTCACTCCATCCCGCTGGACCAGATCGCCCTGGCTCCGCATGGACAGCCCCGCTGCTCACGGCCTGGACCATCTCGATGATCATCGGGCGCGCGGTGTCGACCAGCTCCGCGATCGCGGCGTCGAGGTCGCTGATGGTGATGAGGGGATTGCCAGGACAGCACGCCATGATCGTGCTGCAGGCCCTGCCGCCACGCCACAGCGTCCGCCGGCATCACGAGCGGGACTCCGGTCGGGCCTGGCCGAACTCGGCCTCCAGGTAGTCGATGACCGCGATCTTCACCCGAGATGGCGACCGCAGCAGCCGAGGCGACCGCAGGGATGATGCCCGCGCACGACGCGACGCGCGACGCTGCCCAGTCGGCATCCAGCACGACCCTGCGTTGACTGACGATACGCATGCAGGTAGACGACAAGGGCGGGAACGACGATACAGCCCAGGGACACGCCGACGGCTGGTCTGGCAGACTCGCGCCGTGACCTCACTGGCCTCATCTCGGTCGTACGCACCTCTATCCGATGCTCATCTCGCCCGGCTCTCCGAGCTCGCTGATGAGGACCACCGACACTTCACGCGGCCAGACGGCCACCCTGAGTATCGTGACCGCCGCGTATCAGTCGCGTTAGCGCAAGGCGGGGCACTGCATCTTCTGGACGGTACAACAGGTATCAAAGACTTCGACGTGTGGACGTTCTACGCAGCCATCCCCGATGTTAGATTTCCGTTCGGTCAGCGCAAAAGACACCTCGACTTCGGTCCGTCCGAACACGGACGGAACCTCTACCCGCCCGACTTCAAACACCCTCAGCTGAAGCGGTGGCTCAACTTCTCGGGGCGAAAGGTCGACATGATGGTCCGAATTCTGCCGGTCGCGTCGAGCGCGTCACAGGAGGCCGTCACTCACGCCATCCGCGCCTGGCTCCACCAGGGAGCTAGGGAGCCTCGACGCCCGTCCGATGGCGACATGCCGTCGAACTGGTGGCTGGCTCAGAAGGCATTGGTGGTCATCGACCCACTGCCGAACCGCAACTTGATCGTGTGGCCGACCGCGTGATGCGCGGAGCACTCCTGGCATCACAACGGGCGCGTACTGGCATGGTTTGCATTTGCCGACGATCATCGATGATTGCTCCACAAGCACTTTATCAGAATTTTCGTGGAGCCGCTTTGGGGAGTCGAACCAGACCTACGCATTGCGAGAATCTCACTCATCAGATCCACGGTGCTCATCCAGTCCATTCCTGCACTTCATGCAGTTCGCGGTGCGCACGCAGCGACACAGTGCGCCGTGATTTGAGGCCACGAAGGAGGCCACGACACGGGCCAGGTCCACCGCGCACCCGTTCAATAATCGCCGAGTTCGTCGACCGTCGGCGTTCCGTCATCGTCAGGGTGCGATTCCGCGATCCGGCCGAACTCGACCGAGCGTAGGATATCACGGAGGTCGTCCAGGTCGACGTCGCTCTGGAGGATTATTTATAAGCCTCCCGGATGACTATGGAAGTGTCTCCCACGGATGGCGCAATCGAGCCACGACCAAGATCAGCTCCACCGACCGCCAGGAGACAACACCCATCGAAAACCACTCCCTGGCCGCGCATCAGATGGCCAACCTGGCCAATGATCCACAGTGTCCGGCTGGTCGACCGAGCCGGTTACGCCTAGATCGATCATGAGCTGGCGTCGTCGGTGTCGGATAGCGCACGCTGGCTCGGGCCTGATTACAGTGCGCGAGACAACCCACAAGCTCCGCACCGAAGCCGCCGGACGAACCCCGAAGGAGGTTCCTCCTGTTCAGACGATCTGAGTCCCAATGGTAGACAGCCACCAAGTGTGAGCGATCGGCCACACAAGCCGAGATCACCAGCATCCGATCCGTTCAGCGACTCGGGGCTCACATCAGCCGAAATTAAACATTGCGCAAGGTTATCGGGTGCTGCTCAAGAAGTGCGGAAAGATCCCACTATGGCTTGTGGAAATTACGAAGCCCGCCCCTGAGGTAGAGGCGGGTTCGTTTGGCCGACGAACGCTTCAGCTTTGGTCGAACTCTCCTAGCTTGACGCCCTCGATGAACGCCGACCACTCGCCAGGGGTGAAGATGTGGGCGGGGCCGGCGCCCTTGTCCTTCGTGTCACGTAGGGCGACCCTGCCACCGTCGAGGAAGGCGACCTCGACGCAGTTCCGTTCGTGATTGCTCCGGCTGCTCGTGAACCATTTTACTCCCCGCAGCTCGTCTCTGTTCACTTGTCCAGCTCCTTTATCGACTCGACGATGAGGCTCTTGGAGGTAGCTTCAGCTAGCGCTGCGTTCCAGATACCTGCAAACGCTACGCTGTAGCGTTCGATCTCGTGCACCTTGTCCAGGTACAGTGCCCCGGTAAAACCCTCCACGTATACGATGGGCGGCTCCGTGAGCGTGCCGTTGCCATTCGTCGGGAAGTCCAGCATGACGAACGGGTTGGATATAATGCCGTGGTGCATGCCAGCAGTGTACGGAATGACCTTGATGGCGACGTTGGCAAGCTCAGCTATCTCTATCAGATGCGCGAGCTGGGCCACCATGCATTTCTCTCCACCGACCGGTCGCCGTAGGATGGCCTCGTTGATTACGATGTTCACCTCGGGTGTACTCGTCACCCGCTCCAGAATCACCTGGCGCTCCATACGGACCTGCACGCGGCGCTCGATCTCCGCTTCAGCGACGCCGGGTTGTCCCGCCTGGATCACGGTGCGGGCGTAGTCCTCGGTCTGCAGTAGTCCTGGCACCAGCTCAGACTCGTACCACTGGAACCGTGCGGCGGCCTCCTCCAGGCCGATGTACACGTCGAAGCCCTCGGGGATCACGTCGTTGTAGCTCAGCCACCAGCCGCGCGCCTTGGTCTCCTTGGCGAGGGCCATGAGCGCCTCGGTCATGTCCGCTGGCGCACCGTAGATGCGGCACATGGTCTCCACGTCGAGGCTGCGCATGGACGTGTGGCCGCTCTCGATGCGCCAGATCTTCGCCTCGGACCACTCCAGCGCCGTGGCCGCGGCCCTGACTGTCAAGCGCGGCTTGTTACGAAGATCGCGCAGGTAGCGACCGAGTTGCCGCCTGGGCACGGTCGAGCCGGTAGCGCCCTCCGTCATGGCTCACTCACCTCTCCTCACTGTGAGGGACATCCTACACCCGAGATGAAGGCATCCGAGTGCACGCTTTGAAGCGTTGTCCCTGTTCGTAGTTAAGGAGGGTTATTCAGGAGGGTCATGTGGATCTTGTAAGACCACGGTTGAGCTGCGGGGATGCGCCTCCGATCAAGATCGCTGAATAAGCCTCAAGCTATTCGACCGTATCAGATGAATGCTTGCGCGTCGGAACTCCGCTGTGCTTCACTTATGGAGCCCGGCCGGTTTCACACGTAAGCGCTGGGTAGTGGCCGGCCCGGTGGTGCTGGACTTCGACGCCCGCCACCGGTCTGACCGCTCCAGCGCAAAGAGGAAGGAGGCGGGGTGGAACCGCTGATCTACGGCTATATGCAGCTGGACCCAGAGGTACCGGATAACGATATCCGGCAGATGGAGATCGTCCTCAGGTACTACGCCGAAACCAAGGGTTACTGCTTCGCCACCACGTTCTACGAGGACCTCTCACATGACGGGAGCGACCGCAGCGCCTTCGCCGAGCTGATCGAGGAGCTCAAACGCTCGGAAGCACGCCACGTGATCATGCCGACTACAGATCACCTCTCACCACACCCACTGCTGCGCACCAGCATGCTCCTCCAACTCGCAAAAGAAGCACGCGCTCAGGTCCACACACTGAGCACCCACCAATCGACCTCAGCCGGATCAGATCAGCACGGAGACACGGGGAGACTCGATCGTGTTCAGGAACCTCATATGGTACTTCCCCGACGGGAAGATAGCCCAGTCGGCGCAAGGGCGTACGCGATCACGGCACAGCCGCCGAACCGCCGCAGGCGTCGGCTGGTGGGACTGCCAACCAATACTGCGCCACCGAGCCTCGGGAGGGCGACAGGGTCGGGTACGGCTGCCGGGTAGACGCTGGGCGACCGGAGCACGGCGGTGTCAAGGTGACTGACACCTGCCGACGCCGCCTCCCGTCCACCCCACCGGTCCACAGACCAGGACCGTCACCCGGCGGGGCCGCCGCCCTGCGAGACGGCGGCATCTGAGCTGGCGGCACCGGCGGCGGTGACCCCCCCACCTGCCCGCCGGTGCCGCCTCCCGGCACCACGCTGCCAACGCAGGATCGACAACGGCCAGTGGGGCACGGTGCCCACGCTTGGCGCTGTCGATCACCGGTCACCCGATGAACGGCTCGAACCAGGTTACTCGCGGGTGAACGTCGTGCCAGCCGACGCCGAGGGCGGTGTGCCACAGCACGCCCGCTATGACCGGATCATCGTCACGGTCGGCGCGTGGGACATCCCCCCGGCGTGGTCCGACCAGCTCGCCGAGGGCGGACAGCTCGTCGTTCCCCTCCGGATGCGCGGGCTGACCAGCTCGATCGTGTTCGAACACGACGGTGGGCACCTGGCGAGCCGGGCCTATGAGCTGTGCAGCTTCGTGCCGATGCAGGGTGTCGGAGAGCGCCGGGAACGGCGGCTTCCCCTTGACGGCGACGCGGTCGGCCTACGGGTGGACGACGGGCAGCAGGTCGACGCCGACGGTCTACGGGAGGCGTTGTCCCAGCCGAGGGTGCAGGCATGGTCGCAGGTGACGATGGGTCCGGGCGAGCGGTTCGACGGCCTGCACCTGTGGCTGGCTCTGGCTCTGCCGGGGTTCGGCCTACTCGCCGCGCAGCGCGAGGCCGTCGATCGCGGCGTCGTCGCCCACGCCTGGCCCCTGGGTGTGCCCACGATTGTTGCAACGACGTCGACTCACCGAGCAATCACTACTCGCCGCGGGCGGCGACCCCGAGGCCATGCAGCTCGACGAGGACTTCCTGCGTGCATTGGAATACGGGATGCCACCATCGGTCGGCGCCGGGCTCGGCATCGACCGGCTGCTCATGGCTTTCACCGAAAAAGGAATTCGGGACACGATCCTTTTCCCGATGGTCAAGCCGATCTAACTGCAACGCTTCGCCCGCCGAATGCAAATTTAGTCCCCGTGGTGGACGGCCTCCACGTTGTGGCCGTCGAGGTCGCGGAGGAACACACCGTAGTAGCCCGGGTGGTACTCGGGCCACTCCCGAGGAGCATGCAGCACCTCCGCGCCCGCGCTCACGGCGGCGTCGTGGACGGCGTCGACGGCGTGGCGGTCGGGCGCGCGGAAGGCCAGATGCAGTTCCCGGTTCTCGAGGCCGGTGGCGGGAGCGAGCCAGAAGTCGGGAACGCCGTCCGGGCCGGACAGACCGACGACAAACGCACCGCCGTCCGGGAAGCGCATCACCTCGTGCATCCCGATCGGCGCGAAGACACGCAGGTAGAAGGCGAGCGCCGACTCGACGTCAGCGACCTGGATACCGATGTGATCAATCATGCCGGAAGCTTAGCGCCGAGGTACGACACTCCGGACTGCTCGACCATCGCGTATCCCGACGGTCGGCCACGCGGCGCCGGCCAACGGCTCTCGCCGGTCATAGCCAATCCTGTTGGCGGCGGTCGATCAGGACCCCGACGTCGTCAAGGGTGCTGACACGGCGTGGCTTCGACGGACGGCCGCTACGGGTGGAGATCCCGAAGCCGTCAGGCGGGATACGGCAGTTGGCGGTCCCGCCGCTCGCCGACCGTGTCGTGGAACGGGCGCTGCTCATTTACGACACGCTGCGGTAGCTCCGTGCTACGCCGAACACGGGATGGCATGATCAGCGGTTGGGGCCGCACGGTAGTAGGAGACACGGCTCCCGGTCCTCAACCGACGATCAGCACGCACGTCGTGTCCGGCCTGGCAGGCCAGCAGCTCGGACAGCCACGTGGCGTACAACGCTCGCCGGTCAGAGCCAGTCCTGTTGGCGGCGGTCGATCAGGACCCGGACGTCGTCGAGGGTGATGGCCCGGAAGACCACGGCACCGAGTCCGAACACGAGCGCACCCAGCGGAACGGAGAGGGCGAGCGGGCCCTCGTGCAGGGGCGCGAGGGCCAGCAGCATGCCGGCGGTCGCGAGCGCGGTGCCCACCCACGAGCGGACGGGGAAACCGACCCCGGCACCCCGGCGCAGCACCGACAGCAGCACGATCGACACGGCGTACTCGGTGCCGACAGTGATCCACGCGGTGGCGATCCCGCCGCCCACCGGGATCAGCAGCAGGTTGGCCGGCACGCTCGCCACCGCCGCGGCGGCCGACACGCTGCAGTACAGCAGCGTCCGCCCGCTGGCCAGCGCGAGCCCGACAGCCATATAGCCCGCGCAGATCGCGGGAAAGCTGAGGATGAGCACCGTCAGCACCGGCCCGGCCTCGCCGAACTCGCTGCCGTACACCAGCCTGATGAGCTGGTCGGACAGCAGCGCGGCACCCGCGGTGAGCGGCAGCGCCGCAACCATGATCAGCTTCAGGGCGAGGGCGAACAGCCGGGCCCTTCGCCCGAGCATGTCCGGGGAGCCCACGTCCGGGGAGTCCACGTCGGAGGAGTTACTGCGCCACGTCGAGGACAGCAGCGGCAGCAGCACGGCGAGCAGCGTCGCCGGCACCACCTGCAGGATGTCGAGGAACCGGCTCGCGGCCGCGAAGTCGGCGACCTCGCCGGCGCCGCGGAAGTGGTACAGCAGGATGGCGCCGGCCCGGTAGTAGGACGTCACGAACAGCGCCCCGACCGCGATGGGGACGGCGATCCGGACGACGGTGCGCAGCGCCGCGAGCGCGCCGCGGAACGAGATCTTCACCAACCCCCGGAACAGCGCCCAGGTCAGCACCGACTGGATGGCGCTGGTGACGAAGAACCCGATCCCGAACACGACCAGGGAGGCCTGCAGGAACGCGAGGACCACGACCGTGCCGGTCCACAGCACGCTCTGCAGGAGAATCAGCACGTTCTGCGCGCCGATGCGGAGCTTCGCCTGACCGACGGCCTGCAACGAGGCCAGCGGCACCAGCAGCAACGTCGCTCCCGCGAGGATGCCGACGAGCCGGGCGGCCGGGGACTGCTCCAGCGCGGCCACGGTGGCCACGACGAACACCGCACCCAGCACGCCGGTGACGATCCGGGCGAGCACGAGGGCGCCGACGGTCTCGGACTGCGCCTCGGGATGGACCGACAGCTGCCGCACGACCGTCGAGGTCAGGCCCAGGTCCCCGATGTTCGTGGCCACCCCGACGAGCATGAGGATCAGGGAGAACTGCCCGAAGCTGTCGTGGCCCAGCCCGCGCGCCAGCCCTGCCGCCACCACGATGCTGCCGGCGAAACCCAGTCCGCGCACGAGGAGCTGGGTCGCGAGCGCGAGGGACAGCCCTCGTCGGGTCTGGACCTTCCCGACCATGCTCACGCGCCGCGGTGGGCCGCAGCCGCGGCGGCGTAGGTCGCAGCCGTCTCCCGGGCGATGGTGGCCCAGCCGAACCGGTCCTGCGCCATGATCGCGGCCGCCGACCCCCGTCTCCGGCACTCCGCGGGCCCACCGCTGATCACCGATCCCAGGCTGTCCACGAGCGCGTCGACGTCCGCCGACGGGGTGATCCAGCCGGTGACACCGTCCACGACCGCCTCGGGCAGGCCGCCGACCGGGTACACCACGACCGGCGTCTCGAACGCGTAGGACAGCAGCAGCACCCCGCTCTGGCTCGCCACCCGGTAGGCCAGCACGCAGACGTCCGCCGCGGCGAACCAGTGCGCCGCGTCCTCGAGCGGTTGGAACCCCTCCGACACGTGCAGGCGACCGGTGAGACGCCCGCTCGCGAGCTCGTCTCGGAGCAGCTGCCCTGCCCCGGTGTCGGCGCCGGCGAACAGGACATGCAGCTCCGGGAGCCGGCGCGCCGCCGCGAGCACGTCGGCGATCCCCTTGTCGGGACGCAGCTGGCCGAACACCAACGCCACCGGGGCGTCGCGCGGGATGCCCAGCCGCTCCCGCGTCGCCGCCCGGTCACCGCGGCCGGCGCGGGCGGCGAGCGAGCCGTACTCGCCGTGCGGTATCACCACGGCCTTCGCCGCCCCGGCCGCGGTGAGCTGCGGCAGGTCGGCCTGCGCGTGCACGACCACCCGCGCGGCGAGACGCTGGCACAACGCGTGCGCGCGCCCCCACCCGACACCCCGGTCGAAGGTGTTGTGCGGGGTGAAGACGATCGCGGCACCGGCGGTGCGCATCGCGACGAAGGCGATCGCCAGCAGCGGGGGGAACTCGCCGCTCTGGAAGTGCACCACTCGGGCGCGGTGCGCCGCCGGCAGCAGCCGGAGCACGGCGAGCAGGTAGGCCAGCCCGTTCACCAGCCGGCTCACCCCGACCCGGCGGGCCCAGTCCCGCAGCGGCGCACCCGTGCGGACGTAGCGGAAGACCGGTCGCACACCGACGGTCGACGCCAGCTGAATCTGATGATCGCAGGCGGTGCCGAGCTCGACGTCCACACCGACGTCCGCCAGGGCACCGACGAGGTCGCCGGTGTAGTCGGCCACCCCGCCCCGACCACCCTGCTCGATCATCAGCACCGTCCGGTGCAGATGCTGGCCGCTCCGTCGTAGCACGTCTGCATCGTCCTCCATGAAGGCAACCGTTGCCTACGCCGGCCGGCGTCGCTGGGGCGCAGGGCGCTGCCGATGGGCCGTCAGGCGGTGACCGGCATCCAACGCGGTCTGCCCCGCTCGTGGGCTGTGATCGCGTCCTCGTGTGCGAGGCTCTCGGAGATGTCGTCCAAGCCCTCCATCAGCTTCCGGCGGACGGCCTCGGGTACCTGGAAGTCAGCGGTGAAACAGCCGCCATGGATACGCCGCTCGGCCAGGTCGACGGTGATCTCCAGTCCGGGATCGGCCTCCAGCAGCGTCCACAGCCGATCGACCTGCTCCTGGGACACGACTGCGGTCAGCATCATGTTCTTGGCGGCGTTGCTGCTGAAGATGTCACCGAACGAGGGCGCGACCACCACCCGGAACCCGCCGTCGCGCAGCGCCCACACCGCGTGCTCGCGGGAGGAGCCGATGCCGAAGTCGGCCCCCGCGACCAGAATGCTCGCCCCCTGGTGCTCCGGTTTCGCGAGGAAGTACTCCGGGTCGTCGCGCCACTCGGCGAACAGCGCGTCGGCGTAGCCGGTGCGCCCGATCCGCTTGCAGTAGTCCGAGGGAATGATCTGGTCGGTGTCCACGCTGCTGCGCCGGAGCGGAACCGCCCGGGCGACGTGCACGAGCAACCTGTCTGCCTGCGGCGCAGGGCTCACATCTGCCCCACGGGGTGGCTGCTGCTCAGTGTCCGGGGCATCCGTTCCGTGGCCCGGCACAGGGCGGCTCGCAGGGCCACCAGGTGGGCCTCGCGCGCCGTTTCGCCGAAACCGGCGCCCCAGTGGGCCGTGGTGCCCACGGCCACCTCGCAACAGCAGTACCGCCACGCGCCGTCCGCGTCGCTGTCGCGGACCACCTGCGGCATCACCGTGAGCACGCGAGCCGGCTTCGGATGGTGGAAGGCGAAGTCGGCCAGCAGCGCCTCGGCACTCGAGTCGACGCCGATCGCCCCGTTCACCTCCGTCTCCGGACGCAGGTACTCCTCGACGAACAGCGACCAGATCAGGTCGGGCGACGCCTCACCGCCGTAGGTGTCGAGGTGCCGCTGCACCAGCGCGGAGAACTCGATCTGCAGGCGGGTCGGCAGGTCGAGCCCGTGCTCGGTGCGCATGACATGGGCGATGCCGCCCTTGCCGGACTGGTTGTTGATCCTGATAAGCGCCTGGTAGTCGCGTCCGACGTCGTGCGGATCGATGGGAAGGTACGGCACATCCCACACCTGGTCGCTGTCGCGGCGCTGCGCTGCCAAGCCCTTGCTGATCGCGTCCTGGTGCGAGCCGGCGAACGAGGTGTAGACCAGGTCTCCTCCCCAGGGGTGTCGCGGCGACACGGGCAGCCCGTTGCACTCCTCGACGACGCGGCGCACCTCGTCGAGCTCGCCCAGTTCCAGCAACGGGTCGACACCTTGGGAGAACAAGTTCATCGCCAACGTGATCAGGCAGACGTTCCCGGTTCGCTCCCCGTTGCCGAACAGCGTTCCCTCGACGCGGTCGGCTCCGGCGAGCAGCGCGATCTCGGTGGCGGCCACCGCGGTGCCACGGTCGTTGTGCGGATGTACCGACAGTGTGACGACGTCCCGATACGACAGGTTGCGGTGCATCCACTCGATACGGTCGCCGAACTCCTGCGGTGGGAACGCCTCCACGGTCGCCGGCAGGTTGATGCGGACGTCGTCGTCGGGGCCCGGTCGCCACAGGTCCAGCACGGCGTTGCAAATCTCGAGTGCGAACTCCGGCTCGGTCTGCGTGAACGACTCGGGCGCGTACTGCAGGGCGGTTACCGATCCGACGGCGGCGTCGCGCATCCGCATCGCGACCTCGGCTCCGGTTAAGGCCAGTGCTTTGGTCTGGGCCCGATCCGCTTTGAACACCACGCGCCGCTGCACGGTGGACGTGGGGTTGAAGACTTGGAGCACGGTGCGCGGAAGGCCCTCCAGGGAGCGGGCCGTCCGCATGATCAGCTCCTCTCGCGAGGGGGTCAGCACCTGCACCGCGACGTGCTCGGGAACGCGATCGTGATGAGCGAGGTCGCGGACGAAGTCCCAGTCCGCTTGGCATGCCGTGGGAAAACCGACCTCGATCTCGGTGAACCCCAGCCGCACCAGCAGCTCGAACATGGTCAGCTTGCGCTCCGGGTTCATGGGGTCGAGCAGCGCCTGGTTCCCGTCGCGCAGATCGACACTGCACCACAGTGGCGCGGTGCCGAGCGAACGCTCGGGCCACCTCCGATCCGGCAAGCCGATCGGACAGTAGGGTCGATACTTCTCAACAGGCATCAAACTAGCCGGTCGCTGCCGTCGCACTCGCAGTCCTCCCATACGCCGACGTCCAAACCGGCGTGGTGTCAGCCGGCGGTAGCAAATCGAGCTGTCCAGGAGGTCGGTGAAGACTCTTCTGGTGTTCGGTAGCCGAGTATACGCCGTGACTGAGTGTTGAGCCCACGGGCCATGAGATCGAGGGCGATCGGGTCGTCGGTGATCTCGGGGCGCTGCGGGAAGTAACCGCAATATCTCGACTTTTGCACTTTGCTGTGAGCCGGGGCCGGGATGACCGCCCCCGACGGTATCGTGACATAATCGTGACGTGTGGGTCCCGGCCTGCCGTGTGGATCGCGGAGGGTGTGCTGGGTGCAGCATCGGCGGTGCTGAGGCACAGCTCCCGTCGAAGTCGAAAGAGTGTTCCGCCGATGTGCAGCCCCCCGACCCGTGGGCCATAGTAGCCATGGACCTACTGTCCTGGCTACGACCTGTCTGGCTGCGGCTGCGCTAGCCTGCTCAGACCACCGACCTCCGCCCGTTTGGTCCACGACCACCGTGGCCTTGGGCGCAGAGTGGCTGGCCAGGTGGCGGCGGTAACCGGTTGTCACCAGCCCGTCAACGAGACCCGTCACCCACGGGTCGAGAGCTCGACTGCGCGGGCCCGCACCCAGGCCTGGCAACGGCGCTCCACCCCGGGCGTTGCCACACCCACGAGACACCACCGATGATCGCTGCGAGACCCGCCTGAGCGCCCCCGGGCTGGGCGATTCCTCCGTATCTCGCAGCGATCACTGCAGGGTCGGTGGTGTGGCGTTCGGCTAGCCAAGCCTGGCTGACTGGTACCGAGTCTGAACGCACCGATCAGGGGATGTTGGTCTCCCTGCCTCGCTGTTAAGGTCCGCTCCGGCCAGGAGGCCGCCGACGATAACGAGGGAGTGGACGTGTCCGAACGGCAAATACAGGCTCGGCGTACCCGTGAAGCAGCGGCCGAGCTGGCGTTCTTGCGACCCACACCTCAGCATCGGGCCAACGGAGACGAGCAGCGGCTGCACGACGAAAAGGGGCAGTTGACCTACGTCGGCAACTTCACCAAATGCCTGCCGCACGATAAGTACGGCTTCCTACAGGATCCCACCGACTACTCCGAATGGGTACGGTCGATCGATTCCGGCGACCCCCGCGACTTCCTTCGGCTGCGTATCGGACCGGGACCGTTCCATCCCGACGGCAGTCTCGTGTACGACCCCGACGAAAAGCTACAGCTGGACTGGGCCGACGCCTACGCGGATCCTGAGGAACCTGAAGATCCCGAGGAGAACCAGAAACCCGAGTTGCCCACGAGGCCCAAGGTACGCGCCTGGGAAAGTCAGGGCGCCGGGAACACGTTCGATCTGGAGGGCCCGGACGCCCATGCGCTGACCATGCCGCCCTGCCCCGCACTGGCCAGCCAGGAACTGATCGCCGAAATGGGCGAGAACTACTGGATGGCCCTGACTCGTGATGTTCCCTTCGCCGAGTGGGCCAGCGATTCCGTTATCCAGAACGCCCGCGCGTCGCTCGCCCAGCTGTGGTGGTTCCGGCAGGACCACACTGATCACCTGACCGGTTCCACCGATGTCCTGCCGACCTCGTTGAACCGCCGCCGCGTATTGAGCCAGACCGGCGCGGACCCCGTCCCGCTGGAGAAGCTGTTCCGCAGCACGCTTCCCGGCGAGAGTCACGGTCCTTACGTCTCACAGTTCCTGCTGATCGGCAACACCGGCATCAACAAGGACGACACCGCGCACAAGCTGAGCGACGGGATGATCGCTGACGGAGCCGTGCGGATCGACCAGAAGGTGCGCGTCACCACGCCGGGCAAGAACTATCTCACGGACTGGGCGTCCTTCCTCGACGTGCAGAACGGCGCCGACACCCGCGGCCGCGAAAGCTACGTCGAGGACCAGGAGGGCTATCGTTTCATCACGACCGCACGCGACCTGGCAACGTACGTCCACTACGACGCACTCTACGAGGCGTACCTCAACGCGTGTCTGGTACTGCTCGGCTTGCGGGCACCGTTCGATCCCGGACTACCGTTCGAGCGCTCCGACGTCATCGACAAGCAGCAGGGTTTCGCCCAGTTCGGCGGTCCGCACATTCTCACGCTCGTCACGGAGGTGGCGACCCGCGCGCTGAAGGCGGTCCGCTACCAGAAGTTCAACGTGCACCGCCGGATACGCCCCGAGGCCGTCGGTGGCTGGCTGTACCAGCGGCGGATCAACAGCGCGGTCGTGCAGGAGCGGCTGCGGGACCTCCAGGAGATGGAGACCGCTTTCGCTGGCCCTTCGGGCATCGGGGCAGCCGTGGGCGCCGCCAACGGCGAGCCGGACAACTGGCTGCTGCCCATGGCCTTCCCCGAAGGCTCACCCACCCACCCGTCCTATGGAGCCGGGCACGCCGCGGTGGCCGGTGCCTGCAGCACGATCCTGAAGGCATGGTTCGACCACGGATGGCCGCTCACCGTTGGCACGGACGAGGAGAAAAAGCCGATCGCGTACGAGGCCAGCTCGGATGGAAGCGCCCTTGTCGACGTGTCTGCCACCTTGGACCGACCACTGACCGTGGAGGGCGAGCTCAACAAGGTCGCCGCCAACATCGGTATCGCGCGGAACTTTGCCGGAGTGCACTACTACAGCGACTTCATCGAGTCCTTCCGGCTGGGTGAGCAGATCGCACTGGCGGTGCTGGAGGAGCAGAAGCTCACCTACCGGGAGAACTTCTCGCTCACCGTTCCGCTATCGGACGGCACCACCGTGCGGATCTGAGCTGTCGGCTACCGGCGTACGAAGGTCATCTTCCAGTTGAACGGCCGCGCGTACCGGGCAACCGGTACGTAGCCAGCGCCGGAGAGCCGCCGCACCACCGCTTCCACCCGGGAGATCGCCACCGGTTGGGCGAACTCCACGCAGATCGCGCTGATCGGCTCCGCGTCGTCCAGAACACGATCGATGATCGCGAACTCCGACCCCTCAGCGCTGATCTTGAGAAGGTCGACGTGCGCCCAGCCGTGCTCGTCGCGAAGCGACCCCACACTTCGCGCCCGCGCGACGAAGGCGACCGACGTACCGTGCATGTCCGTCGCGGAATGGGAGACGAAACCGTCGATCACGGGCACGTGGAACTGTAGTTCGGTGTCCGTGCTCCACAGCGCCGCCTGCTCGAACGTGATCCGCGGCTCGTGGGCCAGCGCCTCGGCCACATGGGCGGCGGCCTCGGGCACCGGATCGAGCACGTGGACCCGGCACCCGTAGCGGTCCACGAGCATCGACTCGAAGCTGACATCGAGACCGGCGCCGGCGGACAGGACCACGCTGTCCGGGTTCAACAACCCGGCGGGTACCTGGTAGCCGGCGTAGGCGAGGTCGCCGATCGTCAGCACCGCATGTCCGTTCTCGGTCGGTACCCGCCGGACGAACTGGCCGGTGCGGCGCCGGGCGCCGGCCACCCGCACAGCCTGCCGTGGCATATCGAGGATGCCCATCTGTCTCCTGTCCTCTTCCCGGAACCAGCCGCTCCGTTACCCGCCGAACCACCCGACCCCGGTTCCGCAGTTGGTCCGGAAGTGGTTGGCAGGCAGATCCTGGAAGAACGAGTAGGAGCCGCCGTGCTGGCGGCAGAGCTCCTGTAGGGCCCCGGTGCGGCCACCGGCCGAGTCGAGCAGGACCATCGGTGACCCGGCGTGCGCCAGTGCCACCGAGAACTCGTGGTGAGCGTTCTCGTAGGTGTGCGGCGTGTCATGGACCAGCAGCCCGACCCGGCGGCCCGCCAGCGCGCTGTCGAGCACCTCGCTCGTCATCCCGTCGATCTTGGACCAGCGGGGGGTGAGGCTCTCCGGTACGACCCAGCCCATGGACGGGTCCGAGTCGACCGAGATCAGCTCCCCCGGGAACCCCTCGCGCGCGTTGAGCTCGAGCGCCCGCAGGAGCACGAGCGAACCGACCCCGTTGTAGATCCCGCACTCGACGCAGAGCGCGGGTTTGAGCGTGCGGACCAGGCCCCACCACAGCAGCCGGTTGCCCAGCATCATCCGGGACTTGACGTCGAAGCGGCGCCCGAGCCGGCGCTTCCACCTCTCGGTGAACTCCGGATCGCGGACACCCTCGTCGAGGTGCGCCCGGACGTCGTGCGCGTCGGCGCCGGTGCGATCCGCGATGAAACGCGCCAGCTCCTCGACGTTGGCCACGTCGTAGGTGTGGCTCTCGACCTCCGGGTCCCACAGCACGTACGTGACGTGCTCCCAGCGCAGGGCGCGCAGCCGCACGCCCGAGTACTGCAAGACGTCCACCTTCGTGCGCCATCGCAACCGGCTGAGCCGGCGAGCCCTGCTCTGCCAGTCGGCGGGCAACGTCTTCTTCAACGTCGCTTTCAGCATGTGTCGGCCTCCGCTTTCGGTCCGGTCGGTGTGCCCGGGAGGGGTCCGGACGCGACGACCTGACGCACCGCGTCGCACACCCGCTCGACCGTCGGCTCGTCGATCTGCGCCCACAGCGGCAGGCAGACATGCCGGTCGGCGAGGGTCTCGGCGACGTCCAGCCCGCCGCCGGCCGCGTGCCCGGCGTACTCCCCCAGCACGTGCAACGCGGGGTAGCGGGTGGTCTGGATGCCGCGCTGGGCCAACCCCGCCCGCAGCGCGACCCGCAGCTCATGGGAGTCGGTGCGGATCGGGAAGGCGAAGTGCGACGACCGCCCGACCGCCTCGTCGTCCCACAGCAGCGCCACGCGCTCGAGGTCGGCCAGTCGCTCGCGGTACCAGCCGACGGCGGTACGCCGTGCCTCGATCTCGGCCGCCAGCCGCCCGATCCGGGCGAGCCCGAGCGCGGCGCGCGGCTCGTCGATGCGGAAGTTGTAGCCGAGGTCCACCACGTCGTAGGACTCCTCGTGGCCGCGGTGACGGTCCCAGGTGCCCGAGGTCATGGCGTGCGAGCGCAGCGAGGCCACGGCCGCCGCGGACGCGTCCGACCCCGTGACCACCGCACCTCCCTCCCCGACGCTGAGCTGTTTCTTGGAGAAGAACGACAGGCAGGCCAGCTCGCCCGCCGAGCCGCAGATCCCGCCGTCGGCGTAGCGCGCCCCGATGGCCTGGGCCATGTCCTCGATGAGCACGAGCCCGCGGTCGTCGCACAGTTCCCGCAGCGCCGCGACGTCCGCGGCATAGCCGCAGAAGTGCACGGCGATCACCGCCGCGGTGCGCGGGGTGATCCGCGCCTCGACGTCGGCCACGGAGAGGTTCATGTCCGTCGGCGACGTCGAGTCGCACAGCACCGTGTGCGCGCCGCAGTACCGGGGGGCGTGCGCCGTGGCGAGGAAGGTCAACGACGGGACGATCACCTCGTCCCCGGGTCCGATCCCGGCGGCCCGGCATGCGAGGTGCAGCGCCGCGGTACCGCTGGACACGGCCACGGCATGGCGCGTCCCGCAGAACCGCGCGAGGGCTGCCTCGAACGCCACGGTCCGCGGGCCCATCGTCAGCCAGCCGGCCTCGTAGCACGCCAGCACCGCGGCGATGTCGTCCTCGGTGACGACGACGTCGGTCAGGGGAACCGTCCAGCTCATCGGCGCAGCCCCTCCGCGATGGCCTCGACGACGCGGTCCTGCTCGGCCTCGGTCAGGTGCGGGTACAGCGGGATGGTGAGCTCCGAGCGCGCCCACCGCTGCGAGCGCGGCAGTGACTGCGCGCCCAGTCGCGCCTCGAACGCCGAGAACTCGTGGACCGCCGGATAGAACAGCGAGGTCTGGACCGAGCGCTCGGCACGCAGGAAGCGGCGCAGCGGACCCTGCCGGGAAGGATCGGCGACCAGCACGGGCATCACGTAGCAGGAGCTCGTCGCGATGTCGCTGTCCCGGTAGGGGACGATCAGCCCGTCGACGCCGCTGAGCAGGATCCGGTACCGGTGCACGATCCTGCGGCGGTGGGCGATGTCGTCGGCGAGCCGGGCGAACCGAGAGTGCAACAGCGCCGCCCGCGGCTCGTCGAGCCGATAGTTGAAGCCGAGACCGCTCGCGTCGTAGGTGTCGGTCGCGCCGTTGTGCCGGCTCCACGTTCCGCTGGTCATGCCCTGCGAGCGGAGCCGGCGAGCGAGCTCGGCGACGCGGTCGTCGTCGGTGCAGACCAACCCACCCTCCCCGCAGGAGAGGATCTTGTTCGAGAAGAACGAGAACGCGCCCGCGAGGCCGAAGGTCCCCAGCCTGCGACCGTCGAGCGTGGCCGACGGCGCGTGTGCCACGTCCTCGATGAGGGCGATCCCGTGGCGCGCGCAGAGCGGCGCGAGCACGTCGACCGCGGCCGGGTAGCCCGCGAAGTGCACCGCACACACGGCCTTGGTCCGCGGTCCGATCAGCGCCGCGACGTGCTCCGGGTCGATCCCGGGGTCGTGCGGGCCGACGATGTCGGCGAACACCGGCGTCGCGCCGCAGTAGAGCGCGGCGTTCGCGGTGGCGGCGAAGGTGATCGACGGGACGATCACCTCGTCGCCGGGGCCGACGCCCGCGGCGAGGTAGGCCAGGTGCAGGGCCGCGGTGCACGAGGACACGCAGAGCGCGTGCCGCGCCCCCAGGTGCGCCGCGAACTCCGCCTCGAACGCCTCGACGCGCGGGCCCATCGTCAGCCAGCCCGAGCGCAGGGTCTGCTCGACCGCGGCCAGATCCGACGGATCGAGCCGCAGGTCGAACAGCGGGATCGCGGGTGCGGTGCCGACCGATGTCATATCAGTCGGTGTTCCGGTGCGCCCGCGCGAAGGGGTCGCCGAACGCGCCCGCCTCGAGACCGGCGATGACCTCGGCGATGCCGTCGGGCACGGTCCTGGTCGTCGCGAACCCCAGCTCGTTCGCGATCCGGTCGAAGGAGACCTGGTAGTCGCGCGGGTCCTCGGTGCGAGCGACGTAGGAGACCGCACCGTTCGCGGTCTGGCGCCTGATCTCGGCGACGATGTCGAGCTTGCGGTAGTTCTCCCCCGACCGGCCGACGTTGTACACCCGCCCGCCCACCTTCTCGACCGGCTGATCGAGCACGTGCACGATGGCCCGCCCGGCGTCGCGCACGTGCACGTAGGGCCGCCAGAACTGCTCGCCGAACACCTCGAGATGCCGACCCGCCCACAGGTCCCGGGTGAACTCGTTGACGGTGAGGTCGAACCGCATCCGCGGTGCCACCCCGTACACGGTGGCGAACCGCAGGCAGGTGGGCAGCAGCGGGGTGAGGTCGTCGGCGAGCAGGGCCCGCTCGATGCCGACCTTCTGCTCGGCGTACAGCGAGACCGGAGCGAGGTCGCCGTCCTCGGTGATCGGGACCGACGGATCAGCCATGCGACCGTAGTTGGAGCAGGTCGAGGCGAAGACCATCCGCTCGACGCCGGCGTCCCGGGCCTCGCGCACCAGCAGGCGGGAGCCCTCGACGTTGACCGCGTGGGACAGCTCCGGGTCCACCGCGCACGCCGGGTCGCCGACGATCGCGGCCAGGTGGACGACCTCGTCGGCCCCGGCCAGCGCCTTCGCCCGGGCCTCGGGGTCGCGAACGTCGCCCCGGATCACCTCGACGCCCTGCTCGACCAGCTCCGCGGCCCGCTCCTGCTGGTCGTGCAGCAGGACGTCGAGCACCCGCACCCGGCGCCCACTGGCCGCGAGCTCCGCACAGGCTCCCATGCCGATGTAACCCGCTCCACCGGTCACCAGCGCCAGCCGGGACGTCCCCGACAGCGGCTTCGCGATCATCGCGTTTCCTTTCGTTGGGTGCCGGCGAGGACGGCCTCGGCCCGCTCAGCAACGATCTGCCGGTCGTAGGTCCGCAGGGAGTAGTCCGCCGCCACGGCCCCGTGTTGAGCCCGCAGCACCGTGTCGTCCCGGTAGCGCGCCAGCACCGCCCGCAGCGCGGCCACGTCGTTCTCCGGGGACAGGATGTGCCCGCCGCCGTCCGGGATGAGGTCGTGGACGCCCTCCCGGCCGGTCGAGACGCACGCGCGCCCGGCGAGCATGGCCAGGATGACCGCGCGGGGCGCGCCCTCGGTCGGCGACGGGCAGAACACCGACACGTCGACCGCGGAGAGCACGTCCGCGACGTCCGCGCCCGGGGTCGGGAGGAAGTGGATGCGGTCGCCCAGGGGGCGGGACCGGGCGCGCAGGTCGGGCTCGGTCTCGCCGTCACCGGCCAGCAGCAGGTGCACCCGCGGGTCGTCGAGCGCCACGGCGGCGTCGACGACCACGTCGTTGCGCTTCTTGGGGTGAAACCGCGAGAGGCAGCCGACGACGAACGCGTCGGTCGGGACGCCCAGGCGCTCGCGCACCCGGGCCCGACCCGGTGCGGAGTACCCCAGCTCGTCGACGCGCATGACGTTGGGCACCACGATCACCTTGGCGGCCGGCACGCCGACGTCGGTGACCGACCGGCGGGTGCCCTCGGAGATGGCCATCACGGCCGACGCGCGCCGCGCCGCAGCCAGGTAGAGGGCTCGCGGCAGCCCGCGGCGCAGCGGGAACGGGACCGGACCCCACTCCGCCCACACCACGCGCGGCGCCAGCCGGCGCGGGAGCAGCCCCGCGAGCAGCTGCTCCTTCTTGTAGTGCACGAGCAGCACGTCGAACGGGGCCTCCGCGCGCAGCGCGGCGACGATCGCGCGCAGGAGCTGGGGCGTGCGGATGACCAGGCCGGGCCACGTCCCGACGGCGAGCTTCGGCCCGAGGTCTACGGGCCGGACCCGCACCGCGGTGCCGCGCCCGATGTCGGGCTGGTTGGACAGCAGCACCGTCTCGTGCCCGTGGGCGGCCAGCGAGTCGAGCAGCTCCACCGCGGCGAACTCGGCGCCACCGGAGGCGTGCGTGGTCAACACGGAGACAATCTTCATCTGGTCCTCTCCACCGCGTCGAGGAACGTGTTCCACGGCACTGCGTACGGGGCGATCATCTCGGCGAACAGCTCGAGGTCACGCCACCCGCGCTGGGCCTCCCACCCCCAGTGCAGGACCACCGGGGTCCACAGGCCGGTGTCCGCCGCGAGCTGCTGGTCCAACACCGGCAGCACCTCGGCGGCGGTGCCGTACAGCGGCGGGTAGGCGGGCAGGTAGACCGACCCCGCACGCCAGGTGGGGGTGGCATGGAACCCCATGCGCAGGATCGACTCCGGACCGCCGGTCACGACCGGGAACCGCGCCGCGAGCTCCCGGTACTGGAACGCGTCGAAGGTGTTGAAGGGCGGCACGAGCACCTGCGGCCGGATCCCGGCCCGCCGGGAGAGCACCCCCAGCGCCTGGTCCAGCAGGGCGCCCACCCCGGCGCGCGAGCGGTGGCCGAGCTCGGTGTGCAGCCGCGGGTGGGCGAAGCGGGTGCGGTGCTCGTAGCCGTGCAGGCCGAACACGACGCCGTCGGCCGCCAGCTGCCGCAGCCGCGCCAGCTCGACGTCGGTGAGGTCGCGGGCACCGCCCGTCTTCTGCTCCGGATCGTCGGCGATCCGGGGCACGACCGCGACGAGGTGCGCACAACCGGCCGCCGCCATGATCTCGCGCCACGGGGCGAAGGCGTCGTCGCCAAAGCGCGCCGGCTCCCGTGCCGCCAACCAGTGCGGGTACTCGTCCATCCGCAGCAGCACCCGCGGCGGTCCGTCCGCGGCGGCGCCGAGCACGGCCCGCCGGGCCCGCACCGCCGGATCGATCACGCGCTGCTGCGGGCTCAGGCGGCCGGCCTTGCGCAGCGCGGCCTGGGCGACCCGCCACGGCAGCGGCGGCACGTGGCGGGTGCGGACCGCGGCCCGCACCTCCGGTGCGGTGAACACCGCCTCCTCGGTCACGGTGCCCGCGGCCAGCTCGCTGTGGAACAGCAGGCGCGCGGAGCGGCGCTCGTCGAGCGACAGGGCGTTCACGCCAGGATCCGCACGAGTGCCTCGACCGAGTACTCCCGCTGTGCGACCGCCCGCCCCGCCCGGCCCAGCCGCCCGGCCGTGACGGGATCGAGCGCGGCGAGGATGCCGTCGGCCAGCGCGGCTGCGGTCTCCTCGGCGAGCAGGAAGTGCTCGCCCGCGACGAGGGCCTCCAGGCCCGCCGCGGCCTTCCGGGTGGCCACCACGGGCAGCCCGTGCGCCAGCGCCTCCACGAACTTCAGCGGTGAGCCGCCGCCGTCACGCAGCGGGACGACGGCACAACCCGCCGACGCGTAGAGCGCGTCGAGATCGGCGACGAAGCCGCGCAGCTCCACGTTCGGCGGGCGGGTGGGGACGGTGTCGCAGCCGCGACCGGCGACCACGAGCCGCACGTCCCGATCCCGCGCGGCCAGCGCCGGCGCTATCGACTCGAGGAGGAACCGCAGCGCCCGGCGGTTCGGCTCGTAGGTGAAGTCGCCGACGAACAGCGCCGTGCGCTCGCGCCCGCGCGACTCGACGGCCGCGACGTCCACCACGTTGGGCACCCGTCGCAGGACGGCCCCCGGCGTGAGCTCCGCGGCGGCGGCCACGTCGGCGGCCGAGACCATCCACGCCTCGGCGGCGTGGTGCAGCAGCCGACGCTCGAAGCGCCGCAGCCCGCGTTCGGACCCCATCTCGGGGTCGGCGAGCAGGTGTCGGAAGCCCGACTCGAGGTTATGGGCGTTGTAGACGACCGGGCGGCGACGGGCCACGGCCCCCAGCGCCACGGCGGCGATCGGGCCGTCGGCGACGACCCGGCAGCGGCCGTCGTCGAGCGCGCGCACCCGGTCGGCGAGCTCGGGCCAGACGCCGCGGGCGAACCCGGCGGGCACGCCGGTGGCGCGGGCCGCGAGGTAGGTCCCCAGGCGGCGCACACCGCGCGAGCCGGTCACCGGGTGCAGGCGCACGCCGGGGTGCCGGGTGAACGCCGGGTCCGGCCGACCGTCGCCGGTGCGCTGGTACACCAGCTCCACCGGGCCGGCGGCGGCCAGCGCCGAGACGATCCCGTAGGTCCGCCGTCCCCCACCGGACCGCAGCGAGGGCGTGTAGGGGGTGGCGACGATCGTGCCGGTCGGGGTCAGCGCCTCGACGGCGTGCAGGGCCTCGGCGATCTCGGTCACGCGGGCGTCCCAGGAGTGCCCGCGGGCCCGTTCCGAGCGGGCGCGCCGCGTGTCCGGATCGTCGGTCTCCAGCGCCTTCTCCAGCGCGACGACGAACCCGCCCGCGTCCGGAGCGAGGTCGATCTGGTCGATCCCGGACAGGGACGGCAGCGGCGTCGCCACCACCGGCAGCCCGGCGGCGAGATACTCATAGACCTTCATCGGGAAGACAGAGCTGGTCAGCTCGTTGAGCGCGTAGGGGATGATCCCCGCGTCCGCCGCACGCAGCACCGCGGGCAGCTCGGCGTAGCGCCGCGGCCCGACCAGATGGACGTTGGGCAACCCGGCCAGGGCCGAGACGTCGGTCGAGGGGTCGCCGGTGCCGACGGGACCGACCAGCACGATGCTCCAGTCGGGTCGGCTGCGAGCCACCCCGGCGATCAGCGCGACGTCGAGCTTGGTGGCGACGATCGCGCCGGTGAACACGATGCGCGGGCCCGGCAGGGCGGCCACGGCCGGGTCGGCCGGACCGGGATCGAGGGCGGTCGCGAACAGCGCGGTGTCCGCGACGTTCGGGGCGTAGAGCACCGTGGCAGCCCGCTGCTCAAGCCGCGCCGCCAGCGCCGGGGCCGACGCGATCACGAGGTCGGCCCGGTCGACGAAACGGGCCTCCGCCGCTCGGAAGGAGTCACCGTCGACTCCCTTCTGCTCGGCGATGTCATCGACGCAGTGGTAGACGACGGTCCGCGGCCGCAGCGTCGGCAGCAGAGCCTCGGCCTGTGGCACGTAGGCCCACAGCACGGGGCAGCGGTCCAGGCCGGTGCGACGCGCGGCGCGCCCGACCAGGAAGCGGAGCAACCGCTGGTTCACCGCCCGGACCACGCGGCTCGCGTGGAACGGCAGCACGAGCGGGGAGACCACCAGCACGCCGTCGCGCTCCCGCGGGCCGGCCAGCCCGCGGACCAGCCGCCGACCGATCCGACGCAGGTCGCGGCCGGCCAGCTGCGGACGGCGCAGCCCAAGCGACTCCACGAACAGCACCCGATTACCCCGGGCGAGCCGGCTCATGAGGTGCTGCTGGTTCGTCCACAGCTCGGCGTCCCACTCGGCGAAACCGACACAGATGATCGAGCGTCCGGTCCGGGTCATCGGCGCCGGACCTCCGTGTCCTCGGGGAGCAGCCGCGACCGCATCCGTTCGAACTCCTCCATGGCCTGCTCGTAGTCGTCGTGACGGCCGATGTCAAGCCAGTAGGCCTCGGGGCGCCAGGCGTTGACGACCTCGCCCGCGGCGATGAGCCGGAGGATCAGATCGGGGAAGTCCAGCCGCTGCCCGGCGTCGATGTGGCGGATGGCCCGCGGGGAGAAACAGTACACGCCCATCGACGCCTCGTAGTCGATCGAGGGCTTCTCGATGTAGTCGGTGACGCGGTCGGGGTCGGTCTCGTCCTCGAAGTGCATGACACCGAGCATGATCTGGATCTTCCGCTGGATCACGGAGATGGTGGCGGCGGCGTCGCTGTCACAGTGCCGGCGGAACAGCTCGTCGTAGTCGAGGTCGGTCAACACGTCCCCGTTCATCACCAGGAACGGGTTCTGGTCGAGCTCCTCGATCAGGGCGAGCGCTCCGACGGTCCCGAGAGCCTCGCGCTCCCGGTAGTAGTCGATCTTCAGACCGTAGTTCGAACCGTCCCCGAAGAACGCCTCGATGAGCCCGGCGAGGTGTCCCGTGGCGATCGTGACCCGCTCGAAGCCGTGTCGCCGCAGCTGCGCCAGCACGATCTCGAGGATCGGCCGGTCCCCGACCGGCATGAGCGGCTTGGGGATCACCGCCGTGTAGGGCCGCAGCCGGGTGCCGAGACCACCCGCCAGGACGACAGCCCGCTTCATGCCCACGGCCCCGATCGCCGAGCCGGGCCGCAGGCGCGACACCTACCGCTGCGGCGCTCCGGCGCCGGCACGCTGCCTGCATGCACCGGTACTGGTGAAGAGGTGCTCATGAGCTGCCCCCGTTACGGGATTTCCCCAGATGCGCCGCACGTCCGCACCATCACACTGCGGACCACCGAGCCCCGACGGCAACGACTTAGGGTAACCGTAAGGGGGTTTTCAGGAGGGTGCCACCCCAAAGGGGGAACTCTTCGAGTGAATATGGCTGCCAATGTTACCGAGCGTCTACCGCTTCACTACGTTCCGGCTCCACCGCAGCACTTCTTGTACTTGCGCGCCGACCCACACCAGCAGGGCTCGTTGCGGCCGGGCGGCCAGGTGATCGTCCCGCCCCGCGCCCGGACCTGTTCGGCGTAGGCCAGGCGCGTCGACTCCTCGGTGACGTCCGCGCCGGTGCGGTCGAGATACTCGCCCAACCCGTCGGCGGTGCCGAGGATCAGGGGGACGGTGGCCAGGTTGTGATCAGCGGCGAGCCGCCGCAGCTCGCGTTCCAGTACCGCGTGGTTGTCCTTCGTGAAGACCGCAGGCCAGCGCCACGCCGCTCGGCTGAGCTCGTCCCGATGCCAGACCAGCATCGATACGCGGGTGGGCCCGGAGGTCGCGGCGGGCTGAGACCTCGCGGCCCGGTCCAGGAGGTCGAAGAAGTCCCGGCGGCGCTGCTCGGCGAGGTCGGCGACCCGGTCCAGGTCGTCGGCCGGCAGGCCGAGCTTCGCCCGACACCGCTGCCGGCCGTAGAGCGGCATGTCACTCATCGAAGGGGCCTCACGCTGCTCGACGGCGGCGGCGAGCGCAGCGGTGTCCGGGCCGAGCGCCCGCTCGAACCAGCCGAGCGCGGCTTCGTAGTCACCTCGCCGTTCCAGCATCTCGGCGACCAGCACGGCTGGTCCGGCGGCAACCGGACCGGCCTGCTCGAGTGCCCGCAGCTGCGCCCACGCATCCGCGTCCGCACCCTCGTCGAAGCAGATCTCCGCGAGACCGTGCCGGGCGAAGCCCGCGTCCTCGCCGCCGAGCGCGAGCACCTCGGTCAGCACCGACCGCGCGCGGTCGAGCTCGCCCGCGCGTTCCCACGCCGCCGCCGCCTCCAGCAGGATCTCGCCGCGCTCGTCGGGGTAGCGGGCGGCATCCGCCTCCAGGTCCAGCGCCCGGGTCTGATCTGTCGATGACGTCGTCATCCGGTGAAAGTAGTGGAAGCACGCACGGTCCCTGACGGCGACTCACCGGCGACGGTGCCGGAGGGTAGGCAACGCTGTGCGAGAGTTCACCCGGATGTCGGGGAACACGTACGGCACACGGGGTCCCGGGTGCGTCAGAATCACTGCCGTGGGTGACGACGTGCACAGATCCTCGGTCCCGGAGTCCGGCTCCAGCGACGAGCCGGCACCCCCGCGGCGCAACACCCGCACCCAGCGCCGCGCACCCCGGCCGTCCATCCGGCGGGTGCACACCACCGCACCCGCCCACGACGCGGACGCCGCGGCGAACGGCGCCGGTCCCGCCGGACGCCCGGTCGAGGAGCCCGGTCCGGCCGCCGCGCCCACCGACGCCCGCACCGCCACCGCCCCGACCGCCTCCGGGACCGCGGCCGCCGCGGTCCCGGTGAGCCCGCCCGCCCGCACCCCCGGTCCCATCTCCGAGCTGCCCGACGACCGCTACCTCAACCGCGAGCTGTCCTGGCTGGACTTCAACGCCCGCGTGCTGGCCCTCGCCGAGGATCCCAGCCAGCCGCTGCTGGAGCGGGCCAAGTTCCTGGCGATCTTCGCCTCGAACCTCGACGAGTTCTACATGGTCCGGGTCGCCGGGCTGAAACGCCGCGCCGACGCCGGGCTGGCCGTTCGCAGCGCCGACGGCCTGTCCCCGAACGAGCAGCTGGCCCGGATCTCCGCCCGCAGCCAGGCCGTCGCCGAGGCCCACGCACACGTCTTCCTCGACCACGTGCTGCCCGAGCTGGACGCGGAGGACATCTGGATCCGGCGCTGGTCGGACCTGTCCGAGGAGCAGCACGAGTGGCTGTCGGACTACTTCTCCGCCCAGGTGTTCCCGGTGCTCACCCCGCTGGCCGTGGACCCGGCACACCCGTTCCCCTACATCTCCGGGCTCTCGCTCAACCTCGCGGTCACCGTGCGTGACCCCGAGGGGCGCACCGAGCGGTTCGCCCGGGTCAAGGTGCCCGACAACGTCCCGCGGCTCGTGCGGGTCGGCCCCGACGACGGCCGCGCCGACACCGAGGTCACCTTCCTGCCCATCGAGGATCTCATCTCCGCCCACCTCGGCGACCTGTTCACCGGCATGGACGTGGTCGAGGTGCATGCCTTCCGGGTCACCCGCAACGCCGACCTGGAGGTCGAGGAGGACCGCGACGAGGACCTGCTGCAGGCCCTCGAACGCGAGCTGGCCCGGCGCCGGTTCGGGCCACCGGTGCGCCTGGAGGTCACCGACACGATGAGCGAGCACGTGCTGGAGCTGCTGCTGCGCGAGCTCGACCCCCGCGGGCTCGACCCCGCCGACGTCGTCACCGTTCCCGGGCTGCTGGATCTCACCGCGCTATGGAGCGTGCACGCCGTGGACCGGCCTGACCTCAAGGACGACCCGTTCGTGCCGGCCACGCACCCGGCGTTCGCCGAGCGGGAGACCCCGCGCAGCGTGTTCGCCACCCTCCGCGAGGGCGACGTGCTCGTGCACCACCCCTACGACTCGTTCTCCACAAGCGTGCAGCGGTTCATCGAGCAGGCCGCCGCCGACGAGAACGTGCTGGCGATCAAGCAGACGCTCTACCGTACGTCCGGGGACTCCCCCATCGTGGACGCCCTGATCGACGCCGCCGCGGCCGGCAAGCAGGTCGTCGCGCTGGTGGAGATCAAGGCCCGGTTCGACGAGCAGGCCAACATCGCCTGGGCGCGCGAGCTGGAGCGCTCGGGCGTGCACGTCGTCTACGGCCTCGTCGGGCTCAAGACGCACTGCAAGACCTCGCTCGTGGTACGCCAAGAGGCCTCGACGATCCGGCGCTACTGCCACGTCGGCACCGGCAACTACAACCCGAAGACCGCGCGGCTCTACGAGGACATCGGCGTGCTCACCGCCGATCCGACCATCGGCGCCGACCTCACCGACCTGTTCAACTCGCTCACCGGCTACTCGCGCCAGGCCTCCTACCGCAGCCTGCTCGTCGCGCCCTACGGGGTGCGCCGCGGCATCGTCCGACGCATCGAGGACGAGATCGAGTCGCACCGCGAGGGCAACGCGGACGCGCGGATCCGGCTCAAGGTCAACTCGCTGGTGGACGAGCAGGTGATCGATGCTCTCTACCGGGCGTCGCAGGCCGGCGTGCCGGTCGACGTGGTGGTGCGCGGCATCTGCGCGCTGCGCCCCGGCCGCGCGGGGCTCAGCGAGAACATCCAGGTGCGCTCGATCCTCGGGCGGTTCCTGGAGCACTCCCGGGTGTTCCACTTCGCCGCTGCCGACGAGTACTGGCTCGGCAGCGCGGACATGATGCACCGCAACCTCGACCGGCGCGTCGAGGTGCTGCTCCGGGTGGCCGACCCGGAGCTGGCCGGGCGGCTCGGTGAGGTGTTCGACTCCTGCCTCGATCCCGCCACCCGGTGCTGGACGCTGCATGCCGACGGGTCGTGGGAGCCCTCGCCACCCGCGGGCTCCGCGGTGTCCCCGGTGCGCGATCACCAGGCCGAGATGATGCTGCGCTACGCCGCGACGTCCGTGGCCGAGACCGAGTGACCGCGCCGTCGGAGAACGCCATGGAGACCCCGCACGCCGCCGTCCGGGCCGCCGGGTGCGTGCTGTGGCGGCCGGGCGCACGCGATCCCGAGATCGCCCTCGTGCACCGGCCGCGCTACGACGACTGGTCGTTCCCCAAGGGCAAGCTCGACCCGGGTGAGTCGATGCCGTTCGCCGCCGTCCGCGAGGTCACCGAGGAGACCGGCCAGTCGCTTCGTCTCGGCGCGGTCCTCGGCGACGTGCGCTACCTCGTCCCCGAGGGACCGAAGCTGGTGCGGTACTGGGCCGCGCAGGCGTGCGGCGGCACTTTCGCACGCAACCACGAGACCGACGAGCTGCGCTGGCTCGCCCCGGAGCACGTCGCGCAGCAGCTGTCCTACCGGCACGACCTCGACGTGCTGCACCGCTTCACCTCGATCGGCGCGCCCTCCTCGGTCCTCATACTCGTGCGGCACGCAAAGGCGGGAAGCCGCCGCCAGTGGGACGGTGCCGACGCGCTGCGGCCGCTGTCGGGGGCGGGGCGCGAGCAGGCTCGCCAGCTCGGCGAGCTGCTGGCACTGTTCGGGCCGGATCGCGTCGCCAGCGCGTCCCCGGTGCGCTGCCGGGACACGGTGGCCCCGCTCGCGGCGGCGCTGGGCGGCGTCTCGATCGCCGACGAGCCACTGCTGGGCGAGGACGGCTACTGGGACGACCCGGGGGCCGGGCTGGACCGGCTGCGCGAGCTGGCCGCCGTGCCCGGAGTGACGGTCGTGTGCAGCCAGGGTGGGGTGATCCCGCACGTGGTGGGCTCGTTCGCCACCGGCGCGAACTTGCCCGGGGTCGAGTCGAGCGAGGTGCCGTCCCGCAAGGCCAGCGCCTGGGTGCTGACCTTCGTCGACGGGGGCCTCCGCTTGGCCGACTACTACCCGCGTCCGACCGACTGAGCCCGCTGGACCCTATTTCTTGGCCTTGGCCTTCTTGGCCTTCGCTGGCTTGCCCTTGTTCGGCTTCTTGCCCTTGGCCGGTTTCTCCGCCTTCGCGGCGGGCGCCACGGCGAACGGGACGTTCCCCTTGGCCGTGACCGGTCCGCGTGCGGACGGCGCAGGGGCCTCGGCAACCGGCTCGGTCGCGGTGACCGGCGCCAGCGTGGTGACGGCCGGCGTGCGGCGGACCGGTGCAGAGCCGGGGGCAGGGGCGCTACCGCCGACCGCCGCACGAAAGCCCGTACCGGGGCGGAACGCCGGCACCGTGGTGGCGGGCACCTCGACGATCCCGCCGGTGCGCGGGTTACGGGCCACCCGGGCGGCGCGGGCGCGACCGGAGAACACACCGAATCCGGAGAGGGACACCGAGTCGCCGGCGCAGACAGCGTCCACGATGATCTCGAGCAGCCCGTCCACCGCGATGGCCGCGGTACGCCGGTCGCCGATACGCCCCGCCAGCGCGGCCACGAGCTGGGTCTTGTTCATACCCGCGACCGTAGAGCCTGGTCGGCGCCGTACGCCAGCACGCTCGTCTGGTTCGGATCAGGGCGCGCTGGTCACCGGCAACCGCGCCAGCCGGGTCGCCTCGAACGCCGCGATGTCCTCGGCGTGGCGCAGCGTGAGCCCGATGTCGTCGAGCCCCTCGAGCAGCCGCCAGCGCGTGTAGTCGTCGATCCCAAACGCGACGGTGAGGTCACGCGCCTGCACCGTCTTCTCCATCAGGTCGACAGTGACCTCGGTGCCCGGATCGTTCTCCAGCAGCTTCCACAGCAGCTCGACGTCGGGCTGGGCGACCTGCGCGGCCAGCAGGCCCTGCTTGCCGGAGTTGCCGCGGAAGATGTCGCCGAACCGCGACGCGATCACCACCCGGAACCCGTAGTCCTGCAGCGCCCAGACGGCGTGCTCGCGCGAGGACCCGGTGCCGAAGTCCGGCCCCGCCACCAGCACCGAGCCGCGGGAGAACGGCTCGATGTTGAGGATGAAGTCGGGCTGCTGGCGCCAGGCGTGGAACAGCCCGTCCTCGAACCCGGTACGGGTGACCCGCTTGAGGTAGACGGCCGGGATGATCTGGTCGGTGTCCACGTTGGATCGCCGGAGCGGGACGCCGATGCCGGTGTGGCTGCGAAACGGTTCCATCAGTCCAGGTCCTCCGGGGACGAGAGGGTGCCGCGCACGGCGGTCGCCGCGGCCACCAGCGGTGAGACGAGATGGGTGCGGCTGCCCCGACCCTGCCGGCCCTCGAAGTTGCGGTTCGACGTCGACGCGCTGCGCTCACCCGGGGCGAGCTGGTCGGGGTTCATCCCCAGGCACATCGAGCAGCCCGCGGAACGCCAATCGGCGCCCGCCGCGGTGAAGACCGCGTCCAGGCCCTCCGCCTCGGCCTGGAACCGCACCCGCATCGAGCCCGGGACGACCAACATCCGGACGCCGTCGGCGACCTTCCGGCCTTCGATGACCTCCGCGGCGGCCCGCAGGTCCTCGATGCGGCCGTTGGTGCACGAGCCGACGAACACGGTGTCGACCGCAACCTCGCGCAGCGGGGTGCCGGCCGCGAGATCCATGTAGGCCAGCGCCTTCTCGGCGGCGGCACGCTCGTTCTCGTCGACGATCGTCGCCGGATCGGGCACCCGCTCGCCGAGCGGCACGCCCTGGCCCGGGTTGGTACCCCAGGTGACGAACGGGGTGAGCGCACTGGCGTCGATGTCGACCTCGGCGTCGAACGTGGCGTCGGCGTCGGTGCGCAGCTCCCGCCAGGAGGCGACCGCGGCGTCCCAGTCGGCGCCCTGAGGCGCGTGGTCGCGGCCCTTCAGGTAGGCGAACGTCGTCTCGTCAGGAGCGATCATGCCCGCTCGGGCACCCGCCTCGATGGACATGTTGCAGATCGTCATCCGGGCCTCCATCGAGAGGTTCTCGATGACGTTGCCGCGGTACTCCAGCACGTAACCCTGGCCGCCGCCGGTGCCGATCTGGGCGATCATCGCGAGCACGACGTCCTTGCTCGTGACGCCGGGCCGCAGCCGCCCGTCGGGGCTGGTGACGTTGATCGCCATCGTCGCGAACCGCCGCAGCGGCAGCGTCTGGGTGGCCAGCACGTGCTCCACCTCGGAGGTGCCGATACCGAAGGCCAGCGCGCCGAACGCGCCGTGGGTGGAGGTGTGGCTGTCGCCGCAGACGACGGTCATCCCGGGCTGGGTGAGCCCCAGCTGCGGACCGACGACGTGCACGATGCCCTGCTCGGCGTGGTTCATCGGGTAGAGCGGCACCCCGAACTCGGCGCAGTTGCTGCGCATCGTCTCCACCTGCGTGCGCGAGACAGGATCCGCGATCGGCAACTCGACGTCGGTGGTCGGGACGTTGTGGTCCTCGGTCCCCAGCGTGAGGTCCGGCCTGCGCACCCGGCGGCCGGCGAGCCGGAGCCCCTCGAACGCCTGCGGGGTCGTGACCTCGTGCACCAGGTGCAGGTCGATGTAGAGCAGGTCGGGTTCGGCGCCCTCACCGCTGTGGACCAGGTGGTCCTCCCAGACCTTCTCGGTCAGCGTGCGTCCCACGCCTACCTCCTCCGCGTCGAATGGCGTCTCACATATCGGGAAGCTAGTATCGCGATGTGAGACAGCATAGCGGTATCGGCGTGCTGGACAAGGCCGTGGGGGTGCTCCGGGTCGCCGCGACGCAGCCGTGCGGGCTGGCCGAGCTGTGCCAGCGCACGGGCCTGCCGCGCGCCACCGCGCACCGCCTCGCCGTCGGACTGGAGGTGCACGGGCTGCTGCACCGGGGCGCGGACGGGCGCTGGCGTCCCGGGCCGGCGCTCGCCGAGCTCGCGGCCGGGGGCGTCGATCCGCTGCTCGAAGCCGCAGGCACCGTGCTGCCGCGGCTGCGCGACATCACCGGCGAGAGCGTGCAGCTCTACCGGTGCGACGGCGAGCAGCGCGTCTGCGTGGCCGCCGCCGAACCCGCCAGCGGCCTGCGCGACACCGTCCCGGTCGGCTCCCGGCTGCCGATGACCGCGGGCTCGGGCGCCAAGGTGCTCGCGGCCTGGGCCGAACCCGCCGTCATGAGCGCGATGCTCGCCGAGGCGACGTTCGACGAGCGAGTGCTGGCCGAGGTCCGCAGGCGCGGCTGGGCACAGAGCGTGGCCGAACGCGAGGCGGGGGTGGCGAGCGTGTCGGCCCCGGTCCGCAACGGCTCCGGGGAGGTCGTTGCCGCCGTGTCGGTCTCCGGCCCCGTGGACCGGATCGGACGCCGCCCAGGCGTGCGCTGGGCCGCCGACTTACTCGCCGCGGCGGAGGCACTGCACCATCGGCTCTGACGTAACACCAAGGTGCCGCCGTCGCCGGTGTCAACGGGGATCGGGCTCCTTCTGTCCCGATCCCGTACCCGACCGACGGTGCGCGGAGCACCCCGTAGATTACACGGTCGAAGCTATCCAGCCGACCGTCTCCTCGGCATGCTTTCCGTCACCCAGCGCCTTTCCTGCACCCACCAGCTCGTTGAGGCGGATGAAGAAACCACTTTCCGTGACGTTGGCGATTCGAATTCCTGGCGTGTCCTGACCAACGAAGGTCTGGGTATTCGCCGTCACGATCACCGTCGAGCCGGCAGGAAATGCCGCAGGGAACTTGACCTCTGTGAACGTAGCCACATTCCCTCCCTTAAGCTCCGTCGCGTTGCTTGATCCCAACTTGAGGATGCCAGTCTGGATCAGACTCATTCCACATGCTCCCATCACTCATTCGACAACAACGAGCGAGTTGGACTCGCCCTCTTACAGTAGGGGTGAACGGCACGTCGTGTAGATCCCCTGTTAGAGTGCGCGAAGCACTCTTTAGTGACCCCGTTCAGATACGTTCGGTGACGTCTGCGTTAAGCAAGGTGACGTCTACATTGAGGGTTATTCAGCCGGCCTTGTGACTATTTACATCCGAAAGTGTATGTCTCTGCTCGGCGTGTCGCCACGGGCGGCGGCCCGTTTGCTGCAAGAATCCGGCTTGCCATAACCAACCTCACGTAAACGGGCCGCCAAGAATGTACTATACCACCGGGTTCTTTCGCGACGAGATCGTGGACCTGTGCGCAATGATCAACGCTATTCCTGCGAAAGACCGGAAATCGTGGCCGCCGATCCTGGGACTGTTCAAGTCCGCAGTGATCACCCTGACATATTTGCGTCGCA